>DASTTS010000331.1:0-6993 GCA_035760085.1 Pyrinomonadaceae bacterium
CGCTTGATCAACTCATCGACACCCGCCATCAGATCTTTGTAATCATCGCCGGGATAGTTGTGCTGAATGATGTTCCCAAACTCCTGCCCGTAGCTCGTGCTGCCGCGCGGGTTTGGATAAAGCACGACGTAACCCTTCGCCGCCATCCACTGAAACTCGTGATCGAAGATGAACCCGTACGCAGCGTGTGGTCCACCGTGAATATTCAGAATGAGCGGATACTTCTTGTTGGGATCGAAGTCAGGCGGCTTCTGCACCCACACCTGAATCTTCTTGCCATCAAAACTCGTATGCCAGATTTCTTCCGGCTCCGTCAGGTTTATTTTTGAGAACAACTCGTCGTTCAGGTGTGTGAGCTGACGCGGCTGTCCGGTTTTGTCGAACCAGTAGAGATCACCGACGCGCGTCGGGGTCGAGATCAACAGCACAAACTTCGACGCATCCGGCACGGCGCGATAGTTCACGACCGCGTGGTTTCCAGTCGTGACATCAGTTTGTTTTCCGCTCGCGACATCAAACGAACCGAGATTCGCTTTGCCTTCTTTGACGTAAAGCATCGTGATGCTGCGTCCGTCAGGCGACCAGACTGGAAGATTCCCGCCACCGGCTCGCGGCGCGACGTTGTCGCCCGTCAAACCGCCGCCGATATCGAAATCGAAATTAGCCGTAAGGTTTCGTGGCTTCGCGCCTTTGGCTAAATCCATCACCCAAAGATCGGGTTGTGAATATGAGCGAACCGGCTGACTGGTGGCAGCGAGGAAAGCGACCTGTTTGCCGTCCGGGCTGATCGTGAAACCGCCCGCACCCATGTCGAACGAAGTCAATTGAGTGCGCTCGCCGCCGGTGGCTGCAATGGAATAGAGATCCGTGCGTGGCAGCTCGTAATAAGGCTCGTCTGTGTATTCAGACTCGAAATAGATGCGCGCGCTGTCTTTGGCCCAGAAGGCGCTGCCGTCATCAAAGTGGCCATTCGTCAACTGTTTTGGAGTGACTTTTTCGTCGCCGGTTTTCGGCGCAGTGACGACCCAAATGTGATTCGGATGTTTGAAGTCGAGATAGCCGGCGCCGTTCGCACGATAGATTGCACGATTGATCACGCGCACATCGCTTTCGCGCTCCGGACTCGGAGACGGACTCGGGCTCGCGCCCGGCGCTGGCGATGGTGGCGGATTGTTGCGTGCGGCTGCTTTTGCGATCTCTTCGGCGGTGGCGCTGTTGTAGAACATGATCATCTTGCCGTCAGGCGACCACTGCGGCGCGCCTGCACCACGCGGCAATGTCGTGAACTGAAACGGCTCGCCACCCGACATCGCCAGCATGAACAACTGCGGCGGCTCGACGCGACCGCTAACTTCCGGCGCACGTACGAAGACGAGAAACTTTCCATCCGGTGACCAGCGCGGTGTCGTGTCGCGTGGACCATTCGTTAGCTGGCGTGTTTCACCGTTCGCAGTAGCCACGGTCCAGATCGCAGTGTTGTAACCATCTTTTTTCTCGTTGACAGTGACGCGCACAAACACGACGCGCGAACCGTCAGGCGACACTTGCGGATCGCCGATCCAGACGAAATTGAAGAGGTCCTTCTCAGTCATATTCCGTTTCTGTGCGAAGGCGGGCGCACACACGAAGACGACGATGATCAGGAGAAGTGAGACACGAACACGCATGTTTGAATTCCTTTCCGAGCCGCAGATTACGCAGATTTACGCAGATAGACGTAGTAGACGACGCCACTATAATCGTCCGTCACCAAAAACGCATCCTTTCCGAAGCTGTAAATGTCCGCCGGGCGGCCGTTAATGCGGGGCGGCTCAAAAAATCCGGTCATGAAATCCTCCATCCTGCCGCCCGCTTCCCGAACCCTTACAATCCGATAACCGCGCCGGAGGCTTCGTTTCGTCGATCCATGCAAAGCGACGAGAAATGAGCCCGCCAGATCGGAAGCGTTGTCCGAATCGAAATACTCCAAACCGAGTGGCGAGCTGTGCGCGGGAAACGACGTCAGCGCTTTTGGCACTTTGCGGCAGTCGAAACTAGCGCCTGTAGTATTGAATTTCGGATCGGGATAAATCCTCGCGCCGTCCTGAAAACAGTAAGGCCAGCCGTAGTGCATACCATCCTCGAGCCGGTAAAACGTGTCCGCCGGACGGTTGTTGCCGAGATGATCTGATCCCATGTTGGTCGCGTAAAGCTTGTCATTGGTCCAAATAAGCCCGACGGCATTTCGCAACCCGCGCGCGAAGTAGTGCTTGTTCGATCCGTCAGGATTCATCTGCAAAACACTGGCGCGAACTTCTTCCTTCTCTTCGCACGCGTTGCAACTGCTGCCGACTGCGACGTAAATCTTGTTATCACCACCTACGAGCACCGTGCGCGTCAAATGCCAGCCGCCGTATTTGTAGCCGAGCCCGTAGTCAGGAAAGGTTGCGAGCACCTGCGGCTCGCCGCTCGGGGCATTGTCGCCCGCCTGGTAACGATAACGAACAAGTCGATCGGTCAATGCGAGATAGAACCACATGTGTCCATCCGGTTCGCTGTAGAAAGCGACGTTGTTCGGATTACGCAGGTTGCTGAGATACTTCGTTACTTTTTTGAACTGATACGTTTTCTGATCGAAATCGTCGAGGATATAAACCACGCCACGCCGGTTGTCCGTCAGGTTGAACATGTCCGTGACGAAGAGGCGGTTGTCAGGACTGAGCGTCATGAAGCGCACGCGTTTCAGTCCCTGGGCGGCGATGTTAATCTCGTAACCTTCGGGAAGATTCAGGTCGAAGGATTTTCCGTTTGCGAGCGTGATGTGATGTGGTGTTAGTCGCTGGGCCGTAGCGTTGATCTGACAACCGGTTAGTATTACGAAAGCAATGGCTATATAAACGAGTAGTTGGGGTGGTCTCATGGAGCGAGAAAATAACACACTCCGAGGAGCACCACGTTTCACGGCGCCGCGCGCGTCGTTCACATGGCACTCCCGCCGGAGGTGTACGGAACCCGGAGGCTCCGCAAGACCGTAAAAGCGCTATAATTACTGGGCCTTTGTTATTACGACTCACCGGCACGTGATGGAAGGCTGCACGTGCCCCAATCTGGGCTACTGGAAATAACACGCGAGGGCTGAAATTATTCCCGGGAATTTTCCTGGCGGCCGAGTGTTAATCTAAAATGGCTGCCACAAAAAACGACGATGGACGGCCTAGTTGAAATTGTTGAGTTTGGCCAGGCGGCGATGGAGCACATCGATGCGCTCTATGGCTATGCCCTGACGCTGACGCGCAACATAGCGGAAGCCGAAGATCTCGTGCAGGACACTTATCTTCGAGCGGCGAGCGCGACGCACCGGCCTGACGTTCATAGCAATTTGAAAGGCTGGCTGTTCGTAATTATGCGCAATGCGTGGCTGAATGAGATTCGTCACAAGAACAGTGGTCCGAAGTTTGTCGATCTCGATACGAGCGGGCCGGCGGTGGACCAGTTACAAGACAGCCCGCATGTTGTTTACCTGCGGAAGTTGGAACGAGAACAAGTGCAACAGGCAATCGCGAGTTTGCCGGACGCTTACCGCGAGATCGTGGTGTTGCGCGACATCGAAGGGTTTACGTACCAGGAGATCGCGACCGTGCTCGATTGCCCGGCGGGAACGGTCATGTCGCGGCTGGGACGTGCGCGTGGAAAACTTAGGAAACTGCTTTCGACCCGGCAAACCCAAGCGCGTGCGAAAGTAGTCTGAGAAGAAAAGGATTCAGTGAAGTTTGAGAACGTGTGAGGAAATACGTGGCCGTTTGACCTTGTATCTCGACGACGAGTTGCAGGGTGAAGAACGTGGAGTGATCGAGGCGCATCTTTCCGACTGTGAGTCGTGCGCAGCGCTTTTTGCGCGCGAGCTCAACTTTTTGAGAGCGGTGCGTGAGAGTGGGTCGGTGCACGTCGCGCCGCCGGAGCTGCGGTCGAAGATTCAGAAGATACTGAGCGAAGGGCCGCGAGTCGCCGGAAGTGGTGTTGTAGAAGAAAGCCGGCCGCGTCGCGCGTCGCGAGTGAGTTGGCTGGTAGCTGCGGCTGCGGCGTTGCTCTTGTTGCTCTTGCCGTTACTCGTTTGGCGCATCAACAAACAAAGCCATATTCCGCCGGTTAAGACTTCGAGTTTTGCGCTCATGGCTGCGGATACTCATTTGCGTCACGTGCGCGGGCAGTTGCCGCTCGAGATGGAAACGGAGAACCCGCAGCACATCTCGTCGTGGTTTATGAACAAGGTGAACTTCAGTGTGAAGCTGCCGAATTATCAGGAGTCGTCGGGGCAGGACAAGCTTTACACGCTGGAGGGTGCGCGTCTGGTTAATTACCAGAGCGATTACGCGGCTTACGTTGCGTATCGGATGAAGGACCGGCCGATCAGTTTAGTGATCACGTCGGATTCGGTGGCGCGCCCGTCGGGTGGTGAAGAGATTCAGGCGCGTGGATTGACGTTTCACTACAACGCGATCGATGGCTTGAAGGTGTTGACGTGGTCCGATCGCGGTTTGACCTACGCGCTCGTGTCTGACCTCGAAGAGCGTGGGCAGCAATCCTGCATCGTCTGTCACGAGGGCACAAAGGATCGAGATCTACTCGAACCGCTCAAACCCCACTAAAACAGTAACCACAGATTACACGGAGCTGGTACTACGATTTTGAGTACATCTTAATGATCCGTTCGATTGCGGCGCGACAGACCTTGCAGAAGTGATCGGTGCGCGAAAACATGATGCAGTCGACTTCCGGACGGTAGTAACCACGCGCTTCGTACATCGCTCCTTCAAACGCGCCGACCTTCCCGAAGTATTTCTCTGCTGCAAACATCTTCTGCTCGTGCGCGAGTTCTTCCTTGAACAGCGCTTCCATCTCTTCTTCCGGTCGCCGGTCTTTGCGTAACTGCGCGCGCCGCTTCTGGATCTCACGTGAGTAAGTTTCGAATGCTTCTTTGTTCCACGGCGTCGGGATCGCCGTCTCGTTCGCGAAGGGCGAGACAAGATTGCGCCACTTCAATGTGCTGACGTCGAGCAGCGCCGTGACATTCGGTTCCCAGGGCTCGACGCGATCCGCAGAGGGTGCGTAAGCGACTGACGACGTGTAGTACTCGTCGGCGAGTCCCGCGAAGTGGTGTCCAAACTCGTGCACAAACACATAATCAGCAAACGCATTATCCGAAGCGACGGTGCTGTAAAGATTGAAGATGCCGCCGCCACCGTACGTGCGATTGTTCACGAGCACTTCGATGAACTCGTACGGTGCGAACTGCGCGGCACGGCGCAAGGCGCGATTGTCGAACGTTAAAACGTATCGCTCGGAACCAAATGCATCGTAAGTCGCTCCGATGGGCGAGTCGCGATAGATGCCGGTTGACGGTCGCGAAATCCCTGACTCCGCGGCGGGCGGGCAGAGTCCCCAGACGTTGAAGCTGCGGCGGTTTTCTTTGAACGGCGAAGTCGAAAAGAGCACTTCGGTCAGTCGTTTCGCGTCTTTTTCAAACTTCCCGGCTTCGGCGGCAGTGTAGCCATCGCCGAGGATCAGGAAGTCGACTCGTGTTTCCGGGTCGCCAGTCTTTTGAATCGTGATGAGCGGCGCGGGCGCGACCGGTTTCGAGCGATCGACAAACTGATCCGCGGGATCGATCGTCGTGGCCCAGATGTCAATAAAGGCGTTCTTCGGATTACGTTTCTTCAACACGATGTTGACGGGCGCAGACGGAGCGGGGAAGCGCAGCGACTCCTGAAAGGTGCGTTTGAGTGTTTTTGCTTCGTCCGTTGTTTCCCACTCGCCGTAAATCGATGCGAAACCGCGCGAATAGAGCAGTTCCTTCGTCTTCGCGTCGCGCACTTCAAACAGGTATTTGCCGAGGTTTGACGAGTCGATCGACTGCTTCGGATCGCCCGGCCATGGCAGCGGCTCGATGACTACGCGGTCGAGGCTGAACAGTTCCTGCGACGCATCGCCGGTGTGGTAGTAATCCACCCGCATCGTCGGCGTGGCGGCGAAGGCGTTGATACCCGGGAACAGAAACGCAACAAGGACCAGTAACAGTTTAGTCATAACCAGATAATACTACATGCTATACTCTTGCGATTTATGGCTAGTGTCCTCGAGATCATCCCACTCGGCGGTATCGGCGAGTTTGGAATGAATTGCATGGCGGTGCGGTACGGCGACGAGATGATTATTCTCGACGCCGGGATGGGCTTCCCTGAAGAGTCGGCTTACGGCGTAGACGTCTCGATACCAAACTTTGGTTTTCTGGACGAATATCGCGACGATATTAGCGCCATCATCCTCACGCACGGTCACGAAGATCATCTCGGTGCGCTGCCGTACATCCTGAAACGGTTCAACGTTCCGGTTTACTGTTCACACTTCACCGCCGGCCTCGCGGAAAGCAAACTCGAAGAACACAACCTGCTCGGCGACGTCCTGCTGCATCGCGTCGAGCCGCGCGACGTCGTAGACATCGGCGTTTTTCAGGTCGAGTTCATCCGCGTTTCGCATTCGCTTGTAGACTGCTTCTCACTCGGCATCAAGACCCCGGTCGGCACGATCATTCACACGGGCGATTACAAAGTTGACGAGACACCGGTTATCGGTGAGCCGATCGATCTGCGCTCGTTCCGGCGCTACGGACAGGACGGCGTGCTCGCACTCCTTTCTGATTCAACAAACGCGACTGTGCCGGGGCGGACGCCGTCTGAGCGCGCCGTAATTCCTGCCTTTGAAGAGATCTTTTCCGAGGCGAAGGGACGCATCGTCGTCTCGGCTTTTGCTTCGTCGATTCATCGTTTGCAGATCGTGCTCGACGTGGCGCAGCAGTTTAATCGACACGTCTGTGTACTTGGTCGCTCGATGCAGAAGAACGTCGAGGTTGCGGACCGGCTCGGTTATCTCGACATTCCGGACGGCCTGCTCGTCTCGCTGAACGAAGCGAAGATGATGAGCGACGACGAGATCGTGTTTCTGGTGACGGGATCGCAG
>DASTTS010000332.1:0-8217 GCA_035760085.1 Pyrinomonadaceae bacterium
GCGTATCTCAGTGTTCTCTGCGTTAAAGGGCAACTCAAACGCAGAGGCGCAGAGATACGCCGAGAACCGCAGAGAAGATTTTTAAATTAAGACACCACCCAAGTTTACGGGCTCCAATCAACAATGTGTGAACCCAAGGAAAGATAACCCGGAGGTTCCTTGACCGTTCAATGAATTAACCTCCCTGGTTGGAACGGGGGCTGGACAACTACCTCCACCCGCTGAAGGAGGGCATGAGCTACACGAATACACAACAGTCACTGGATTCGCCATCCCGGAAGTGTAATCGAAAACAGGAACGCAACAACCTGATTGATAAGGTGCTCGTGCATGGTTGGCAGATTCCTTCATTCGCTGCGACAGTAAGCGCTGGTCTACGTTTTCAAAATTCGAGGTTCCTTTGATACGCCTTAGACGCGAACCAAACGCCCACAATGTGTCGTCAGTAAAAGCCACTGACTCAACAAATAATTCTGCCTTCACAAGCTTTGATTTTCTCTCGTTGATCATGCTGACGAGGGTTGAGTGGCAGCTCCAGGCCTTGTCGGTAAAGGTCATGTTATGCTTCTGGCCCTTCAATACTCGTAGGCCACCCGGCGCTGTCAGAGCGTCGGGCGATGCATAATAATTCCCGTCCTGCAGCCTCATACGATAGAGCTTTTTCTCGCCTGCAACTGTGAAATCGATCGCGTAGGCGATGTATGCAATCGTCTTTTCAGAATTGTTGATCGCTTCGATCGACAAATGTTTAGCCCAGTCGTCGGTAGCCAAAATGGACGATCCCGATAAGACTTGCTGTTCTCCAATTTTCACGCTGTTGATTGTCACTGGCGCTTTCCACCAGTCAGGAATGTTTAGAGTTAGTTGAGGGATTTTTGAATTCGGGGAACCCTGATTTACGGACTGCACTCTTGAAGGAGCGCTCGACAGAAGAATTGAAAGAAGCATCACTGAGAAGCAGAGAAGTTTTGACATTACGAACCTCCTTTGGTCAAACAGTTTCTCGGCTGGGCTTTTATTGTTTAGGTTGGGAGTTGAGGGCGCCTTCTATACCACCATTTCCACTGCAGAGCAAGAAAACGTAAAGACGGGTGGTGTCTAAATTTATTTGAAATCTTCTCTGCGGTTCTCGGCGTATCTCTGCGCCCTCTGCGTTTGAGTTGGACCGTTAGCGACAACCCGGGAGGGGCGGATTGCGATATTGGGACGCGAGTGGGGAAAAGTGTCTTGTTTTTTATGTCACGATGACAATCGCATTCAGAATGACCGAGCAGAGTGAAATGAACAAGTACAATGTTTTCAGCAACTTACAGCCATAAAATTGAAACGAAAAGGCAACTGCGTTCGTAGTTTATCCATCTGAGTTCCGGTCCTTCGTTACAGCTTGCTGTTCGGAAGTCGTGACTGTTGTGCGGTGCAGTTCCCCTCGGACTCTGCATGAGTTAAGTATCTGGTGGCGTTATGGTCATCGTTAATCTGGAGAATTTACTGAATGAAGTTTCCCCGCAGGTTACCCCATTTTCGCTCGCTCAAGTTTGCACCCTTCGCACTCATTTCGCTGTTCCTGTTCAGCAACCTGACTGGTCTATTGTTTAGTCGCGTGATGGCTCCGGTAGCCAAGGCGAGTCCAGAATCAGAGTTCCGCATTCCTGCTGACATTCCCACTTCCGGTGACCCCAAGTTGGACCGGATTATCTTTGAAGCCGCTGAGAAGCAGGGTATTGATCCACGCTTCGTACACGCGGTGATCTGGCAGGAGTCGAAGTACAAAGTAGAGGCTCGTTCACATGCGGGCGCGCAGGGACTCATGCAGTTGATGCCGGCGACGGCGAAGCGTTTTGGGTGTCACGATGTGAACGATCCGGTTGAGAACATTACTGCGGGCACAAAGTATTTGAGCTGGTTGTTGAAGCGATTCTCCGGGAATGTCGAGCTCGCGCTCGCGGGTTACAACGCAGGTGAAGGCTCCGTTGATAAGTACGATGGAATTCCGCCGTACAACGAAACGCAGAACTACGTGAAGATCATCACGAAGCGCTATGGGAAGATGTACCACCCGGTGCCAGATCAAATAACCGCGGATTAGACAAATCTGTGTAAATCGATTTAACGGATCCGCCTCATCCGCGGTCCAAGCTTGACAGCCTTCCTCACATTTTGGCTGAATGCTCACGGTCTTTCCCTAAGCTCCGCCGAACAAAGGAAAAAAGCTATGAGCACATCGCGAGATGCGGTGGTCACGGCTACACCCGCCCAAAGTCGTGGATTCTTCGGACATCCAATCGGACTCTCCACTCTCTTTTTCACAGAGTTTTGGGAACGCTTCTCCTACTATGGAATTCGTCCACTCCTCGTGCTGTTCATGTCAGCGGCACTCGCGGACGGCGGATTCGGCATCGAGAGAAGTCAGGCATCAGCCATCGTCGGCATTTATGCAGCGGGCGTTTATCTTGCGTCTTTGCCGGGCGGCTGGGTGGCTGACAAGCTGCTGGGTTTGCGGCGAGCGATCATGCTTGGCGCCGTTTTCATTTCCCTGGGACACATCTCCATCGGTCTTTCGGCGTTCGGGCATTTGAAGCTGCCGTTCTTCGTAGGCCTCATTCTCATCGTGCTTGGCACGGGCTTGTTGAAGCCGAACATCTCGGCCATCGTCGGCGATCTTTATCCGGAAGGTGGCGCGCGCCGCGATGCGGGTTTCTCGATCTTTTACATGGGTATCAACAGCGGCGCCGTAGCCGGCCAACTTCTTACCGGATTGTTGGGCGAAGCAATTGGCTGGCACTGGGGTTTCGGCATTGCTGGTGTGGGAATGTTGATTGGCCTGGTCTGGTTTGCCTTGAGCGCACCGCGAACGCTGGGAAATCTCGGCGAAGAAATCGCGCGCGATCCTGATCCCGTCAAGCAATCACGTCAGGAACGGCTGATGAAACTTGCAGTCGCAATCGGACTCGCGCTGCTTGTGCTTGTTATCGTTCTGGCCGCAACCGGAGTTCTACATCTCGACCCACAGGTCATCGGCAAAAACATGACTTACGTGCTGGTCGGAATGGCTGTGCTGTATTTCGCGTACGTGTTTGGGTTTGGTGGCCTGAACAGCGAAGAGAAGAAGCGCGTGCTGGTAATCGCGATCCTGTTTTTCTTCGCTGCGATTTTCTGGGCCGGCTTCGAACAGGCCCCTACCTCGTTGAATCTGTTTGCGCGAGATTTCACGCAACGCGTGTACTTCGGTTGGACCATCCCCGCGATCTGGTTTCAGGTAATCAACTCCGTTTTCATCGTTCTCCTGGCACCGGTGTTTGCCGCACTCTGGACCAGGCTCGGAAGAAGGGACGCAAATCCTTCCAGCCCGGTGAAGTTTTCGCTCGGACTTCTTTTTGCAGGACTGGGTTTCGCGGTAATGATTCCCGCTGCGAATTTAGTCGTCAGCAGTGGTGGAGGCCTGAAGGTTTCACCAATGTGGTTAACGGTCAGTTACATCCTTCAAACTATCGGTGAGTTGTTATTGAGTCCGGTCGGACTTTCGACAATGACTAAGCTCTCGCCACGCAAGTACGTGGGCCAGATGATGGGCATCTGGTTTCTGGCCACGTCGGTGGGAAATTTGATCGCGGGCCTTGTGGGCGGCAGCGTAGATCCGGAGAAACTGGAGCAGACACCGAAGTTGTTTATCGGGACGACTGTGGCCCTCATTGCAGCGGCTATTCTTCTCGCCATTTTGAGCCCCTTCATCAAGAAGTTGATTCCCGACGAAAACAAACTAACAGGAGTATGACGTTGCTCAATCGTTTGCACTTCTGCCTTGCGATGGCTGTCATGTTGTCGCTCGGCACTGCTGTTCAGTCACAAAACAAACAACTTACCATCGACGACATTTTCGATCCGGTCAAGAAGGTCAACTTCAACGGCTCGACTCCCACCATCCGCTGGCTCAAAGACGGCAATCACTATTTGTTAACAAACGAGGCTTCGCGACGCGACGTGCCGCGACTGCAAAAGGTAAGTGCTGCCACGGGTGAAGCGGTTCCGTTTTTCGATGCGGCCAAAATGCAGGCTGCGTTTGCGGCGTTGCCGGGCGTGAGTGCGCAGGATGCACGAGAACTCGCGAACCGCGGCAGCTACAATCTCAATCCCGCCGAGACTGCCGTTTTGATCAACTGGTCCAACGATCTTTTCTACTACGAGTTTGGCAGCGATCGCGCGATTCGTCTCACCAGTAATCCTGAAGAAGAGGTTGGCGAGGGTTTCAGTCCGGATGGACGCATGATCAGCTTCGTGCGCGAGAACAACTTGTACGTTGAGGATCTCGGTATGCAGCGTCGTGAGCGTGCGCTCACGCGCGACGGCAGTGCGAAGATTCTCAACGGCCGTTTGGATTGGGTTTACCAGGAAGAGCTTTATGGACGCGGAAACTTTGGCGCGTACTGGTGGAGTCCTGATTCGACGACCATCGCCTTTCTACGTTTCGATGAGAATCCGGTGCCGGAGTTCACGGTTGTCGATCACATTCCGTATCACCAGACGCTTGAAGTTACATCGTATCCGAAAGCGGGCGATCCGAATCCGATCGTGAAGTTGGGTGTGGTTAATGCAGCGGGCGGGGACATTCGCTGGATCGATACGTTTAAGTACCAGCCTGAGGACTTCTTGATCTCGCGCGTTACGTGGACACCTGACGGCAAGAAGGTTGTCTACCAGGCGCAAAACCGCGAGCAGACGTTTCTGGATGTGAACTTTGCGGATCCGAAGGATGGCAAGTCGAGCAACGTCATTCACGAAACGTCGAAGGCGTGGGTCGCGATCAACGAGCAGCCGATCTGGTTGAAAGATGGTTCGTTCATCTGGGCCAGCGAGCGCAGCGGTTGGGAACATCTCTATCACTATTCAGCCGACGGCAAACAGTTGCGGCAGATCACGGACGGCAAGTGGGAAGTGCGATCAATCGAAGGCGTGGATGAAGAGAACGGCTACATCTACTTCACCGGTACCGAGCGTAGTCACATTGCACCACATGCATATCGCGTCAAGTTTGATGGCACCGGCCTGACGCGTCTCACGCAAGCGGAAGGCTCGCATCGTGTCGATCTCAGTCCGGCGAATAACTACTTCATCGACGTTTGGAGTGACGTCAACACGCCTTCGCAAGTGCGGCTGTACGATGCGTCGGGCAAGCTCGTGCGCGTGATCGCGGAGAATAAAGTCGACGCGCTGAAGCAGTATAAACTCGGCACGACGGAGCTGATGCAGGTGAAGACGCGCGACGGCTTTGTGATGGAAGCTATGATGATCAAGCCGCCGGATTTCGACGCGCGCAAGAAGTATCCGGTGATGAGTTTTACATACAGTGGTCCACACGCCCCGCAGGTGCGGAATGGTTGGGGCTCGCAGACGTACATGTTTCACCAGTTGCTGGCCCAGAAGGGGTACATCATCTGGGTTTGCGACAATCGCACGGCGAGTGGCAAGGGTATGGATGCGACGTGGCCTGTTTACAAGAACTTCGGTGAGCTGGAGCTGCGCGATCTGGAAGATGGAGTGACGTGGTTGAAGAGCCAGCCTTACGTCGATGGCTCACGCATTGGTATTTGGGGATGGAGTTATGGTGGATTCATGACGAGCTACGCGTTGACGCACAGCCAGTCGTTCAAGATCGGGATTGCGGGTGGGACGGTGGCTGACTGGCGCGATTACGATAGCATCTACACCGAGCGCTACATGGGCACGCCGCAGAACAACCCCGAAGGTTACAAGAAGAGCTCGCCTGTTAATGCTGCGAAGAACCTGCACGGGAAGCTTTTGTTGATTCATGGCGCGATTGATGACAACGTGCACATGCAGAACACGATCCAGTTTATTTACGAGTTGCAGAAGGCAGGGAAGCAGTTTCAGTTGATGCTGTATCCGAAGTCGAGGCATGGCGTGACGGATCCGTTGCTGCTGAAGCACATGAGGCAGATGATGCTCGACTACATCCTCGAGAATCTCTAGTGACGAGGTAGTTTTAGACAGGATTTACAAGATTTTTCAGGATTGATAGGAAAAATCCTGTTCATCCTGAAACATCTTGTAAATCCTGTCTAACGTCTGCGGCACGGGGCTTGCGCTCATCCGGCCCGGAGGTTCTCCGATGTCCGCACCCCTCGCCTACATCACTTACGATCCTGAACCACAGTTGCCTCTCCTGCGCGACGTTATTCCGGTCGACTCACAGACGCAGCTACAACGCGAAGTTCAGGCAAATCTTCACCACGAAATAGACCTCGCCCTTCAACAAATCTACAGCCCCAACCTGCGAGAAATCTCACAGACAATTCTCGGTGGTATGATGCGTTACTTCGCCTGGCTTGACCGCATCGAAAATAATCTGCAAAAGCTCGACACGCTTCTCGAGAGTCTCTCACTTCTCGAAGTAGTCGAATTTGAAGCACGCGGTCTCACCGATTTTATCGACACCAGGGCCGTCAAACTCGCCGTCGGAAACGAGCGGCTGCTCGATGTTCTGGACGGCATTTCTTACGGTATTACTCACGATTTACGTCGTGTTTTCGAGCGTGAGCTGGTACGCGGTGTCACCGAACAGTCGATACCCATCGTCTACGGTAAGATCCTCCATGCACACGGTTTACTCACGAATTGCTTCCAGCAGTCCACCATCACTCTGCTCCAGGTTTTCAACCCCGGCCTTGACGCCTCGAAGCTCTTCAACGACGTCGAGCTACGACTCCAGCAGTCACTCACCCTCTGCAAAGACCTCTCATCCCTCATGCGGTTTGTGCGGCTCGCGCAAGCCAAAGACGACCCGGACGTGCTGCGCTCTGTGACCGCGCGAATACTCGAGTTTCGCGACGGCAGCATGCAGTATCTGATGTACAAAGACTGGCGTGGTTACGAGAGTCTCGCCCTCGAAGTGATTACGGCAGTTGAGAACAATCTCGACCCGAAACCCCTGCTACACCGGTTTATTTGTTATCTGGAAGTGCTTTACGGGCACGTGAAGATGCGCGCCGTACTGGCCGGCGAGTTTCCTTATTCGGGAAAGAATGAGGATGAGTGATTGTGCCGCTTACTGTTAACCCCTGGTGACATAAATTGTTATTCAGCGCTGGCAACCGGGGCAAAAGTACGTAGAGCGTCCGCCCTGGACCACGCGACGGATTCTTTTTCCGCACTTCACACACGGCTCGCCCTCGCGCTCGTAGACTCGCCAAAACCGTTCGGCGGTTCCGAAGTAACTGCCGTTACCATCTGCTAGATCTATCTTCAACGTCGAGCCCGCGTCGATGGCTTCCTGTAGCACATCGCGAATGGCCTGGTACAACTTGCGCGCGCGCGGCTTTGAGAGTTTGTTCGCGGCCTTCATCGGGCTGACACCCGCGAGGAAGAGTGCTTCGACAGCGTAGATGTTGCCGAGACCCAGCACACGTGTCTGGTCCAACAGCAAATTTTTTAATGGCCGACCTGAGCGCGCGAGAGTGTTGAGGAAATACTCTTCAGTGAAATCGTCTGACAAAGGCTCAGGAGCGAGTGTCTGAAGCTCCTTTGGCGGACGCCGTGGATCTTTGAAGAACTGCATGCGTCCAAACTGTCGCATGTCGCAATACACAAGGCGGCGCTCGTCATCGAGATAGAAGATGACGTGCGCGTACGGTGGCAGAGATTCGTCGGTTGTGAGTGAGACAAACTTGCCGGTCATGCGGAGGTGTGTGGTGAGTACGTGTCCTGATTCGAGTTGGAAGAGGATGTACTTGCCGCGGCGACCAACACCGGTGATGCGGGCGTTGTGTAATTGGCGATTGAATCGTTGACGCGAGATGCCGGGAGCGATGCGTTTGAGGTTTAACTCGGCGGCGAGGATACGGCGACCCGTGACGATGGGCGACAGCGCGCGGACGACATGCTCGACTTCTGGTAGTTCAGGCATAAGACATTTGACAGGATTTACAAGATGTTTACAGGATGAACAGGATATCTTGAAAAATCTTGTAAATCATGTCTACGAGTTGATTAAGGTTTCGATCTCCTGCCGGATGTGATCCACTAAACCGTCTTTCCTCGCTTCGATATTCAACCGCAACAACGGCTCAGTATTCGACCCACGATAAGCCGCTCTCCGAGCTGATTGCGCCGTTCATGGCCGGGCATTTCATGTCCGGTGAGCTCAATTACAAGGTGAAAGATATTAAAGCGGTGATTGAGAAGGTGAAGGAAAGGTTTCAGGGT
>DASTTS010000333.1:0-3997 GCA_035760085.1 Pyrinomonadaceae bacterium
ACACACGGCGACAGAAACGACAATATCCCCGCCGCAAACGAAATCGTGATATTCAGTAAATTAATTCCGTGGTCCATCTATCTTTTAAATCCTGAAAATCCTGAAATCCTGTCAAAAACTGTCTCTCACTTCTCGGCGATCAGCTTGTCAATCAGTTCCCCGAGCAACTGAATCTCATCTTCACTCGCACCCAGCGAGATGTACCGCACATTCCCCTTACGATCGATCAAAAACGACGTCGGTATCGAAAACACGCCGTAATTAAATTCATTCTTCTCCCCATCCTCAATCACAAATCCATACGGCAGCTTATTCCGCGTTCGAAACTCGCGCAAATACGCAAGCTCTTCCGTCTCGTTCAACTGCTTCCCACCGCCGTGCCCATAGTACTTGGTCACGCCCAGGATCACGAGTCCTTTGCTCTTGTATTCGTTCTGCCAGCGCGCCAAATTCGGCAAGGTGTAACGACATGGACCACACCACGGCGCCCAAAAATCGAGCAACACCACCTGCCCGCGAAAGTCACTCAACTTCTTCGGCTGCTGCTCGAGCCATTCATCAGCGATTAGCTCCGGCAACGCGACATTCGCCGCCACCAAACTGGCATCGAAAAGCTGTTCGACATTCAACTCGGGATCGAGTCGCGCCACGCGTACAGTCGCATCCCGGTAAAGCGTCGCCGAAGGTAGCTGGATTGCCAGACGTCTCAAGTCTGTCAGCGCAGCAATGGCCGCGTCTTTCTGATTCGATTTCAGATACGCGTCCGCCAGCAGCACTGTCGATTTCAACAACATCTCGTCGCGCCTGGAAACCTCGCCTTTGTTCATCTCGATATACTTCTTCGACGCGGCGAGCATTTCTTTCGCGTGCGTGGCCATCGACGCGTGATCTTTCGCGCGCATGTAAGCATCCGTGATCAGCAGTTCCATGCGATAGCGATCGTCAGCGCTCTGCGGTTGATGATGCGCGTACGCTTCGACAGCCGCGGTCGCTTCGGGAATGAGATCCTTCTTGATCGCGTAGAGCACAACGACGTTACGAGCAGCCTGCGCTTTTTGACCGTCGGGATCGTCTTTGAGCAATAGACGCATGGCAGCGAGCGCCCCGTCAGCATCAGCGGCAAGATGATGAAGCATGCCGAGGTAATAAAGGTCGTCACCTTTTAAAGATCCGCGCGCTTGCAGCGTCGCCGCGTTTCGGATCGCGAGATCCTTCGCCTCTTTTTTCGTCTGTGCTTCGAGCTTCGCGTCGTAAGGAAGCTTTTGTTTGTTGAATTCCTGAAACCGCCTGCCGAGATATCCGTTGGCTTCTTCGAATAATTCCTGGGCTGGACGCTTATCAGTTTTGCCGTCCGGTTTGACGGCCGGAGCGAGGCCCTGCGCAAACGTCGAGATTGCTGCCAATAGTAAAAAAGCGATTGAAAAGACTCTTGAAGTCATCTTTGAGAGGAAATGATTGCCTTGGAAATCAGTTCACCAGTTAAAGGAGCCAGTAGGATTCCGTTTCGGTAATGTCCGGTTGCACAAAATAGCCCGTCAATTTCACCACAAGGGCCCAGTACAGGCAAACCGTCAGCGGCGCGCGGCCGCAATCCCGCCCAGGTATCGACCACCGGCAGATCCGCTACGCCAGGGGAAATATCGAGTGTATTGCGCAGAATAGTCGCGATTCCGCCCGCAGTAACGCACTTCGCGAAGCCTGCGTTTTCACTAGTTGAGCCGGCCAGCAGGCGTCCATCCTGGCGCGGCACGAGGTAGCCGCGTGGGCTGTAGAGCACGTGTCGCGTGAGCTGCGGCTTCGCTGCGAGACACACCATCTGCCCGCGCACAGGCTCGATTGTTGGAATTGGAGATTGCGGCGACGTCTTGATGAAGCTCGACCACGTTCCCGCAGCTATCACCACTGTTGAACAACTGATCGCGCCGCGGGATGTTTGCACACCACGCACACGATTCCCTTCAAGCAACACAGCGGCGACGCTTGTTTCTGTCGCGATGTCGACGCTGAACTTTTTAACGCTGTTCGCGAGCGCGGTGAGGAGTCGACGATTCTCAACTTGAATATCTTTCGGAAATCGCAACGCGGCGAGTGTCGATCCGGAGATGGACGGTTCCAGCTTGCGTGCCTCGTCCCCGCTGAGACGTTCAACTGAAAGCCCGGCGCCCGTTTGCCACTCGTATCGCTTTTCGATCTCTTCATAATCGTGTTCGGTGAGGGCGAGATAAAGCGTTCCGCTGGTGTCGAGCTCGACGTCGATTCCCGTCTCTTCACGCAAAGCAGCAGCGAAACCCGGATACAGATCGCGGCTCTGACACGCGAGATTGAAAAACTCATCCGCGGCGTCAGCTTCGACCTGCGGCAACAACATCCCGGCAGCAGCCCACGATGCTTCGGTGCCGATGTTGCCGCGCTCAACGAGACAAACATCGCGCACACCATGCAGCGCAAGCGCACGCGCGATGGTGAGACCGATAACGCCGCCGCCAACGATGACAATGTCGTAATGATTTCGCATCGTAAATATAGGTCCTGTAGGACCGATATGACCTATTGTTGTATGCTTTGCTTATGCATGCTATCACACTGATTCCAGGCGACGGCATCGGCCCCGAAGTCGCCTCAAACGTGGTGCGGATCATCGAAGCGTCGGGCGTTGAGATCCAGTGGGAGACTCATTACGCAGGCGCACAGGCCCTCGAAAAATTCGGCGAAACACTCCCGAAAGAGCTGCTCGATTCGATCCTGCGCAACAAGGTCGCGCTCAAAGGTCCGATCACAACGCCGGTCGGCAAAGGATTCACGTCGGTCAACGTCGGACTCCGCAAGACGTTGGATCTTTATGCCAATTTACGTCCCGTGCGCGCGTTGCCGAACGTGCCGTGTCGTTATCCCGAGCTCGATTTGATCGTCGTGCGCGAGAACACGGAGAGTTTGTATGCGGGTTTGGAACACATCGTGGTGCCGGGCGTGGTTGAGAGCTTGAAGATCATCACGGAGAAAGCGTCGACACGCATTGCGCGGTTTGCTTTCGAGCACGCGAGACGCGAGTCGCGTAAGAAAGTGACGGCAGTGCATAAGGCGAACATCATGAAGCTGTCGGATGGTCTGTTTCTCGACTGCTTCCGAAAAGTCAGTGTCGACTATCCGGAGATCGAGGCTGACGACAAGATCGTCGACAACGCGTGCATGCAGCTCGTGATGCGGCCGGAACAGTTTGACATCATGCTGCTCGAGAACCTCTACGGCGACATTGTCTCGGATCTTTGTGCGGGATTAGTTGGAGGTCTGGGGTTAGTGCCTGGTGCAAACATCGGCGAGAAAGGCGCGGTGTTTGAAGCGGTGCACGGCTCGGCGCCTGACATCGCTGGTCAGGGCATCGCAAATCCGACAGCGCTGTTGCAGTCTGGAATTTTGATGTTGAGATACATCGGCGAACGCGAAGCAGCCGATCGAACTGAGAAAGCGATGCTTGCGGTGTTTGAAGAGGGCAAAGTCCGTACACGCGACATTGGCGGCACCGCCAAGACCGCCGAATTCGCGGACGCGATTATTCAGAAGATGAACTAAATCCGCGTTTTTAGTCCGCATTTATCCGCGGTTCATTAACTCTTCAATTTCCTCAGCCTGCTTAGGGACTTTGTGTGTAAGCACTCGCGGCCCGTTGTTGGTGCAGAGGACATCATCCTCGATCCGCACCCCGATCCCGAGATACTGCTCCGGCACGTCCTTCGTATCCGGCGCAATATACAACCCCGGCTCGACAGTCATCACCACACCGGGCTCGAGCGCGCGTGATTCCTTACCGAAGTAATAGCGCCCCACATCATGCACATCGATCCCAAGCATGTGCCCGAGTCCGTGCATGTAAAACTGCTCGTACTTCTTCTCCTTGATCAGATCCTCCGGTTTGCCTTGCAGCAACCCCAGCTCGACCATCCCTTCCGTTAACACCTCGATTGAATGTTGCTTCAACTGCTCATGCGTCGTGCCCGGCCGC
>DASTTS010000334.1:0-11646 GCA_035760085.1 Pyrinomonadaceae bacterium
TGCACGAGCGCGAGGTCGTCTCGCAGGCGGTATACACCCGCGTCGTCGGCAGTTTCAAAACCGACAATCAGGTTTGGATCATGAGGCTGTTTCGGTAGCCCGCTCAGAACCTGAGCGAGTAAGCTCGGGTTAAGCTTCGCCGCTCAACCAGAACACGCAACCATCTCGGTCAGACGCATCAGATCACCTCCTCCTATCATGAAATCTTGTAAATCATGGCAATCCTGTCAAATGCTTTGCTTTCTTGCAAACCCGTGACTATAACAATTCCATAGATGCCGAAACGAATTATCCGCATTGGTCCCGCTGGCTGGTCTTATAAAGACTGGGAAGGGCCGGTGTATCCGCAGAAGCCGGGGAAGACGTTTGATCCGCTTGAATATCTCGCGCGGTTCTTTAATACGATCGAGATCAATAGCAGTTTTTACCGGCCGCCCGTGCCAACAACGACTAAATCCTGGGTGAAGCGTGTCGCCGCGAACAAAGATTTTGTTTTCACGGCGAAATTGCATCGCGTGTTCACGCACGAACGTGGCAAAGCGACGAAGAAGGATGAAAAGGAGTACCGGGAAGGGATGGACGTGCTGGCGAAGGCACGTAAGCTTGGCTCCGTGTTGCTCCAGTTTCCGTGGTCGTTCAAAAACACGCCGGACGATCGTGTTTACCTCGGGAAGCTGTTGGAGAAGTTTTCTGATTATCCGCTGGTTGTGGAAGTGAGACACTCGTCGTGGAACACGCCGGAAGTTTATGAATGGTTGGAGGAACGTGGTGTTGGTATTTGCAACATCGATCAGCCGGTATTCAAGAAGTCGATTCGCCCGCAGGCGTTAACAACGTCGCCCGTGGGTTATGTGCGCCTGCATGGCAGAAATTATAAAGACTGGTTTCGTGAAAAGGCGCCGCGCGATGAACGTTACAATTATCTCTATTCCATTGACGAGCTCGATCCATGGCTGGTCCGCATTAAGGAAGTGTCGAAGCAATCGCGCGAAACGTACGTGATTACGAATAATCACTTCCGCGGACAGGCGGTAGTGAACGCGGTGGAGATAAAAGCCGCGTTGGAGGAGGAACGTGTGCCGGCACCGGAGCCGTTGTTTAAGATTTATCCGCGGTTGAGTGAGTCGGCGGTGCCTGATGAGGGGGAGGAGAAATTACTGTTCAAGTGAGTTTTTGACAGGATTGCAGGATTTTCAGGATTGACAGGATTGTTATTGGCGTCGACGAGTTTTGTTACCTCCCATCGATACGATCACGTCGAATTCATCCTTCGTCAATGGCATCACTGATAATTGCGACTGTCGAATCAACGGCAATTGACTGAGGCGCTTGTCGTAACGAATAGCCGCGAGTTGAACAGAGTTCGCGAGAGGCTTGACTGGTTTTAGATCAACTGCAACCCACTGCGGATCGTCAGCAGTCGGATCGGGATAAGCCCCCTTCACGACTTCCGCTAATCCCACGACTTCCTTTCCCTTGCCGGAGTGATAAAAAAGCACCTTGTCGCCGGGTTTCATGGCCTTCAGGTTGTTTCGGGCCTGGTAGTTTCGCACGCCGGACCAGTCAGTGCTGCCGTCTCTGACGAAGTCGTCCCACGAGTAAGTCTCAGGCTCTTGCTTAACCATCCAGTAGCTGTGTTTACTTTTTGTGGATGCTTTCATGAAAGTGACCTTGATCCTCTACAATTCAGACATAGACCAACAAAAAAGGACAAAACATGCTCAAAGAGGGATCGACTGCACCTGCATTCAAAACGACGGACGCGAACGGCGAAACTGTAAGTTTGAAAGATCTACGCGGACAGAAGGTGGTGCTCTATTTCTATCCGAAAGACGACACGCCAGGTTGCACTAAAGAAGCCTGCTCGTTTCGTGATTCCTTTTCTCAGTTCAAAAAGAAGGGTATCGCGGTATTAGGCGTTTCGCCAGACAGCGAAGCGAAGCACCAAAAGTTCGTAGCCAAGTACAATCTCCCATTCACACTGCTAGCCGATACGGATCGATCGATCGCGGAGGCTTACGGTGTTTGGGGAGAGAAGAAGTTCATGGGACGAACCTACATGGGTGTTCATCGGACCACCTTTTTGATCGATGAGAAGGGCAAGATCAAAAAGATCTTCGAGAAGGTAAAGCCCGAAGATCACGCCAATGAGGTGCTCGAGGCATTCGCTGACTAATGATGATGATGCCGCTTAAGATTTCCGATTGCCGACTTGAGGAAATCAGGATCGGCAATCGGAAAGCTCGACGCGGAGGCTAGGCTGCCACCCAGCCCCCTATCTTTTCGGGTTCACCCTCAGGGTTCCTTCCAGGCATCAATCCCGGCAAACAACTAAACGAACTGGGCACGTCGCGTTTGCGAGCCGGAAGCCTTGGACCATCGTCAACAGTCGCCGTCTCGGCAGTCTCATTGAGAAAGTAGAGCCGGGTGTTATCGACGATTTGTGTTCTGATCTCGTGAGTCCAAAGCAGGAGGTTGGCTAACGCGTCTCCGATTTCATCTTTTCCGAGTTTGGTTTCCTGCGCAATCTCACGTTGCGTTCGCGAACCGCGGCGAATCGCATCACGCACACGCTCAACAGGAGACAACTTGCTCATTGCTTTCGCGTGATAATGACCGTTGCCGGACGAGTCACTCGCAAGCAGCTCCGCGATATCAACTTGTTGGGAGATATATTTCTTGCGAGCCGTTTTGTATTCCTTCAAAGCGCGACGACTTTGAGTGACCTTTTGACGAATGCAACTCTTGCAATAGAGATTGCGTCCGTCTTTACGTGCGCGGCAAATTCCAAATTCAGAAATGGGAAGTTCTTTTGAACAAATAGGACAGTTTTTTACTTGGGGGGACAAATGTAGTTCGGCCATTTCACACAACTCCACTGGGCATCAAGACTTGCTTGCAATCCGTAATCGGACAACACTACACCCTCATCCGGTACGTAATTCTTCCGGCAAAGGCATCGATTTGGGGGTTTATTTTTTTGGCGAAGATCCCACTGGGCGATCGCCTAGATTGCCTTGCGCAACTACCGCACCTAGTCACGCCCCAATACTTACCTGACTTCTCTTCGTTGAAGGTCTCCTGGGCAATTGCGAGAATTATGAGAGCTTAGTTAACCTTCAACGATCATCCAACAGGCCGCTGATCCAAAACTTGTAACTGGCAATCAATTGTTCAGCGAGGGAATCGCATTATAGTGAACGACACTATTTTTGCAACATCTTTTTCAGATTTGTTTCGAACGAAATCCAACTCCAAAATATTGTCGATCGATCTTGATTCAAGATTACTTTCTAGAAACGCAAACGCCTCTTGAATGAGAGGATACGGAATCACATCACTCGCCTCACACGACTATTTAGTGTGTCTGAAGTGTGCCGAAAGCGATTGAGAGACATTCGAATTCGTTCGGAAATTTGAGTTCTTAAAAACCGTTCGCCGAATGTTTGGCGCTACAACTTCGTACTTAAATTTGTTGGTCCTACCATTAGTAGCGCGCCTGTAAAACACATGGACCATCGTTCAAACCGTGTTCGTATGCGATCGATCTCTTAACACTTAACACGTTCATTTATAAAGCCTTTTGCCTGCGCCGCTCACGTGTGCAAAGTGTTGTAAGTGCGCCTTTGTAACAGCTTTGTAAAACTCCGCCTACTGATTTCCACAAAGATTTCCTCAGGATCTGTGGATAACTTTTTACTTCAGTGACGATCGATCTTTCAGACGATAAACAAACTTGAGACCTGACCAAATTTCATTTATAGCGCAGACCTTCACGTCAACTAGTCCGGCATCCAAACCGATCTGCCGCACACGTTGTTCAACGAGATCGGTCGCAACACCCGAGCTCTTCTTCGGCCATGCGATCCAGAGCATCCCGTTTGGAGTCAGTTTGGCAGCGAGTTTTGTGAAGTCACGCATTAAGGCTCGTTCATTAGAGACGAAAAAGAGAATGATATCGAGCGACTTCGCCGGGCGCTTGATGAATTGAACGTTGTCAGGTAGTTCGCCTAGTTCGGATTCGAAGTCTTCCGGCGCGTTGACGAGCGCGATTCGAGATCCTTCTTTGATTCCGAGTTTTTTTGGTAATGGTGTTCCGGAATATCCAGCCATGTTTGTCACCAGAGTCTGAGAACTTTCCACCAGGTAAATCCCACGAGACTCCAGACGCTGATCGTTATCAAAGACGCAATCAGGCCGAGGGTCCACCATGTTCGTTGGGATGTGTAGCCGGCGCCGAAATATATCGGTGCGGGTGTGGTGCCGTAGTGAGTCAGCGACGCAGCAAGGTTTGAGAAGTACGCGAGCGATAACACGGCCAAGTACGGCGGTGCTCCCGCGGCGAGTATCACGATGAGAAACGGCGTGAACATCGCGGTTACGTGTGCAGTGATGCTTGCGAATACGTAGTGCGCATAGAAATAGATTAACAGCAGCAACGCGAGTGCGAGCCACCAGTTCCAACCGGCGGTCAAACTTGCTGAGGCTTCGGCGAATCGTTTCGTGATTCCCGTTTGACCCAACGCCTCGGCCATGCGAACGAGACCGCCATACCAGATGAACACGCCCCATGCAGCTTTTTCGCTGATGATGTCTTCCCAATCGAGAACGTTCGTGAGCAGCAGGATGCTAATTCCAACGAGGGCAACCACTGCATAGTCGATGCCATGCCACTTGTTCGTCATCCACAGAGTTGCGACGAGACAGAAGACGAGCAGCATCAACCGTTCGGACGAGCTCATCCGACCCATCGCTCGTAATTCTGTTGAAGCCAGCTCGCTGGCAGCAGGTGTGTGTTTTACGTGCGGTGGAAATACTCGGTACAACACATAAGGCACCAGCAAGAGACACAGGATTCCGGGTACGAAGCCGGCGATGGCCCAACGTGCGTACGTGATGTCAATCGAGGTGACTTCGCGCGCGAACCGGGCAATTATCGGGTTTGACGCCTGCCCGGTCAGAAACATTGCGCAGACGATGACGTTGCACTGGTAAACGCTGGCCATAAGAAAAGCGCCGAGACGTCTGGCTGTGGGGCCGGGACGAGATTCGTAAGCTTCAGCAAGGCTCTTTGCGATGGGAAAGATGATTCCGCCTGAGCGCGCACCCGTGGACGGGATTACGGTTGCAAGCACCATCTCGGTGGAGGCGAGCGCGTAAGCGAGTCCGAGAGAATGTTTGCCGATGGCCTTGATGAAGAGGAAAGCAATGCGTCGTCCGAGTCCGGTCTTAATCATCCCGCGCGAGATGAAGAACGCGGCGAGGACGAGCCAGACAAACGGATCTGCGTAACCCGTCAACGCCTCGTTGATCGTCAATACTCGAAAGAGCGGTAAGGCCGTCACTCCTAACAACACCATCGCGGCGCCGGGAATCGGACGCACGATCGAGCCGGTGATGGTCGCGGCGAAGATTGCGAGCAAACGCCACGATTGCGGTGTGATTCCTGAAGGTACAGGAATCAGCAAAATACCGGCACCGACAAACAGGACGATTCCCCAACGGAGAAGTCGGCTGCGAAAGCTAATTTTGTCGGCGGGTTCGTTGTCGGATTTGTCGGAAGGTGCAGTTAAGGGTTGTTCCACGCAATCGTCCTTTTGGCGGGCGACAGAAGAGCCACCGGATGTTATTCCGTCAGACGCCGGTGACTCAAGAACTTTAATGGCGGGCGGGCAACTTGCAGTCATGCAACTTGCGTGTAAGGATTCGGCGAACCTGGCGACAAATAGAGGTATTCTAAAGAGCAAGGTCACTAGAAATGTCGGAAAATTCAGACAAGATCACGGATAAAGATGTTTATCTGAACCGCAGACGATTCATCCAGGCGGCTGTCATGGCGGGAACTGCCACAGCCACGACGCTTATTTACCGGCGGCTAAATCCGCCTCCGGCGCCACGCGTTGAGGGCGACAAATTCGAGGAGGTCGCCAAAGCGCCGACGCAGGAAGCTGTTAAAGAAGGGTTTGCTGTTAAGGATCAGTTGACGCCGCTGGAAGCGATTACGAACTACAACAACTTTTACGAATTTGATACGTCGAAGGGTGGCGTTGCCTATGCGGCGAAGGGGTTTGTCACGAGACCGTGGACAGTCGCCGTTGATGGCCTGGTCAACAAGCCGAAGGTTTTTGATATCGATGAGTTGTTGAAGTTTCCACTTGAACAACGGATTTACAGGCTGCGTTGCGTCGAGGGTTGGTCGATGGTGATTCCGTGGGTTGGTTTTCCGCTGAACAAGTTGCTGGAGAAAGTTGAGCCCACTTCGCAGGCGCGGTTTGTCGCGTTTCAAACGCTGTTTGATCCCAACCGGATGCCGAATCAACGCACAGGCATACTCGACTGGCCTTACGTCGAGGGACTGCGACTCGACGAAGCCATGCACCCGCTGACGATTATGGCGACGGGCATGTACGACGAAACGTTACCGCCACAGGATGGAGCGCCGATCAGGCTGGTAGTGCCGTGGAAATATGGTTTCAAGAGTATCAAGTCAGTTGTGAAGATAACGCTCGTTGCCGATGAGCCACCGACAACGTGGAATATTCAGGCGCCCTACGAATATGGTTTCTATTCCAACGTGAATCCGAATGTTGCGCATCCGCGCTGGAGCCAGGCGACTGAACGACGAATCGGTGAATACGGGCGTCGCGACACGCTCTTATTCAATGGCTATGGCGAGCAAGTTGCGCACTTGTATCAGGGTATGGACCTCGTGAAGTACTTTTGAATATGAGTGATGTGCGTTTCGTAAAAGTCGTCGTCTTCGTGAACGCTCTGGTACCGCTCGCCCTGCTCTTGTGGGATCTCTATCACAAGCGCGCTGGTCCTAATCCGCTTCAATTCGCGACGACCACAACTGGAATGCTGACGTTGATCTTTCTCAGTTTAACGGTGGCAATCACGCCGTTGCGAAAGATTTTTGGCATCAATTCACTGGTAAAACTACGACGGATGCTCGGATTGTTTGCGTTCTTTTACGGTTCGCTTCACCTGCTCACATACATCTGGTTCGATCGCCTTTTTAACTTCATCAGTGTGGGTCAGGACGTGGTGAAACGTCCGTTTATACTCGCCGGCATGGTTGCATTTCTGCTAATGGTGCCGCTGGCAATCACTTCTACAAACAAGATGGTGAAACGGCTCGGCGGAAAGCGCTGGGCGAAACTGCATCGCCTGGTTTACCTGTCAGCGATTGCGGGCGTGGTCCACTTCTGGATGCTAGTGAAGTCTGATATTCGCTTGCCGCTCACGTTTGCATTCATTGTGTTGTTCCTGCTTGGCTATCGTCTCCTCGCGAAGTACGCACCGGCACAGCAGCCTGATACGACTCTCTTTCCTCGGGAGTAGTCTGCATAGTCGCGCTTCATCGTTTAGAATGGCATCGATGTCAGGTGAGCGAAGAAGTAACGAGCGAAAGCGTATTCTCCTCGAGGCTCGATGGGAGAGCATGGCCGGCAGGCATGAGGCTCGTGTTGACGATGTTAGTCTGAGCGGATGCTTCGTAAATACGTACGCGAAGGCGGAGCTTGGAGAGCACGTCGAGCTCGAGGTCCAACTTCCGTCGGGCGCGTGGCTGGCGCTCCGTGGTCACGTCGCATCCTATCAACCCGCCGTTGGATTCGGGATCTCGTTTACTTCGCTGTCCGCAAAAGAAACTGATGAATTGAGAGAATTGCTGCGCACCGCGAAAGAACGGAAGCTCTAGTGTTTGCGGCGCTTCTCGTCGTAAAAGAGAATATTGAAAGCGAGCATGAGTCCGGCGGCCGCGGCGATTAAAAAGAAAATCATCGCGAGTCCCGGATAACCAAAGATTCGAAACGACGTCTCCACCCGCATCAGCATCGCAGCGCCGACAATCAAAGCAGCCACAACCAAACCTAATGTGATCCGGTTAGCGACCTTCTGAAGTCCCTCCATAACGACTTTCTCATCTATCGCGTCGACTTTGAAACGAAGCTCGTTGTTTCCCGCGGAATCGAGAATTCTGTTTACACGGTTCGGAAGTTTCTCGACAAACTCTTTTAAATCAACGACGCTGGACAGAAGGTTATTTGGAGCAACGCTCTTGAGAATGTTGCGCTGGAGTATCTCGTTCGCACGATCGCGAATGACGACATTGGGATCGAAATTCGGATCGACCGTATAAACGACGCGATCCAGATTTAACAGCGCCTTCGCGAACATGGTGAATTCCGGCGGCAATCTAAACCAGCAATCAGCAGAAATCTTGGCGATCTCGAGTGTCACCTTGCCGGCGTCGGCCTTGCTCAGAACCGCATCCCCATGCTCGGACACTAAATCTGTTATTCGTCGCTCGAACGTTGAGCGATCAAAACCTTCTTTAGGTTCACCCATTCTGATCGCGGCTTGAGCAGCCATTTCGCCGCGCCCTTCGCTGATCGCGAGCAGCAGCCGCAAGAGATTGTCCTGGAAGGTGCGCGTGACGCGGCCGACCATGCCGAGGTCGAGCAGTGCTATGCGATCGTCGTCAGTCAGAAAAACATTTCCCGGATGTGGATCGGCGTGGAACAAACCATCGACCAGAAACTGCTTCAGATAAGCGCTGAATAATTCATCGGCAAGGAGACCCCCATCGATTTCCAGCAATCTGAGAGGGTTGAGGGCCGTAATCTTCTTGCCGGCGATGTATTCCATCGTCAAAACGCGAGTGGTTGTGAAATCGTCGATAGGCTCGGGAATGACGATGTTTTCAAAATCCACGAGGTTTTCTGCGATGGTGTGTAAATTGTTGGCCTCGATCGTGAAGTCAAGCTCGCGCAGCAGACTTTTGCGCAGGTGCACAAGCATGTTATCGAACTCGTACCGCCGTCCAAGTTCTGTATGCTGGTCGAGAAAAGATGCGATCTCACCGAGCGCTTCGAGATCGCCAACGATAAGGTCGCGGATATCGGGTCGTTGGACCTTTACGACGACTTCCCGGCCATCGCGCATCGTCGCTTTATGTACTTGAGACAGAGATGCTGCTGCTAGTGGAGTTGGATCGAAGTCAGTGAATGCCTTCGATAGTCTTACCCCGAGCTCGCCCGAAACGATTCGTTCGACTTCCTCGTACGCGAATGGTTCGATGTGGTCCTGTAAACGTGACAGTGCCTCGAGGTATGGACCAGGCATCAGATCGGCACGCGTGGAAAGTAGCTGGCCAAGCTTGATGAAGGTTGGGCCAAGCTTTTCCAAATCCTTGGCGAGATCTTCTGCGGGAGCGATCTCCGCTTCTGCTGCCATCTCATCCGGTAGCACACTGCCTTCGAGTCCGGCCGCGCTGATCAGATCGGAGCGCCCGTATTTGATCAACAGCATCGCCACGTCTTTGTAGCGTTTCAGCCGCTCTGGTTTTAGTGAAACGACCATTTGGATATGTTGAAGTTGAGCTTACTGGGGCGAACTGGTCTTCGGCGTACCGGTTGCGCGATCGATTGCTGCTCTCAGTCCCTCATCGCTCAAGACTCTCAGTTGAACTCCGTTCACAAAGATCGTCGGCGTGCTTCCGACGCCATACATCTCTCCGTCTTCGACGTCTTTCTGAACCTCGGCAGCATACATACCACGGTCCAAAGCAGCGTCAAAACGAGCGCGGTCCAAACCGACTTGTGTCGCGTACTTCTTTAGGCTCGGTACGTCGAGTGCCTTCTGATTCTTGAAAAGCACGGTGATGTACTCAAAGAATTTGCCCTGAGCATTCGCAGCGTTCGCAGCCTCGGCTGCTTTGCGCGCCCATTCGTGCTGGTTGAGGGGGAAATCCCGTACTACGAAACGAACCTTGTTTCCATAAGACTTCAAAACTTCTTCGAGAACCGGATGCATCGCGGCACATGCCGGGCACTGAAAGTCAGTGAATTCGACAATCGTGACTGGAGCAGTCGCTTCGCCGCGCGCAGGATCGTCGTCGACGCTGATGTTTTGAACGACTGGCGGGGGCTCACTTATTAACCAGCGAATGTCAGCACCCTTGCGAAGTTTTGCTGATAGATCTTTTTCGAAGCGCGCCCGGGATTCATTTTGGAGGTAAGTCGCGATCTGGTTGCGAACGCTGTTCAGATCGCCGGAGATGCGTGATTTGTTCTCGTTGTAAAACTGAGCTACTTCGGCTTCCGTCGGAGGACGAACCTTATCACTTATCTCAGCGCGTACGATTTCTTCTGGTCCAACTTGTCGACGTTTTGCTTCCTCCAGTAGCAACATATCGTCGACGAGGCGATCCGCACGCTGCTTCGTGGCTTCGTATGCTTCGAGCCTCATCTTGTAGATGATGGGTTTCAGTCTTTCGATCAAAGGAGCAGCGGTGATCGGCTGTCCGCCGATGGTGGCGACGACTGATGCCGGGTTCAAATTCGGCGAGTTGATGTCAACGCCCATTACCACCGGGTTGGACCGGCGCAGCCGGTTAACGAGATCGTCAGCAAGTTTACTTTCCGCTTCCGCGTTGAGGTATGCAGTCACCTGTTGATTCGCGGCGTTCGGATCCACGCCTGCGAATTGATCGCGGTTCTCATCGATAAACTTTTTGATTTGAGCTGGTGTTGGGTTCGGAATACGGTTAGTAACTTCCGACTCGTATAGACGATGACTATCGATGCGACGCTTTTTCGCTTCTACCTGAAGCAGCATGGTGTTGATTTGTAAATCCAACACGCTGCGTCGTGCGTTGGCGATCTTGTCCTCGAGAGCTTCGAGTTCCTGGCGTAACGCAGGTTCCAGATCAGCAGTGGTCAAGGTTTGCCCGTTAACGATCAGCAGCGATGCGGGGGCTGCAGGTGGTCGCACAGGGGTGCTGGCTGGAGTTGGCTGAGCGACTGGTTGCACCTGTGGAGTGGGAGTGGTTGGCTTTCGAATTGCGCCTCGGCGTTTCGAGGTTTGGGCGGATGCAGTTGACCACAAAACCAGGATCAACATGAGAGGGCCGATAATAGATTTCATTGCGTGACTCACAGGTTTTGAATCATAGGAGAACTTAACTTAGAGCACAAATACAAGATTGGCGCTGCCTTTGAGAAAGCAGCGCCAAATAGTTTGGGCCATCGTGGAACGAAGCAGCTAGTGATCTCGAATGATGCTGCGACGACGACGTTTTACCGGACTGCGAATTGAGAGTAAATCGCTGTGTCGTCCGTTAAGAATGAATGCAAGTCCCTGGTGGGTCACTCCCAGGAGACGTGCGGCTCTCGTGACGCTCCCGCCAGACTCTTCCAGAGCTCGACGAATGAGGTTGCCTTCGTAACGAAGGACTTCGGTATCGAGCGAAAAGCCTGGCGTCAATGCCACATCGGTGGCTGCGGGTGTTGCCTCTTTGGCGTTGTCAAGAGCGATTGAAAGTACGCGTCTGGCGCATTCGCCGAGACGGGTTTTAAGGCTCTGGTTCTGAGATTTTGAAAGCAGCGTTTCAGCGGTTCGATAATAATCTTGCAGTGCTTCAACGGAGAGATACGGGCTCAACTCTTCGATGGCAGTCACCGCCGCAATGCCACCACGATCGGGGTTACCGGCAATCTGAGCGATTTCGACCGCTTGATCGAGAGCGGCTCGAGCTACTTGAGTCTGCTTTAGACGGGCCAGCGCCTTGCCGTGTGTTGTGAGTGCTTCGGCGAGTACGGTCTGTTCACCGCCTCGCTTGAGGGTGTGAACAGCACGCCG
>DASTTS010000335.1:0-6964 GCA_035760085.1 Pyrinomonadaceae bacterium
GAGATCGTGCAGCGCGTGTCCAATCTTATTAATCGATTTTTCTTTTTGATACTTCAGCGTGCCATCAGCGTTGAAAGCGTTCTCTTCGAAGAAGAACCTGATCTTATCTCCCGACGTCAGGAAATAATCATCCGCCATGCGGCTCTGTTCATGTGTGGAGAAGATCGAAACAATCTCGTCGGGATCAAACCCCTGAACCATCTCCTCCGCCCTTCCCCGCAACTCCTCACACTCCCGCTCACTCGCAAACCCCTCGATCACGAGATACCCACGATCGCGATAGTCATTCAGTTGTTGTTCAGAGATCAATGTTGAAATCCTCTCTCTGCGGTTCTCTGCGTATCTCTGCGTTCTCTGCGTTAAAGAGCCATTTCAACGCAGAGAACGCAGAGATACGCAGAGAACCGCAGAGAAATCTGAAATTAGGGCACTACTTCCTCCCGCGAGAGCTTGTCTGAATTATAAACCTCGTATATATTGAGCGGCCTGTCAGTCGTATAAAGCTCATACAGCTAGTCTCTGGTCCTCGGACCTATTCTTGTAAGTTGTGTCGTTGTTTTGCCCTCCGTCTGTGCGGCAACAGCGGGTCCATACGTCCTAATTCCCAATCGAAAGGTAATATACCGAATGTCGCGCAGAACTATACTAAAGACACTCTCACTGCTTTTGGCTTTAGGCCTACTCACCTTCTTACTCACTCAACCGGATGAAGTCAGTCACGCTCAATCAGCCGGATTTGATCGCTCCCAGTACGCAGACGACAGACCTACGGGCGATCTCGAGAGCCAGGATCAACTCCCCGAAACTGGCGAATTCAACGTGATGATCGAGCTGTTCGACACGCCGACGTCAAGAGTATATGCAGACGCTCTGAACAATCAGAGTGACCGTGCTGCCAATCCCCAGCAGCGTGCCGCAGCCCAAGGCGCAGCGCGCGCGCAAATGGCACGGATCAAGGGAGCACAGCAACGTGTGCTCGCGCGACTCGCCGCCTTCGGTCGCAGCGCCCGGCCGCTTTACAGCGTGCAGACTGCTTACAACGGCATCGCCGCCCGAATCGATGCCAGCATCCTTTCGCAACTCAGAGCTGACGCGGATGTGAAAGGGGTCTACGCGCTTCCGATTCACTACATCGAGAACTCATCGAGTTTGCCCTTTATTAAAGCTGCCAGCGCCTGGCAAGCAACAAGCGGCAACTCGGGTAATGGCGTCAGAATTGCGGTCATCGATACCGGCACTGACTATTTGCACGCCAACTTCGGTGGACCAGGCACGGCCGCAGCCTACGCGGCCAACAACCGGGCCATCCTTGAGCCGGGCACGTTCCCGACCGCGAAAGTTGTCGGCGGAATGGACTTCGCCGGAGATGCGTACACGGGCGCCAACATCCCTGTGCCGGATCCGGATCCGCTCGACTGCAACGGACACGGCTCGCACGTTTCCGGCACGGCAACTGGTTTAGGTGTCAATGCCGATGGCACGACTTTTCTCGGTCCATGGGACGGCACAGTGCCCTTTTCTTCGTTCAGCATTGGACCCGGTGTTGCGCCGCGAGCCCAGCTTTACGCCTTGAAAGTGTTCGGCTGTTCGGGAAGCACCGGTCTTACGACGCAGGCGATCAACTGGGCCGTTGATCCGAACGGCGACGGAGATCCTTCCGATCACGTCGACGTTATCAACATGTCGCTGGGTTCCAATTTCGGCCTTGCTAATGACGCGAGTGCAACTGCAAGCAGCAACGCAGCATTGGCGGGGGTGATCGTTGTCACCTCAGCCGGTAACGCAGGCGACACTCACTACATCGTGGGAAGCCCGTCCACTTCGAGTCGCGCGATTAGCGTGGCCAACATTGTCGACTTCGGCATCCAGCAGGCAACCACGACAATCACCTCGCCGCCGGCAATTGCGGGAAACAAGGCGTCGCTTCCGGCGACCTTCAACCCGTTGATAATCTTCCCGGCGAGCATCAGCGGTAGTGTCAAACTCGCGAACGATGGTTCCACCGATCTGTTTCCCGGCGCGGCGCCCGGCTCGGTGGGCACGACTACCGACGGCTGCCAGCCATTCGCGCCGGGATTCTTCACCGGCTTAATCGCGCTTGTGGATCGTGGAGGTGGTTGCGGGTTCACTTTCAAAGTAAAGAACGCTCAGGACGCTGGAGCGAATGCCGTGATCGTGGCCAATAACGTTGCCGGCACAATCTCGATGGGCGGATCTGATCCCTCGATCACGATCTTGTCGTTGTCAATCACGCTAGCCGATGGCAATGCGATCAAGGGCCAACTTGGAACCGGCGTTAACGCCACTTTGAATTTCACTCATCTGGGCGACACAGTCAGCGGCAGCACTTCGCGTGGGGTACGCCGTGGCGACAACGGGCCTAAGCCTGATATTGCCGCGCCCGGTACTAACATCAGCTCGACCGGTTTCAGCACCGGCAACTTGTCCGCCACGATTAGCGGAACTTCAATGGCTTCTCCGCACGTGGCCGGCGCAATGGCGCTGCTTCGTCAACTTCATCCGACGTGGTCCGTCGAAGAGTTGAAAGCACTCGTGATGAACACCGCGAATCACGATCTATTTACCGGCATTAACGGTACGGGATCCAGGTTTGGCGTACAGCGAATCGGTGCTGGCCGCATCGATCTCCAGGACGCCAGCAACGACGAAGTCATCGCTTACAGCGACGACGCGACGGGTGGCGTGAGTGTTTCCTTTGGTGCTCCCGAAGTAGTCGGCACTGCGAATTTGCAGAAGACGGTGCGCGTTGCAAACAAAGGAGCTGTTGATGTGAGCTACGATCTTTCTTATGTAGCCCTGTCAGACGTGCCGGGCGTGAGCTATTCGTTCCCGGGTGGTCCAAACATCAATGTGCCTGCTGGTGGTTCGACGACATTTACCGTCCAGCTCGATGCAAATGCCGCAGCGATGAAGCATGTGCGCGATACGACGATGGCGCCTACCCAGGGAACTAACCCCCGTTACTACATGAGCGAGGAATCGGGCTATGTGACGTTGACGCCGACCAGTGGTACTGCACTGCGTTTACCGTTGTATGCGGCTCCGCGTCCAGCTTCAAACATGGCGACCAATCACAATTACGTTTTGTTGACAGGACCGACAGGTTCGACCAACGTCGGCTTGGCCGGACAAGACGTCAATACTGGCGGGGTCTTCCCGACCGATGTGCTTTCACTCGTTAGTGCTTTCGAGTTACAGGGGACCAGTCCAGCCAACATACCGGCTACGAGTGTTGCGAGTAACGCTGACTTGAAGTCTGTTGGCGTGACCAGCGACTTCAAGGCTACAAACTCGGTCGTCGCAGGTGTTACGAAGATTTACTTTGGCGTCGCGATGCACGGCAAATGGACCACGCCGAGCGATGTCCAGGTTAACATCTTCATTGACCGGGACAGGAATGGTACCGATGATTTTCAGGTCGTAAACACGGCGTTTGCAGATGCGCAGGGCAATCTGTTTGACGTCTTTGTGTCTGCGCGGCGTACCTTGGCACCCGTGGGGGCGCTCACTGTTGATAGTTTCATCAACAACATTTCCCCGGCGGGCCTCGAGACCGTTGCTTACAACACAAACATGATGGTCATTCCGGTAACTGCTTCGGCGCTTGGATTGACTACAGCCGATGCGAAGTTCAACTATCGCATCACTACGACGAGTCGTGGATTCGGTGGCACCATCGATACTCTTACAACTCGTACGTACGATGCGGGTAATCCGGGTTTTGACGTGACTGGCGGATTTTCAGGGCTGCCGATTTATGGCGACCTGAATGGCGCCTCTATTCCCGTCAACTACAACAAGGCAAATCTAACAGCAAACGGAACCACAGGTTTGCTCTTGTTGCATCATCACAACGCCGCGGGACTCCACGATCAGATTCTGAGTTTGCAGGAACCAACCGCGACGACAGTCACAGTTGATGCAGCCTCCGGTGTCTATAGTGATCCGGCTACGTTGAGAGCCACCGTTAGCCCGGCCACTTATCTCGATCAGACCATCTCCGGAAACGTGCAGTTCTCGGTTGATGGTAATCCAGTGGGTGGTCCGGTTGCTGTGAACTCGAGTGGTGTGGCAACAACGTCGTACACGGTAACCGTGCCGGCTGGCCCACACACAATCACAGCAGCATTCACCAGTACTAACAGTGCGTTCCTGAATAGCAGCAACACGGGCACGCTCACGGTGTCGAGAGAGGATGCCACTGTTGCTCCGGCCGCCGCGAATCTGTTCGCAGTCAAGGTGAATTCGCCTGGTGGTACGGGTGGACCAATCACCCTTTGCTTCGAAATGAACGAGGTGAGTGATGGCAGTCCTGGAGACACGACTAACATCACGAGCGTGACCGTCAACGTCGTTCCCATCGGCAGTGGTTCAGCTTTTTCGCCGACTGCTGTTTTGAGTGGTGGCGGAGTTGGAGCGACACGCAATGCCTGCGTAACTCTGAACAATGTTCCAGTGAACGTCTACGATGTATCTCTGACAATCAATGGGAACTTCTATCAGGGTACAGGCAACACTGTGCTCACTGTCTACGATCCATCGCTCGGATTCGTCGCTGGTGGAGGCATGCTTATTCACAACGGCTTCAAAGCGCAGGTCGGTGTGAATATCAAGTACCTGAAGAGTGGTAACGCTCAAGGGTCACTGCTTTACATCGAGCACAGACCGACAGGCGACGTCGTGGTTAAGAGCAACTCGATCGGAACCATGGCGATCGTAGGGAATGAGGCGGTGCCGACCGGCAAGGCTACGGTCAACGGCAGCGGTAATCACGGCTTCATTGCCCGGGTCATTGACAACGGAGATCCGGGATCATCAGATCGGTTTGGACTGCGAGTGACGAGTCCGTCCGGTGCGATTCTGGTTGATCTGACCTTCGATCCGATTCAGCTCTCGGGCGGCAACTTCTCCGTGCCGAAGCTGACCGCGAAGTAATCAAGCAAGTCTGCGGTAATAAGAATGGCGGCCTTTTCGGGCCGCCATTTCTTTTTTGCTGGACTGCAACGAGAAACGCAGGGGCGTCAGGCTTGGCCCCCTCACCAAGGCCGACCGGCGCCCCTGGCCCCACACTCTGGGCGAGGTGTGAGGCAATCGAAATCGCGCCGTTTATAGCTGCCGGCAAAGGACCATCACAAGACTTCACCGCGAGGATGCAAATTGGAATTCATGCCAGTCCATTTGTATGACCGAACCTGGACCCATGTAGTCTCCCGTAAACACACATCTACCGTTCTGCCTGACGAGGCAGTTGGCTATGTAGTTAACTTTGCAAAAACTCTTAACTAACGATATCGAGAAGTGTCAGGATCATCGTTAATACTGAAGTTAACCCCTGAGTCTCTGTTGCCTCCGTTAAAGGAGTCTCCCCGGTGGTCATGACAGGGCTCGGGGGCGGCGGCGATGGTGTACCCGTCGTAGGAATTTCACCGGCCGAGGCCGTGCCCGAAAGCACGCACGCGAGGACGAGTGCTAATGCGAAGTGTCTCATTCTGTCTCTTTTCTCCTTTGAGTTGAGGAAATGCCAGTCGACTGGCAAGAAAACAGCATAGTGTAAATACATATAGCGCTATTGACACGGGGTTCCGGGCTGTTTCTAATATCAGGCGCTGGTTAAACAAGACTTTCTTTACACTCACCAACAAAGGGTATCTTTCGTGAAGATGGCCTCACCTAAGCTGGAGACCGCGCACCTGAACGCGAACAGTGAAGCTCTGCGCAGGTGCAACACTGCCTTAGAACAAAAAGACAGAGGCGATTACGCAGCCGCGCAGGAAACGATGCGACCGTTGTGGAAGCGCATCGGTGAACGTCCAAAAACAAACGGCCTGGACCCGTCTGTCGCTGCTGAGGTTTTGTTCTGCGTCGGTATTCTCACGAGTTGGATCGGAAGTAAGAATCAAATTCGCGACGCGCAGGAGATTGCCAAAAATCTTCTCACTGAAAGCATTACTTATTTTGAGTCGATGCGAGATCTAACTAAGGTCGCGGTGGCTCAATCCGAGATTGCCTACTGCTACTGGCGCGAAGGCGCGCTGAACGAAGCGCGATCATGGTTGGATGAAGCGTTGGAGAAACTGACATTTGCCGGGGCCGCCCGGGCGAGGGCATTACTAAAGTTAACCACTGTTGAATGGACGGCGGGACGGTTTCGCGAAGCGTTAGAACTTCTTGACTCGAATGAATCGCTATTCCGAAAGATTACTAACCACACGATTAAAGGTGGTTACCATACCGAACTTGCGATCATTCATCGAAATCTCGCCACGATGGAGAATAGGCTCGAATACTTCCGACGGGCCATCAATGAATATCGAGAGGCGGAGAGACAATTCAGACTCGCTCACAATCAGATCTTTCGGGCTGATGTAATCAACAATGTCGGGTTCTTGCTCTTCAAGTTGGGCCACCACAAAGAAGCACACAAGTATCTTAACGAGGCGCGTCGTCTAACTGTTAAGTTCAAAGACAAGACTCACACTGCACAAATTGATGAAAGTCGCGCGCAGGTGTTGATTGCGCAGGGAAAACTCACGGACGCCGAACGTCTCGCGCGTCGCGCAGTATCGGTCTTGCGAAAGAGTGGTCGCGTTTGCCTTGTGGCTGAAGCCTTAATCACGCAAGGAACGGCCCTGGCCCGGTTGGGCCGGACTGTCCAGGCTCATTTTATTTTTCGACAAGCGATTGAATCTGCGCACCAGGTGAATGCCTTGAACATTGCCGGACTGGCAGCACTCACCTTGATCGAGGAGATTCAGGAGTTATCGCCGGAGATATTGCAAGCCGCTTACCGGCAAGCACGCGAATGGCTCGCAAACTCGCAAAGCCCTGACATCAAGCTCAGACTCGCTGACGTCGCAGGCCGTGTGGTTGCGAGCATACATACAGAGTTGAGTAGCGACGAAGCGACAGAGATTCTATTGACCGAGCCAGGCGGACTTCGAGC
>DASTTS010000336.1:0-27645 GCA_035760085.1 Pyrinomonadaceae bacterium
TCGAATTCGTCACCTTACCGGTGATCACTCCGCCCTTAATCATCCTGATCTTCAACTGCGCCCCGATCAAGTGTCGCGGCCAATCGTTCGGGTCTCCAGTTGACATTGCTTCATCGATGTACCCGGGAGCCATCGCGAAAACTACGTAGGCGGCAGACGGCAGATCATCGAAACTGAACTTCCCTTCGGAATCCACTTGCGCCGGCCTTATGGAAGGCGGACCGTTAGTCGCCTGAGCCATTAGCGTTGCATTAACAACCGGCCGTCCGTCGTCAGCGACTACACGGCCTTTGATGGATCCGGTGGCAGGCGGGCTCTCGTTAGGGCTGCGTTTCTCAGCGGGCGTTGGAGACGGCGAGGCAATGGACTTGGCCGCCGGCTGTGACTGAGCCAGCGCGGAGACAACGCCACTCATGGTTAAGACAAGCGGCAATACAAACAAGAATGTCTTCATTCCGGGGCTTTCTTAGCGGCGAAGTTTACGACCAGCACTATCTGAACCGGGCCGCTCTCAACGTTGACAGTTCGCGGCACGGGCGTGTACGTCGAAGGTGTTCGATCCGGGCTAAAGGTCATAACCGACATTTCGTAGGTGCCGGGTGGAATGTTTTCCACGACGAAATGGCCGCGTGCATCAACACTGCCATTAAGGTGGCGTGCACCACCGGTCGAGGAGCGAATGATTACTTGTAATGTCAGGCCCGCGGGTAGTATGCCGTCTTCGGCTTTTACTTCGCCGCGAATCGACCCGGTGCCGTACGCAAAGACGAGACGTACGCCAGTGATTTTCGCACCTGCGTTTACTTCGAACCCCTCTCGCTGTTCTATTCCGTCTACCTCGGTGCGCACAAGCGCTAGACCTTTGGGCGGAGTCGGAAAGCCGACCACATTGATTTGCACTTTCCCGGGAGCCAGTCCGGCGAAACTGAATCTCCCATCGCGGTTGATCTGGCCGCGGCTGAACGAGGGAGCACCGCCCTTGGTGCTGCTGAAGGCAATAAGGGAAACCGTTTGGAGCAAGGAGGTGACCGCAGGGTCGAAGTTGTTTTCGACAACTGCTACTCCGCTAATTGTCGCACCGCGATGAATCTTGATCTCGATGCCCGAGACATCGCCATCGGCAACATCAAACGGCGTTTGGTCGCTGTACGAGGTAGTACCTTCTCCAGTCGCAAGCATATAAGCGACATAATGTCCCGGTTGTATGTTCTCTAAACGAAACTTGCCATTGGCGTCGGTCTGGCTGCCGCTGAAGTTCATGCCTCCGAGTTGCTGAGTTCCCTCATTAAACGAAGAATGCACTACGTACACGCTCGGTACCGGCTGGCCGGAATCCGCATCCACAACACGACCGGAGACGGAAAAGCCGCGTCCCGATTTACTGGCGACAATGTCTATGTTGCTAATTTCAGTTCCTTCATTTATTTCAAGGATCGCCGCTTTGGCTTCGTCTGCGACACCGGGGTAGAAGGTTTTCGTGTATTGGCTTCCACCCATTCCCATAATTGCCACGTTGGCCGCGCCAGCCGCCTGACCAATGCTAACCTTGTAATTGCCCGGGCTTAGACCATAAATGCGATAGATGCCACGGTCATCCGTCTTATTTCGTGGTCCATCAAAGATATTCATCGGACCAGTATCAGGAACATCCTTGGCCACAACGTTGACTCGTTCACCAATTACCGGACGTCCATCGGTATCGGTAATGCGTCCGGTGATTACCCCTCCGCGGACTAAAGCAAAATCTATTTTTGTGATCGTTTCGCCCTCGGCGATAGTTATCGATTGTCCCGGTTGTTTATAAGAGCCACTCGTGCCTACCACGAATGCCTTCGCCAGGGGCATGATAGTAAACTGCCCGGCCGCGAGTCCGGTTAGTTGATACTTGCCGTCGTCATCAGTTGTTGTCTTGGCGACCGTTCGATTGTCCAATGGCGAACTGCTCGTCGTGGCCGTGACCGTTACGCCGGCAACGCCCTTGCCGTCAATTGTGACGCGACCGGAAATCGATGCAGTTGGAGGTTTGCTGGGCGTTTGTGCGTTGCCGCCAAATGAATAGAGGACAAGCAACAGCAGGGTCGACGTAAGAAGAAGCGAACGCTTCTTTGCGCGTGCTAGCCAACATGGAGGTATGAGAGTGGTAACCATCAGAGACGAGCCTTTGGAAAGTTTAGAGCGCTGCGTTTTCTGAGGCTGTATCTTACTTCGGTTGATCGGAGTAAACCAAGGTTTTGGCGAGGAAAGAATGTTTTCTCACGCAGCGGCGCAACGGCGCAAAGAAACCCCTTAGAAACGCGGCAGCGCTTTGCGCCGTTGCGCCGCTGCGTGAGAATTCTAACGGGTGTAAACTAACCCTGGAGCTAATGTATGGTCGAAAAATTACGGCCTGGTTCTTTGCAGGGGCGCGTCACAAAAAGCTTAAATGTTTCGGACTTCATACTGACGGAAGCAGCGTACGACGCACGCGCACGGCTACCGCCACACGCTCACGAAAGATCGTATTTTTGTTTTGTGCTGCAAGGAGCTTACACGGAGCGTTACGGGCTGCGAGAAATTCTGTGCAAACCTTCCACTGTTACATATCGCGCGTCGGACGAACCACACGAAGCATTCCTTCATGACATAAAGAGCCGGGTGTTCGTGGTTGAGATCTCTCCGCGATGGATCGAACTGCTTCGCGCTGACTCTCTTAGCCTGAGAAGTGCACATGATTTCTGTGGAGGTGCGGCGCCTCGATTATGCGCCAGACTGAATCGCGAGTTTCACAAAACCGACACCGCCGCAAAGTTGGCGATTGAAGGCCTCACGCTCGAGCTTTTGGCCGACGCCGCGCGGCAGCGCAGCACCAGAGCTCAGAGCGCGCCTCCGTGGCTGAAGCAAGCTCGCGAAATGATCATCGAACATTTTCCTGAAACGTTGCAGCTCACGCAAATCGCTGCTGAAGTCGGTGTTCATCCCGTTTACCTGGCCACAGCTTTCCGCGAAAAGTTTGGAGTAACTATCGGCGAGTTTGTCCGCAAGCTAAGAATCGAACATGCCTGCGATGAACTCAAAAAAGGAGATCTCCCCTTAGCTGCGATTGCTTTGCAAGCAGGTTTTGTAGATCAGAGCCACTTCTCACGACTCTTCAAATTGTATGTAGGTACGACGCCTGGCAAATATCGCAGAGCGTTTCGTTATTCTTAAGACGATACAAAATCGTAATCGGCTAACATACAGAAGAACCGTCGCTAAAGAATATGGATTAATGCGACTTCCACGAAAACCCTTTATGAAAATCCGTTTCCTGATACTGACGATCCTCTTCTCGATCGCGCCAGGAGTTATGGCGCAGGAAAAACTCTCGCCAAATCAACCCGTCTCTCGAAAGCTCGAGCCAGGCAAGTCTGAAGTATTCTCAGTCACACTGAATGATGGAGACTATGTCAACGTTTCGATTGCGTTCAAAGGCAAGATCAACTTTTTTCTGCTGAACCCGGACGGCACGATTGCTCGACGCATTGTCGGAAGAGATGAGGCGAAAGGCTCTTTTCCCTTCACCGCCGAGGGCGCCGGCACGTATTCGTTCAAATTGGAGAATACAGGCGACCAATCAGCCACTTACGAGTTGACCGCCGGTGAGGTGATCGCGCTCAACGAACGATTGAAACCCGAGCCCTGGACCGATCCTTTTCCGAGCCCACGAATTCAGGCTCTTCGCAAACAGATTGCCGCAGGTCAGACGAATACCGACAGCTTCTGGAAACAAGTAGCCGCTGAAAGCACTCCGCTGGTCGAGCCATATGGTTCAGACGGCAAGTATCAACTGGTGACGTTTCTCTGGCGAAGCGTACACGATACAAGAAACGTCTTCGTTAGAGGTTCGTTTATGGGAGTTGGTCCTCCCGCCGACTTTTCAATGCATCGAATTCCTGATTCAGACGTCTGGTATTTGACGGTAAAGCTGCCCAGCGCCGCTCGGTTTACCTATCAAGTGTCGCCCAATGATCCTTTGACCTTCACCGGTCCTCGCGCCGCACAGCGCACGGCCACCCGGCAATCTGATCCGCTCAATCCTCATCGCCAGTGTCCGCCAAATACGGGCAAGTTCAACTGTCAAAGCATAGCCGAGTTGCCGGGAGCTGCGCCGCAACCATGGCTGGTCGCCAAACCTGGAATAGCTGAAGGACGCGTGGAGAAGCAAAGCATCAAGAGCGCCATTCAGAAAATTGATCGTCCGATTTCCGTTTACACGCCGGCCAATTACAAAGCAGATGGTCCACCCAACGCGCTGTTAATTCTATTCGACGGCGAAGACCTGGCAGACGATCCGTATCGGGTAACGACACTAAATAACCTCATTGCAGCTTCGAAGATTCCGCCGACGGTGGCGGTCTTTGTTGATAACGTTCCTCGTCGTCGCCTCGTTGATCTGGTCGCAAATGCTGAGTTCGCGGATTTCATGGCAAAGGAGCTTGTGCCCTGGGTTCGATCGCATTACAACGTCACCAAAGATCCGAAACAAACCGTGATCACAGGATATAGCGCCGGCGGGCTCGCATCAGCGTATGTTGCGCTGCGTCACTCGGAAGTCTTTGGCAACGTGCTGAGTCTGTCCGGCGCCTTTTGGTGGTCGTTTGAACACAACGATGGAATATGCGGTTCGCGTTGTCCTGACTCGGGCGGGAGAACTGACGGAGAGTCTTCCGTGGACGCAACCACTGAAGGCAATTTCCTGGTTAAGGAGTTCCTCGCCAGCCGGAAGCTGCCGCTGCGTTTTTATTTGACTGCCGGAACGTTTGAAATAGACCGGGACGGCACCGGTGGCGGCATTCTGGAAGCCACGCGTCAACTACGTGATGTGTTACTGGCGAAAGGGTACGACGTTCAATTTCAACAATTCGTAGGCGGCCATGATGGGTTGAGCTGGCGTGGCAAGTTCGCCGATGGTCTAACGGCTTTGCTCGGAGCTCACTAAAGCGATGCAACGTCTAACAAATCTATGCGAAGTTCGCTAACCGCTGATAAACGTTTACATACTCACGAGCCATACGCACGGCATCGAAGCGTTCTTCGAATACTTGACGGCAGGTTTCGCGGTTAAGATCACCAACGCGCGCTACAGCTTCTACAGCTTCGTCCACACTCTCCACGATGAATCCAGTGCGCCCATCGTCGATCACTTCCGGCACTGATCCATTGCGCCACGCAATGACCGGCGTACCGCAGGCCAGCGACTCGATCATCACAAGGCCGAACGGCTCGGGCCAATCTATCGGGAACAGCATTGCACGGGCATTGCCGAGGAACTCATCTTTCTGACTTCCCCCTACTTCGCCGATGAACTCCACCCAGTCTCGCGCTTCATCGAGCAGTGGTTCGATGTCTCGTTTGTAGTGTTCGTCATGCCGGTTGATCGGCGCCGCGACTTTGAGTTTCATCTTTGCCTGGCAGGCGATGCGAATGGCTCGATCCAATCGTTTTTCAAATGAAGCGCGACCTATGAAAGCAAGGTAATCACCCGGTGCTTTCCGGAAAGTGTACAAATCGCGCGGCAACCCGTGATAAATCGTCGCCTGCCAGTTAGCCTGCAAAATTGGTAAACGTTGATTGTCAGAAATTGATACCAATGGCGAGTTGTATTCATCGAAGAACGATTTCTGCCAGGGGCCAAGTTGCCCATGCAACGTCGTGACGTTTGGGCGAGGTCGGTGACGCAAGATAGGAAACTGACGCGACTCGGTGTGGAAGTGAATGAAATCAAAGCGGGAGGCATCTTCAAATACCAACTGCATCATTCTGTTGTAATGAGGTACCGGGTCTTCAGGGTTCGCAAGTTGCCACAGCGCCCGGGGGCAAACCTTGACCAGCTCCGCGCTAGTCTCTGAGTCGCCGCTGGCAAAGAGCGTAACCTCGTGCCCTTGCGCCACCAGTTCTTCAGTCAGATATGAGACCACACGCTCGGTGCCTCCGGAAAGTTTGGGTGGCACGCTAATAAAAAGCGGAGCGACCTGGGCGATTCGCATAACGATATCTCCTGTAAGGTAGTCGCAATTTTCAAATCTCGAGAAGTTGAGTTTCGCTAGTAGCGGTTTGTAACTCACATTGTAGTTTTCATCAAGGCGAGATGGTGTCTTAATTTGAAAATCTTCTCTGCGGTTCTCGGCGTATCTCTGCGCCCTCTGCGTTTGAGTTGTCGTTTAACGCAGAGAACACTGAGATACGCCGAGGACGCAGAGAAAATCGCTCAATTTAAGACACCACTCAAGGCGATAACTGTTGACTGGAAGTCTGGTCTTCGTGGGCACTGAAAACTAAAATGTCGAGATTCACTGTGAGGTGCACTTGAATGGAACCAGAGGAGCAAGATTGGGGATTATGGAGTCAGGAGGCGGTGCGGCTTATGGAGATGCGAAACCGTGCGTCCCAAGAGAAATTCGACCTCGACGGACGGCCTTATCGCTGGAACCTGGTGCACGCTCAGATCGCCTTCCTTTTCCCTGAGCACGCGGTGGTGGCCGACCTCTGTGACGTTGGCTCAGTGTCCACGTGCGAAGGGACCTTTCTGTGGTCATGGGCCAACGAGGCCGTTTGCGACCGGGCCAGAGATCGCGTGCACGAGGTGCGAGCCTTCGGTGAAAAGCATGATCTCGGCCTTCTCACAACTGCGGAATGGGAGGGCGGGAAATCGGAAGGGCTGGAGATGCTGGCAATAGCGGGACGCATACTGGACGCAGACGGCGTCTGGATCGACACCGCAAAGGACCTGACGTTATTCTTCACGTTACATCAATTTCGCATCCTGCCGTTGACTGACGTGGCCTGGCTAACAGAGGTGTAGTGATGAGTCACGAGGTGTTCTTAATTCTTGACGAGGCGTTCCCGGGAGACTTGTGGTCTCTGTCGCGGAGCGCACACGTGTGGTTGATCAAGTCGCCGCAGAATGATGCCGCAGCCCGCGTTGTCTGGGACCGCGATTCAGGCAGCCCCTCGCCTTTGCACGGCGTCACTACCTTCAATGGCGCTCAGGACGTCAACGACTCCTTTTACAACTTCCTGAGCACGATTGATCGGCACCACGACGAGTACTCAGCGCCTGAGCCATGGAGCGCGATCCATGTAATTGGCTTTCCGTTAGACAGGGCCAGTCCCGACCGGATCGCTGATGAGTTGGGTGTTGAAGTGTTTCTGCTTGAATCAGAAGGCGGCGGCTTCACGATCCGACGCGCCGCAAGTGAGTGAAATCATGAAAGTATTGATTCTGATCGCAGCAGCGGGGTTGGCGCTTACCCTTTTGATATGGTTTTTCGTTTTCAAGCCAAGTCCTCAAACTGGAGCCTCCGCGCAACCTCAACCCACACCTGATAAGAGCGCGGCATTTCATGCAGAGGTCAAAGACTTGCTCTTTGCCGACCAGCCACTCGAAGAAGTGTTAAAGCATGTGGAGAATCGTCCTCCGGAAGGTGTAGCGAACGATCCGTTTTCACTGTGGGCTTCATCCTTAGCCGCATCTCAGAAGGGCCAACTGGAAGAAGCTAAGAAATATTTGAAGCAAGTGCTGACCTTACCTGATACCGAATCGCGTGTCCGGCTTTGGACATGGAAAGCTTTGCGTGGCCTGGGAGAACGCCCTTCTCCAAAAGTCGCTGCCGAGGTTCAAGGAGTTATATGCGAATTGCACAATGAAGCCGGAGTAGGAACCATAGCTGCCTACGCCGATGGTCGTGCACGATGGATAGGTGGACAGGGAGCATTGACTGCGTGGGAAGCACCCGGCACTGACGCAGAGCTCAACAATCGCATCCTGGAATTTCTAAAATCCGCTGAGCCACTCATTCGAGCGGCACCTGCCACGGAGAAGCACAAAACACCTGAACCCGAAGCGGAGCATTTTCGAGTAAGCATTTTGACGTACGGCGGGATCCATACTGTCGAAGTGTTTGGACCGGAGATTTATGAAGGTCATAGGATGGCCCCAATACTCATGGCAAGCGTGAAGTTGCTTGACACTCTACAGCAAAAAGCCGATGAAGCTGAGAAACAACAGAAAGTGAAGCCAGGCTGAAGTGGAGCATCGACAAAGAAGTTGCGTTGACAGGATTTACAAGATTTTTCATGATTGACTTGTAAATCCTGAAAAATCTTGATCCTGTCTAAGACTGTCCACGGTGGGGAGCCACGACTTGACTGTGTTGTAATCAGTCGATGTATGAGTTGAATATTACGCCGGAGTTTGCAGTGAAGCGGCGTAGGAAGTCATCTGGTTTTTAGTCGATGAAGCCCGAGAACTAACCAGTGGAATGCCACGGTATAAATCGCCGCTAAAATCGCAAACCTAAGATCGGAGTGCCAGAACCATGACACCACAAATGCAAAGATAGCGGTGAACAGCCACGATCTACTGAATTCAATTCCGATTCGGACATTAACAAGCCTCATGCCCGCCGATTTAAAGCATAATCGACGAAATTCAATCTGCAATCTACTGAATCGCTCGCAGCACGAACCCAATTCAAGACGAGAGCGCGCCGGCCTTGTCTGCTATTTGCAGAGTTCAACACGCTGCGGAACGCATTCAATGAGAGGAAAAACTAATCTGCTGCGTCATTGCTTCTGTAGCCAAGGAGCGTTGATAAAGGAGATTAGAAATGAGCAGAAGAATTGGCGTTTCGAGAGGTCTCGCGATTCGTGTCGTCCTCGCTCTGACCGTCGCACTCGGACTTGCCTCAGTACTCGTATCCGACAAAGTTAATTCGATGGAAGCCCAGCAGCTCCCGAATAACCTTCCCCATCCAAACCCGGGCGGAAAAGCCGCGACCTTCAGCACACAGGGTGTTGTCGATCTTACCGGTGAGTTCTTTCAGCCGCAGGGCACAAACGGGCGGAGCTGTGTTTCATGTCATATCGCTGAAGACGCCTGGAGCATTAACCCGGGCACGTTACAAGATCTCTTCGATCAAACTGACGGGACTCATCCCGTCTTCAACTTGCTCGATGCAAACAATCCAAACATGGACGTCTCTACACCGGCGGCGCGACTCGCTGCCTACAGCATGCTCTTGAGTCGTGGCGTGTTCCGGCGCGGCGGAGCTCCGCGTCCAAATTCAGAGTGGGAGTTGATCGCGGTTGAAGATCCACATGGCTTCGCGAACCTTAATCGACTCGTGCACTGGCGCCGTGTGATGCCGACAATAAACTTCAAACAAGGCAGCTCCACAATCAACTGGGACGGTGGAAACAACAGCGTCGATCTGATCTCAGGCTTGAACAACCAGGCGGCGCGCAACATAACCGGTGCTCAGCAAGGTCCGCCGGCTCCTCCCGAAGTCATCGACGACATCGTTAATTTTGAACGGTCGTTATCAACGGCGCAGTTGATCGTACCTGGCGTCGGAAGGCTCGATTCGGATGGCGCGAAAGGTGGTCCAGAAGAGTTGTCGAACATGGACAAAACTCAGGGCCGGTTTGATCTCTTCGACGCGTGGGCTGGTCATTCAAATCCAAGACGAGCCCAGATAGCGCGCGGCCAGGAGATATTCAACAGCACAAACGCGAATGGTCGCAGTTGTAATGGTTGTCACAACTCAGCGAATAACGGCACCAACATCAACAATGTCTTGTTCGACATTCGCGCCGCGTCCGCGGAGGCCCGCACTCCGGATCTGCCACTGTACACGTTCCGTAACAGGACCACTGGTGAGACTCGCCAGTTGACTGACGCAGGCCGTGGCAACATTACCGGACTCTGGAATGATCTCGGCAGGTTCAAGACACCGACTCTGCGAGCGCTCGCCGCACGCGCACCCTTCTTCCACAACGGCATTGCACCGACGCTAACCGATGTGGTCCTTCACTACGAGAGGCATCTCGGGTTCGTGTTTACAGATCAAGAGCGGGCTGACCTCGTCGCTTTCTTAAACGCGCTGTAGGAAGGTTCAGGGATTGCCGATTGTCGTGTTGATTAGGTGAGGCTGACCGGGGATGCGGAAAGTTGTCGGTCACTAGCGTCTCATTCAATCCGCGGCAATCGGCAATTTTACCACTCACCCTGGAGGATAAAGCCGGCCCAGTAGTAAGGTGCGGCCCAGCGACGCTCTTTCCACATCGACACCTGCGCGGCGCGCAATGCGGCCGCCGGTTTCATTCGGTCCTTGAACATCTTTTCATAAAAGCGGCTCATCAACTCCGAGGTAGCCTCGTCTCTGACATCCCACAAACTGGCCACCACGCTGGGCGTGCCGGCGTACATGAAACCCCTTGTAAGCCCGACCAATCCTTCGCCTTTGATTTCTCTTCCCAGAGCAGTGCGGCAAGCTGATAGGACCACCAGATCAGCGTTCAACTTGAGGTTGTAGATTTCGTGGGCACGCACGAAGCCGTCGATGGGCCGGCCTTGTTCATCGTAAAGCGACAGGACGATACCTGATAGTGCCGGATGCTGGCTGTTCAAGAGTGCGTGCGTGGCGAAGTGAATGATCCGGTACTGGTCTAACTTCGTGTTGAATACGGTTTCACGGCTTGCAGTGAAATCCAATGCCTTAAGACTTCGCGGTTCACCGGCTTTAGCCACAATCGCCTCCGCTTCGCGTCTGCTGAAAGGCAATCTCGGGAAGTTAAATACACCGGCGTCCGCGGCTGAGCGCATTAGTAGACAGGATTTACAAGATTGTTCAGGATGAACAACTGTCCTGAGGCGCGAGTCGTCACTTTGAAATACTGCGTCGGCCAGTACCGCGAGTGCTTCAGGGGCAGGTTGACGATTCGACGTATCGCGCCGTAGTGCGTCCAGAACCGATGCTGAAGGCAGACTAATTACTTCGTGACGCGCGATTAACGGCCGGTAGGCAGAGTCGATCGATAACGCTGTGAATGGAACATACTCCAAGGCACCATCTGCAACGATCACGAGACGCTCTTTAGTCAATAGACTTGCAGCAGGACCCAATATCAACCGGCCCAATTCCGCCAGAGCCAACTCCGCCGGTCGCCTGGCCTGTGTTTTATTACTGACCAGCAATAGATCGTAGACGCGTCGCGCCGCAGCCTCTATCACCGGGCGTTTCGGCAACACGAAAGTCTTCAGCCCGGATTTCGTGACTACCCACAGATAACTCTTCTCCTCGCCGAGCGCGTACTCCAACAACATCGTCCGGTCATCAACAACGTTCTGTTGAATGTCTTGCAGAGTCAAAGGCACAGGATGAGTGAGGGCAGCGTAACGCGGGCTACGAACACGAATCTCTGATTGAACCGTATTGTAATCTGCTAACAGTTGATTGACGCGTTTCTCGATTTCATCGAGATCCTGCTGAGTGTATTTGCCTCTCTGTATGCGTACTCGTCTGAGCTCTTCGTCGTTGATCTGTCGTTGCAAGTCGCGCTCGCGCTCGAGCAATTGCGCGTCGACTCCCTGCCGAATATCAACACGTGATTCATTCAATGTCTCCAACAAACTGCGAGCGCGGGCTCTTTCGTTCGCCTGCAATGCCTCCGCATCCTGGCCCAACCTCATCAACAGATCTACATAAAACTCGTAATACTCTCGCCGGGAAGCGGAGAACGAAGTACGAGATTCCTGGCTTATAACTCTGCTGCGGAGAGATTCGTTGATCTCGAGCGCTGTCTCGATACCCCTGCGTGCTTCACTCAGGTTACCGCGGTTGCGTTCCAGGCGAGCGATTCGCAGAAGGTTGCCGGCCTGGCCGTTAAGGTTCGCGATTGCACGACTGAGCATTAGCGCTTGATTAAAATAATCCAGCGCTTTCTCCGGCTGGCCCAATGATTCATAGGCAGCGCCCAGGTAGGTGAGGGTGTGAGCTTCCCACATGCGATTGCCAAGTGACTTGTGTATCGTCAGTGCCTCGTTGAGATATTGAAGCGCCTCACGATTATTCCCTAATGAGTTGTTTACACGACCGATACTGCTGAGAACCATGGCTTCGGTCCAACGCAGGTCATCGACGGCTTTAACTACAGGCAGTGCGAGATTGAAATATTCCAGCGCCCTGGGCCAGTCTTTCAAGTTGATGTAAGCAAAACCGATGTTGGTAAGTGTCAGGCCTTCACCGCCGCGATCACCGAGCGCTTTGTAGAGTGGCAACGCCTCTTTGAAATACTCCAACGCCCGCGCACCATCTCCGAGCTGGATGTACTGACCACCGAGAATGGCAACCGTCCGGGCTTCCTGGGCGCGATCGCCCACGGCTCTGCTTTTCACAAGCGCGAGGTTCAGATAATCAAGCGCCTTCTGCGACTCTCCCAGCGCGTTATAGATCCCGCTAATATTTGCGAGTGCATAAGCTTCACCTGAGCCATCACCGGCAGCCTCGCTGAGCCGGAGCGCCTGATTGAAGTATTCCAGGGCCTTTGGTCTGTCTGCCAGGCCACTCGACGCGAAAGCCATGTAAGTCAGCGTGCGAGCTGCTTCGCGCTGATCGCCAACGAGCTTGTGAAGCGGCAGTGCCTGCGTGAGATATTCAAGAGCTTTCTGTCTTTCACCTAACTGGTTAAAGATGACGCCGATGTTAGTCAGCGCTGAAGCTTCACCCGAGCGTTCGCCTGCGGCCCGATAGAACGCGATCGCCTCTTCATACTTTTTGATCGCTTCCTGCCGGTTTGCGGGTTTTTGCTGACGTGCTCGTTCTGCTTCTGCGTAAGCCGCCCGGCCGGCGATGAGAGGATCGCTCTGTTCCTGTGCGAACGCAGTGGTGGCGCAAAGCAAAATAATGCCGAGTAGAATATGAGATCTTTGCATGATCTTGATTCCTTCAATATGTAAGGCGGATTGCGTATGCCTCGATCAACTGTCGACGGCCGTCACGCAAACCGTAGATCTTGAGACGATATTCGCCGGCCGGAAACGAGCGGCGGCGCATTGCGACGGTGAAATTGTTGTACTGACTCTTGCGCAGATTGCGAGTGATCCAGATGGTCCTGTTATTTCGATCCGTGACTTCCAGTGAGTAGCTGCGGCTCGAGTCTTCTCCGGCAAGGTTGAGAATCAATGTGAAGAGATCTGTATCCGGGGAAAGTTGAACTGTGGCCACCTTCGGATTTTGATCGCCCCGGCCGGCGTCCTGAGGACTGAGATCGATAATCGGAACATTAGCCTCGGGTACCGAACTCTGTTTAGGACGATTCGCAGACTTCGCTGCGGCGTCTCGCCTGGCAAGCTCTTCCTCCGCAACACGTCTTGCCTCACTCTCCTGTTCGAGGCGCCGCCGTGATTCGGCGAGAGCTTCCTTATCTCCCGCACTACTGGTTGACTTATTAACCTCGGCGACGAGCCGCTGGTTTTCACGCGACTTGGAGATCAAGAGCGCGCCCAGCAAAACACTGAGGACCAACAACGCTGCCGCAATCGCATACGGCAAGTAGAACGAAAGCCATCGCGAACCAGGACTCGGCTGCGGCAACGGACGATGCCCGTTGGCTCTCGCGGGAAATGGAATGGGCTGCGCGCCGGCGTTCTCATCAGCCCAGGATTTGATCGACTTTATGGCGCTATATTCCTTCGCACAATCAGAACAGGTCGCGAGGTGATCGGCAATGCGCTCGCGTTCTGATTGGTCCACTTCTCCGGCAACAGCGCGAGCCAGTAGATCTTCCGTCAGGCAATCGCTGGCTGAACGGCGATTTGAGCGCGACGTCTCTCGTTGATAGAGACTTCGCAACTCGTCGCTATTCAATTTCATAGTCAATTCCCTCTTCGCGAAGTGACTTGCGCAATTCTTTTAGACCACGGTAGATAAGATTCCGCGACTTTGGCTCGGACCAATCCATCAGATCCGCGACGTCCTGACTTGTCATCCCCTGCAAATACATCCCGACGGCCCGCCGCTGGGCGTCCGGGAGCTTTGCCACCGCTGACATGACTTTATCGACCGCCTCGCGACACTCAGCCAGACGTTCAGGCGAATCCCTGACTGGCGCCGGCGCGAGCATAATCTCGCCGTCGTCAGTCCTTTGCTCGATCAACATGTCCAACTGCTCTTCATGGCGTGCCTGGATCCGCCGCAAGGCGTCAATTGTTGCGGTCGCCGCGATCCTATAGAGGTAAGACGCATAGTTCGTCACTTCCCTCTCATCCTGAAGCGCACGCCAGAGCCGCATTCGTGCTTCCTGCTCGATGTCGTCAAACTGAAGGCCCTTGTCGCGCGGGCAAAAACGGACGATCGCTCGCCGCAACAGCATTCCGAACTCTTCAACGACGAGGTTGAATCGTTCTTCAGTCTCAACTGTCCGGGACTTCTTAACCATTTACGTCCGCCGGTGCGAGGAAAAGTGACAGATCTGCCTATTGATGATTGGTCTACCAGTTAACGCGTACTTTAACGCGCCAAAGGGCAGGTTGATCCACTAACTTTCCTTGAGTAGTGCCCTATTTCAGATTTCTCTGCGGTTCTCTGCGTTGAAATGGCCTTTAACGCAGAGATACGCAGAGAACCGCAGAGATAGCTTTAATTAGGGCACCCCACCTTTCCTTGCCGTGGCTGGCCTCGCGGTGGTAGTCTCGCCTCCACCTTCCGACTACTCAACCAAAAAGGGGACGCTTGAGATGAAAGCCAGACTCCTGATCGCTCTAATTGTCGTTCTTTTACTTTCGATCGCACTCATTAATCGCCCACCGGCAGCGAAGGCGGCGCCGCTCGATCTGTCAGGCGAAATCAATGGTGCGCCGTACCGGATCCGCGTGCCTGAAGTATGGAATGGAACTCTCCTCATCTTCGCGCACGGGTATCGGGACAAGGCCGATCATCCCGGCGAGATCGACAACCGCAATGCCGACGTCGCACCCAGCGCCGCGCTCGAAGCTCCTTTGCTCGCACAGGGTTTTGCACTCGCGGGAACCGCGTACAAAGACAACGGCTGGGCCATCGGCGACGCGATCCTCGACGTTAAGAATCTGGCCGTTTTCTTCCGTGAGAACGTCGCCCAACCACAACGCACGATCATCGTCGCGGCATCGCTCGGCACGTTTGTCGGTTACAAGAGTATGGAGCAGTTCAACGGCATCTACGACGGCGCGCTTTGCCTGTGCAGCGCAGGTGCCGGCGCCACACGACTCTGGGACAGCGGCGTTCCGCTCTATCTCGCTTACGATGTCGTGTTTGGAATTCCCGCGTCGTGGGGCACGGTTGGTGAAGTTAGAAACGATATCGACTTTGACACTGAAGTGCTCGCAAAGCTCGCACCCGAGCTCAGCAACATCGCAAACTTTCCGAAGTTTGAATTTATTCGACTCGTCGCGAAGAATCCTGGCCGCGGTATCAATCCGCCACCGCCGCCTGCATTCTTCCCGGGCTGGGCTGTGACTGACTTCTTCTTTTTTACTGAAGCACGCGCCGAGTTACAGCGACGTGCGGGTGGTCCAATTGTCCAGAACGTCGATCAAACTTACGATCTGCTTCCCGCCGAGAAAGCGTATCTCGCAGGTATCGGGCTGCCGACGCCCGTCGTCGATGCGTGGCTTGCGCAGATGAACGCGCGACCGAAGATCGAAGCCAAACAGTCTGCGCGAAACTACGTCCGCAACAACACCGACTTCAACGGCAAGATTCGCAACCCGATCCTGAGCGTTCACACAATCATCGATCCGCTGCTTGTGGTGGCAAACGAGTCGGCGTACGCGGAAACGAATGCAGCAGCGGGTAAAGAGGATCTTCTCTTTCAGACTTTCACGACCGGAGTCGGACACTGCAATCTCACCGGCCCGCAGATCCTGACGTCGATTGGCGCGATTGACGCGTGGGTGCGAACGGGCGTACGCCCGACTGTGGCGTCGTTCCCGGTGCCCCTGGGATTCAACCCGACTTTTATTCCACCGCCGTTCTAGGCGGGTGCTCCACCGCCGTTTTAACTGTAGGGGCGGCCACGGAGGGCCGTCCCTACAGTTATCCCATTAATCCTGTAGAATAACGCACGAGCCCTCTTGCTGGACTGAGAGTTTCAAAAAAGGGACCGTGCGGTGAGTTATTCCCTCCCATTGACCAACGCCGTTACCAGCGGCGACGAACAAGCTGTATCCGCATTACTGGCCAATGGCGCGGACGTAAATGAAACTACGGGCGGCGGCCAGACGGCGCTCATCCTTGCCGTCATCTTCGGCCGCACAAACCTCGTTAAAATCCTGATGAAAGCGGGCGCCGACCCGCAACTACGCGACAATCTCGGTCTCAACGCGATCGAGTGGGCACAGCGCCGCGGACTAACTGAAGCGCTGTCTATTCTCACGAACCGCCCGCAACAAAGCACTCCGCCGAAAAGAATTGTGATCCCGCTGGAAGCGCCGGAGCCACACTCGAAGCCGGAGTCGAAAAAAGCCGCGACCGAAACGCCGGCGGCGCCGCGCGGCGATGAAAATGGTAAGGAAAATGTTTCAGAGGCGGAGAAGAGTCTGCGCTGGGTCGCAGGATTCAAACAGAGGCTGCACGAGCAGGAGCTGCGGCGACTCAATCGCAACGAGCCTCCATCCATATTGCCGGAGCCACCGAAAGCCGCGGTAATTGAGACGCCGAAGGCCCCTGAACCAGAACCCGAGCCTGTGCCCGAGCCGGCGCCTGCTCCCGCGCCAGCTCCTGCCCCGGTGAGATCGGTCACTCCGCCGCCGCGAATTCTGACGCCGCCACCTACACCCGCGAAATCAGGAACACGCAAGCGCTGCCCGCAGTGCAATGCGATCTATAACAGCGATCTGGTGGCGTACTGCGCGCACCACATCGTTCCGCTTGTTGACGCAGACGAGCCGATCATCTCTGAACCGCCCAAGTCGAATCCACCGCTGTTCTGGATTTTATTGATCGTCACTCTTGCCGGTTCGATCGTCGCGGGCTCACTGATCACAACGTATCTCTACAAATCGAGACAAGAGGCAACGCGCATTGCCGCAGAGCAACATCGACCCGTGCAGAAAGGGCTGCCCGAGCTTGGCGGCGAAATCGTGGGAAAAGCTTTGCTGCTACCGGAGGCTGAGTGTCCGGTAAAAGGATCGCAGCCGGTGTCGGGCACGGTGACGGTCCGCGTGATGGTCGACAAGAACGGTCAGGTCTACTGGGCGCGCGGCGCGGGCGGTGACTGGCTGCTGCGAGGCTGCGCGACCGAAGCGGCGATGAAATCCACCTTCGTCCCCGAAAAACTCCGCGGCCGCGAAGCCGAAGGAACGATCACCTACACCTTCAAACCTTAACGGGTTTATAGGACCTGTACGTCCTATAGGACCTTATTCTCAATCTGCTATTCTTTCTGCATGGACTCCCAGCAGACGCGCATCCTTCCGGATGAGGTGCGCACGAGTGTGCCTGCGCCCGGCACGATTCTGCGTGAGCGCTACCGGCTCGACAGCGAACTCGGTCGCGGTGGAATGGGCACTGTCTATCGCGCTACCGATCTGGAGCTTCAGCGCGAAGTCGCTGTGAAAGTTCTCTCAGCCACGGCGCAGAATACCGACGCGCGCGAGCGTCTGATTCGCGAAGCACGAGCGGCCGCCGCACTGAATCATCCACACATCGTCACCATCCACGACGTAGGTGAAGTAAGCGGATTTCCTTTTCTTGTGATGGAACTGGTATCAGGACCGAGACTGTCGCAAGCACGTCCGGCCGATATCACGCGCGTCGTCGCAATCGCGATCCAGATCTGTGATGCACTCGAACACGCACACAACAACGAGATCGTCCATCGCGATCTGAAGCCCGACAACGTCTTGTTATCGGGAACCAGCGACGCCAGCAACGTGAAGCTCGCCGATCTCGGACTCGCCTTGCCTGCGTACGCCGCCCGCATTTCGCGCGCGGGCGTCATCGTCGGCACGGCAGCTTATATGGCGCCCGAACAGGCGCTGGGCCAAACAATCGACGGCCGTGCCGATCTTTACGCGCTCGGTGTTCTGCTTTACGAGTTGACGACGGGCCGCGTACCTTTTCACGGCGACGATCCGTTGACGATCGTCTCGCAACACGTGCACGCGCCGGTCGTGCCGCCGCGTGTGCTTCGTTCAGACATACCACCGGCACTCGAAACAGTCATCGTTCGGCTACTTGCTAAAGATCCGTCGCAGCGATTCAGCTCAGCCGCCGAGACGCGTGCCGCACTCATCGAGTCGCTTCGAACAGAATCGCTACCGGCTGAAAGCGCGCCCGTAGTCGCGATTCTCGACGCACTCTCGCGCGGTCGACTCATCGGCCGCAACAACGAGCTTGCGGAGGCGCGCGAGCTGTGGCAACGCGCTCGTGAAGGTCGCGGTCATGGAGTTTTACTGAGCGGTGAACCAGGCGCGGGCAAGTCGCGTCTTGCGCGCGAGATCACGATCCAGGCCGCTGTCGATGGCGCGGTCGTTTTGTCAGGCGGTTGTTACGAGTACGAAGCCGCCACGCCTTACCTGCCCTTTGTCGAGGCGTTTCGACGCTGGGTACGCGAAGAAAAAGACAACGACCATTTACGCGAGATTCTCGGCGACACGGCAATGCAGATCGCAAAGCTCGCCCCCGAGATCGAAACACGACTTGGTCCATTTCCCGAACGACAGGAGCTCGCGGCGCACGAAGAACGACTGCTCTTCTTCGACGCGGTCGTGCAAGTGTTTTCGAACGTCGCCCGGCGTCAATCTTTGCTCTTCTACGCCGACGACTTGCACTGGGCCGATCGCGGCACGCTCTGGCTCCTGGGCCACCTGCTCCGCCAACTCCGCAACGAGCGTGTGCTGATCCTCGGCGCGTACCGCGAAACAGAGCTCGACCGCACACACCCGCTCGCCAAATCACTCGTCGACTGGAACCGCGAACGTTTGATCACACGCATCATGCTGCGTCGTTTCAACGAGTCGGAAACAGGCGATCAGCTCGGCGCACTGCTGGGCGAAAACGTGAGCAGCGAGTTTGCCGTCGCCGTGCACCGCGAGACTGAAGGCAATCCATTCTTCGTCGAGGAAGTTTTGAAAGCACTGATCGAGCGTGGTTCCGTGCGGCGTGAAAGTGGACGCTGGCGGCGCTGCGACGTGGACCAGTTAGTGATCCCGCAGAGCGTGAAAGAAGCGATCGGGAACCGTCTCGATCGCGTTAGCCCGAATACCAACGAGGTGCTGCGTGTTTGCGCGATCCTCGGCAAGGTTTTCACGTTTGAAGAACTCTCAGCCGCGGCCGGGCAGAACGAAGACACGCTCCTCGACGCGCTCGACGAAGCAGCCGGTGCACAACTGATCGCCGCGGGCTCAGGCGACTCGTTCAGCTTCACGCACGACAAGATTCGCGAAGTGCTTTACGAGGAATTGAATCCGATCCGGCGTCGTCGTTTGCATCGTCACGTCGCGGAAGGACTCGAGCAACGTTGCACACAATCTCAGTGTGCAGTGGAAAAACTGGCGCATCACTACATCCAGGCCGGCGATCTCCAGCGCGGTCTCGAGTATGCGAAACAAGCTGCCGCGGAAGCGGCACGAGTGTTTGCATTCGACGAAGCGATTGCGGCTTACGGGCGTGCGCGCGATTGTGCCGAGGCGCTCGGTCTGACGGAAGAGCAGTTGGCCCAGGAAGAAGCGATCGGAAAAGCCTTCATGCTGCACGGCGACACGATCCTCGCCGCAGAACACTTCGAACGCGCACTCGCGTTGGCGACGGAACCCGCGACGCGCGTACGTTTGCAATGCCAGGCGGCGGCTTCTCTCGTCACCACCGACGATCCGCGGGGGCACGAATACTTGCGCGAAGCATTGCAGGTGCTGGATCCGGTCACGAACCCGCTCGAAACAGCAAACGCGCTTTCAACCGAAGCACGCTTTCATCATCTCGCCGGGCGGCACAAGAAAGCGATCGAGTTGTTGCTGCGAGCGGTTGAGCTCATTACACCGGTAGTGGAGAGCGAAAGTGTCAGCACGTTTGCCGCACCGATGATCTCGCAGATCTACGCTTACACGTCAGCCGGATATCAACATTACGGTCTTTATGATGAAGCCGATCGCTGGGCGCGGTGCGGGATCGAGTTTGGTGAGAAGCACAATATCTTGTTCGCGCAAGCGGCTGGTTATGAGTATCTTGGTGAAAACTCTATCCACAAAGGCGAATACCAGGCGGGATTGAAGTATGCAGAGCGCGAGATTGAGATCGCGGAAAAGCTGCACTCACGTGAACGCCGTGCCTGGGTACATTTCTATTCCGCGCAGTGTCTGCTCTTCATGGGCAAGATTGAGCAGGCCGAACAGGAGTTCCTTGACGGCATCGCCATCGGAGAAGCAATTGGGGAAACACGCGTGCGGGCATTGTGCCGTCCGAGCCTCGCGGTCGCGCAGGTGATGCAGGGCCGTCGTGACGAAGCGTTACAGACGGCGATGGAAAATCTCGAGCAGTCGCCAAGCGCGTTGTATACGCACTTCGAGACGCTCAGATGTTTGGCGGAGGTTCGTTTCCGGCGTGATGAGCTCGAGGAGGCGGAGGAAGTTTGTCGGCAGGCGGATGCTTTAGTGTCGCCGACCGATTCGCGGGTGAGTCAGCTTTGGCTCGGACCACTGTACATCGAGGTGCTGATGGCGCGCGGGAAAAAAGAGGACGCGAGAAAGAGGTTGGACGCGTATAGATTGTTAGTTGATCAGTGCCAGTCGGAGCGCTTTAAGGCTGAAGCAAGTCGTTTGACAGGATTACAGGATTTGCAAGACTAACAAGATAGTATCCTGTTAATTCAGCAAATCCTGTAATCCTGTCTAAACATAACTACCGGCTACTCACCGCATCCCCATTCTTCAGGTATCGATCCAAAAAGTCGAGGATGGATTTATAGGCGCGAATCTCATTCGCTTTCTTCGTGAATCCATGGCCCTCGTTGTCGAACAACACATACTCAACCACACCGTTGCGCTTCTTGATGTTCTCAACGATCTCATCCGACTCGGGTTTAATCACACGCGGATCGTTCGCACCCTGCAACACGATCAGCGGCTTCACGATCTTGTCGGCATGAAACAGCGGTGACACCGCACGCAGGTTCTCAAGATCCTTGCCCGGATCGCCAATCTCCCGGTACAGCGACTTGCGGAACGACTCCCAGTACGGCGGAATCGACTGCAACGTCCGCACCCAGTTCGAAACACCAAAAAGATCGACGCCAACCGCAAACTCTTCCGGCTTGAACGCGAGCGCGGCCAGGACCATGTAACCACCATACGATCCACCCGCAATCCCGATCTTCTTCTCATCGACATAGCCGAGCGACGCGAGATACTTCTTCGCCTCGACACAGTCCCACAACGGCTCACGACCATGCTTCCCATCGTCAGCCGCGAAGAACGACTTGCCATAACCACTCGAGCCACGATTGTTGACGCCGAGAATCACATAACCATGGTTCGCGAGATACTGCGCGAGTACACTGTAGCCGACGCGCGTCTGCCCGCCCGGACCACCATGGACCAGCAGCAACGCCGGCGCTTTATTCGTCGCACTCGCATTCTTCGGTTTGTAAAGAATCGAAGGAATCTCCATGCCGTCAAACGACTTGTAACGAATCACTTGTGAATCGACGAGATCTGCTGGATTGATCTCAGGATTCAGACTGTCCGTCAGCTTCGTCGCCTTCTTCGTGGCGAAGTCGTAGACGTAAAGATTGCTCGGACTGCGATCGCCGTTCAGATAAAACGCCATCAACTTCTCGCTCCGCGAGATGTTAACGCCGGTGATGTCGGCATTGGGCAGTTGCGGCAACGACACGAGTTTGTTAGTTGCCGTCTCGTAGATCTTGATCTTCGTACGCGCGTCTTCATTGATCGCGGTTACGCGATACTTTCCATTGCGCGAGAAGTACGTGTACTGGACGTCCCACGGTGCTTTCTCGACAATTTCACTTTTGCCGGTCGCGAGATCGTAACGCGCAACGTATCTGTATTCGCTGCCCGCATCAGTCAGGTAGTAGAGATACTTCGAGTTGACGTCAAACGTCTGCGCCCCGTTGGCAACATCGCCGGTGTGCTCGGTGATATTCTTCATCTCTTTCGTCGCAGCGTTGTAGAGAAGGATATCCGAGTCAGCCTGGGAGCCGCCGCTCTTCTGAAACGCGATGTACTTCTTGTCGTCGGAAATAGCGCCGACGCTCAGGCCGGTTTCGTCTTTGTAAATCAACGTGGGCTTAAACGTGTCGATCGGCATTTCATAAATGTCGAAAAAACGCGCGTCACGCTCGTTGGTTGCGTAGAAGAACGATTTGCGATCGAGCGTCCAGCCGAGAAAGTTCGCTTTCACTTTCTCACCGGGAGTCAGATCGCGCTCGCTGCCATCGAGCTCGCGCAGGTAGATGTGGTTGTTTTCGTTACCACCACGATCGTACGAGTAGAGAAAACGCGAGTCGGTGGGAAAATAGGAGACGGCGAACGTGCTTTCTTTAGTTGAGTTGGTTAGCTGCGTCGCCGCGCCTCCGCTCACCGGTACGGAGTAGACATTGAAAATGCCTGTCTTGTTGTTGTGAAAAAGGATCGACTTCTCGTCGGACGAGAAGGAGCTGCCGCCGATGCGAACAGTGTTCATGAACTGCTCGATCGTGTATTCCTTGACGGGCTCGGCCGTTTTCTTCTGCTGCGCAAACGCAGTGGAAGCGGCCACGATCAAGGTGAAAATGAGCAGGGAAAGGCGCTTATTCCGATTCATGGAGAGTTATCCCTTTCTTTGGAGATTGGCGACGCTGACGATGTAACAGCATTACACGATCCTGTTAATCTTGTAAATCTTGTAATCCTGTCTAAAAAATGTGGTCAACACCCACGCTCGCAAATCGATTAGCAGAATTTACAGTCTCAGGATCTAACGACCACTGCGCATGTTTTATTAACAGCGCCAGCTCGATCGTCCTCCCCAGCGTAAGACTAAATCTCCTCGCTCCCGCTTCACGTGCCTCATCTTTTGCTTCCGCTAACCAGCTCGCCGCATGGTCCAGCGCCGAACGCACGACACGCACCGCCGGCGCGAGCCGGGCATCACTGACATGCTCGACACAACTCAGCACTACGGTCTGGAATCTCGTCAATCCTTGCGACGCACGCAACGTATCGAGCGCGAGCACGTTCGTCGTTCCCTCCCAGATCGGCAGCACCTGAGCATCACGCAATAACACCGGCAATCCTGTGTCTTCCACATAACCTGCACCGCCGAAACTTTCCAACACTTCACTCGCCACCATTACCGCCTGTTTGCCTGTGGTGAGCTTCATGATCGGTGTCAGCAGTCGCAACAGCAATGCATCATCGTCTGAGATCTCACGCGTCTCGGTCTGTCCTGTCAGCTCAGCAACGTAGAACGCGAAATGAAATGCGCCTTCGAACTCAGCCTGTAGCGTCGCCAGCGTATCGACATGTAGTGGCTTTTCAGACAATGGCGCGCCAAACGCAACACGCTTACGTGCGTAATCAGAACTAAGGGCGAGTCCACGTCGCATGAGTGCGACTGCGCTGATACCGTTCCACAAACGTGTGATGTTCAAGAGCGGCGCGATATTGCGCACACCGTCAGTCGGACCTTTCACAAGCTGCGCCGGTGTTCCGTCTAACATCAACTCGGCTGTCGGAACTTTGCGCGTGCCGAGCTTGTCCTTGAGACGATTGATCTGAATGTTGTGCGGGCGACCGTGCTCGTCTCTAGTTTCAACGTAAAAGAGCGCAAGCCCGCGACCGCCGGGCGGATTCCCTTCCGGACGCGCGAGCGTAAGCGCCATCTGCGAAGCAATCGCAGACGTGAACCACTTGCGACCGTAAAGTCGAAACGTATTCGAGTCTTGCTTCGCGATCGTCTCTGAAAGTCCGACGTCAGAGCCGCCGGTAAGCTCAGTCATCCACTGTCCGGCAGTCCAAAACTCTTCTGTGTCGCGCGTGATCAAGTGTGGCACCGCGCGATCGATCAAAGCCTGATTACCGGAGTTGAGCAGCGTGCGTGCGGCGCCGTCAGTCATAGCGAGGGGACAACTGTAGATGTCGGTCGAGGGCGTGAAGAGATACGCAAGCGCGCATTGATGCACGCGCGAGAAGCTGCCGTGTTTTTGCTCGTAAGCAGTGGCGACCACGCCGTGCTCGGCCGCGATGCGTTCAGCGCGACGCCAAAGCGGTGTCAACTCGATCTTATCGATGCGATTCCCCCACGCGTCCCATTGCGTGAGTTTGGGCTCGTTCAAACGGTCGGCCAGTTGCAATTCGTAGAGCTCACCGCCCGCGAGACGACCCATTTCCGTGAGCGATTCGTGCACGTCATTAAGGACTTCGGGAGGGAGAACACGCGCTAGATACGAACGGAGGACGCGATCGTCGTCGTATTGGTTCTTGAGAGCCGGGGGAGTCTGTCTAAATTGCGACATAGTTAACCACAGATTACACAGATGAAGACTGATTTGGTATCATGTCAGCCTTTTTCCTCTTGCCCAAACAAAAAGCAATGTCTTACGAACCCCAAGAACAAGACCTGTTTCTCAAGTGCCTGCTTGAGGCCAACGTCGACGGCATCCTCGCCTTCGATCGCGAGTGCCGCTACACCACCTGGAACCGCGCGATGGAGCGCATCTCCGGCGTGAAGCGTGAAGACGTGCTCGGCAAATGCGCTTTCGATCTTTTCTCCTGCCTGAAAGAAACCGGAGAAGACAAATACTACTTCGAGGCGCTCGCAGGCAAAAGCACCGTGGCCGAGAATCGTCCCTACGTCATCGCGCAGTCAGGTCGTAACGGGTTCTTTGACGGTTACTACTCGCCACGTCACGATGAAACGGGTGAGGTGGTCGGTGGCGTCGCCATCATTCGCGACGTGACCGAGCGCAAGCTCGCCGAAACAGCACCGCCCGACGAGCATCGTCGTCTTGCCTTCCACGTTGAGAACACGCCACTCGCCGTTATCGAATGGGATCGCGAGTTTCGCGTGCTGCGCTGGTCGCCCGCAGCGCAACGTCTCTTCGGTTGGAAAGCTGCGGAAGTGCTCGGGAAGCGCTTTAGCGATTGGCAGTTTGTTGTGCCGGACGACATCGAAGCCGTGAACCAGCTGGAACAACGTCAGAACCGCGGCCAGGAACATCACGGCATTTCGCGCAATCGCAATTTCACCAAGCTCGGTTCGATACTTCATTGCGAATGGTACAACTCCGCGCTTTATGACGAACATGGGAAGCTCGTGTCAGTGCTTTCGCTCGTGCTCGACGTGACTGTCGCGACGCGTATCGAAGAAGCACTGCGAAAGTCAGAAGCGCAGTATCGCTTGCTCTTCGAATCAAACCCGCAACCGATGTGGGTTTACGATCTGACGACACTTCGCTTCCTTGCTGTCAACGATGCAGCGGTGCGCCATTACGGCTACTCGCGTGCAGAGTTTCTCGACATGACGATCAGGGACATTCGTCCGCCGGAGGATGTGAAGCTGCTCGAGGATTTTCTTGCCTCGGACAGCGCGGGCGTCAATGAAGCAGGCGAATGGCGCCATCGGAAGAAATGCGGCACCGACATCAACGTCGAGATCACGTCGAGTCGTTTGACCTTCGGCGGCCGGCCCGCGGAGTTTGTTCTCGTGCACGACATCACCGAGCGCAAGAAAGCCGAGACGGCTCTGCGCATCAGTGAAGATCGTTATCGCGACCTCGTCGACAACAGTCACGAGCTGATCTGCACACACGATCTCGAAGGACGTGTGTTGTCTGTGAATCCGTGGGCGGCACGTGTGTTGGGATACCCGCAGTACGCGCTCATCGGGATGAATATTCGCGAGGGACTCCTACCGGAATACCGAAAACAGTTTGACGAGTACCTGCAAGTTGTCAAAACAGAGGGTTCGGCGCGCGGCGTCATGAAAGTTAAAACGGCGACGGGCGAAACGAGACTGTGGGAGTACTACAACACTCTGCGCACAGAAGGCGTTGAGAAACCCATCGTGCGCGGCATGGCCCACGATGCGACGGAGCGGCGCCAGGCGCTGAAGCGAGAAAAAGAAGCGCGGCTGGAAGCGGAAGCCGCGAACCGCGTTAAAGATGAATTTCTGTCGACACTCTCGCACGAGCTGCGCACGCCGCTGACCGCGATCATGGGCTGGTCCGATCTCCTTTTGCACGACGAGGTTGAGCCGGACAAGAAGCCCCAAGCAATCGAAACGATCTTTCGCAACGCGAACTCGCAGTGCCAGTTGATCAACGATCTGCTCGAAGTGTCGCGTATCATTACCGGCAAGCTGCGGCTCGAGTTTGTTTCGTGTGAGGTGCACTCGGTGATCGAAGCGGCGGCTGAAAGTATCCGGCCAACGGCGGAAGCGAAGGGTGTTCGTCTCCAGGTGTTGCTCGAGCCGCACGTTGGACCAGTGTTTGGCGATCGCGAGCGTTTACAGCAGATCGTTTGGAACTTGTTGTCGAATGGCGTGAAGTTTACACGCAAGGGCGGGCTGGTCCAGATCACGCTGCAACGCATCAATTCGCATGTTGAGATCGTGGTGAACGACAGCGGTATCGGTATCAAGCCCGACTTTCTGCCGCACGTGTTCGATCGTTTCCGGCAGGCCGACGGATCGACGACGAGAACTTATGGCGGACTCGGGCTCGGACTCGCGATCGTGCGACATCTCGTCGAGCTGCATGGCGGCACGGCGTGGGCCGAGAGCGCGGGTGAAGATCTTGGGGCGAAGTTTACGGTGCGGTTACCGGCGATGGTCGCGAACGAGCACCCGCTGCCGGAGGAGCTTAAACAGCCCGCGCTGACGGAGGTTGAAGCGCGCGACCGGACGCCGTCGTCATTGCAGGGATTGCGCGTGCTCGTCGTGGATGACGAGATCGATGCGCGCACATTGTTGACGATGATGCTCGAGCGGTGCGGCGCGCAAGTCGTGGCTGTCGGCTCGTCGCGTGAAGGGTTGGAGTCGATCGAGAGCTGGTTACCGGATGTGCTGATCGCGGATATCGGTATGCCGGTCGAGGATGGCTACGGGCTCATCAAAAAAGTTCGGAAGCTGCCGAAGAAAAAGGGCGGGCATACACCCGCGCTCGCGCTCACGGCGTATGCGAGAACTGAGGATCGTGTGAGGGCACTCTCAGAAGGATATCAGGTGCACCTCGCGAAGCCTGTTGACAGGTACGAGCTCGCGGCAGTTGTGGCTAGTTTAGGACACAGATAAACGCGGATCGTAAAACCCGATTTTAGTCGCAGCCGGCGTGGGTGTCCTTGAGTTTTCGCCAGCGGTGGCCGTTGCCGATGGGGAGATCGTCGGCTTCCGTGGGGCCGTCGCTGCCGGATTCGTAGACCGGTAAGTCCTTAACCTTTTGGTTGGCCCAGGCTTCCTGGATCGGTGTGATTAGTCGCCATTGCGCTTCAACTTCGTCGCTGCGAATAAACAGCGTCGCGTCACCACGCATCACGTCCAGCAATAGCATCTCATACGCATCAGGCGACTCGACACCAAAAGCGGTTTGGTAACAGAAATCCATGTGGACCGTATTGGTGAGCATCTCGAAGCCGGGACGCTTCGCGCCAAAACTCACAGTGATTCCTTCGTTAGGCTGAATGCGCAGCACGATCACGTTCGGCTCCATTTCGTCGGTGGGCGTGCGCGCAAACAATGCTTGTGGCGTGCGCTTCAAATGCACCGCAACTTCAGTGAGCTGGCGCGCGAGACGTTTTCCGGTGCGCACGTAAAACGGCACTCCGGACCAGCGCCAGTTTGAAATGTGAAACTCCACCGCCGCGTAGGTTTC
>DASTTS010000337.1:0-16354 GCA_035760085.1 Pyrinomonadaceae bacterium
AGACGTGGATGCGATAGATGCCGAGATTGTGTTTCCCGGTGATCGGGTGTTCGGTGTATACGAGTGGCAGCGTGATGAATGGTCCACCATCTTCCTGCCACGTAGTTAACACCGGCAATTGATCCAATCGCGCCGGTCGATCCACGACCTGCGTGATCGGAGAGCGCGAGGTGTTGCGTGTTCCGAGTTTTGCTAACTCGAGCGCCACCGAACGATGCTGCCACAACTCGCCAAACTTCGGCGGCAGGATCGACTCAGCAATGTGAACCATCTCGCGGACGAAGGCTTCCGGCTTTGGACCAAACGCGAGATCGATACGTCGCTCCGTGCCGAACATGTTCGTGACGACGGGATAACGGCTGCCTTTTACTCGCTCGAACAGTAACGCTGGTCCACCGTCAGCAATGACGCGACGATGGATCTCCGCCAGCTCGAGGTACGGATCGACCTCGGCTTTGATGGTGACGATTTCGTTTTCTCTGTTGAGTAGATCGAGAAATGTGCGCAGGCTGGCGTGCATTCTTTGCGGTTTTCTTTGCGCCTTTGCGCCTTTGCGCGAGAATTCTTCTTTAGTACCTACGGCTTCTCGACTGTCCGCGGCCGGGCCCTTGTTGTCGTTACCGCCGGTTCGCTGAGACGTTTCTCGATCTCGTCGTGGGCCATCTCCGCAGCTTCGGCCACGTACGGCTGGTGTGATTCGCGGAAAGGCTTGACGAGCTCGAGCGTCTGCGCATCGCCAATGTGTGCAAGCGCTTTGAGCAAACCGGCGTTGATGCGCGGTGTGTTGTTCGTGCGCTTCAGAAACGGGTAAAGGACGTCGGGACTTTCTAACTCCGATAAATAGCCGACAGCTTGTTGCTGGCGACCGGAGTCGAGTTCGTTGACGACGCGATAAAGCGCTTCAACCCGACCCATGCGATAGAGCGCCCAGTCAAGCGCAAGCCGGACTTCCTTGTTGCTCTCTTGAAGTTGATAACCCTGGACGAGCTTGATCTGATCAGTAGCGGCGAGGCGCGCTAGTGCCTCTGCACTGCGTTGTCGCACTCCCGCATCTGTGCTGCCTAATCCTTTCGAGAACTCAGCCGGATTCGAGCGCGCGTCGACGCCGTCGAGCGGCTGTTGCTGCGCGTGTAATGTACCAAGTGAGGCCAGTAACAGAACGGCGGCCAGTCTTAGTTTACTCATGATTAAATCCGTCCGTAATACGTTAAATCTGTGGTTGTTTTTTCTTCAACAGCGCGCTATTCAAATCCAACTCGCCGATTGGTATCACTTCGACACCCGGATATTTCTTCTGCAACTCGGGCAGAAACGCCTTCGCATTGCCGACGATGATGATATTGCTCGTCTTTGCATCCAGCCTCGCGCCCGCAAACTTCTGAATATCCGCGGTGCTCACCGCCTGCACGTTGTTTATGTAGCGATTGATCTCGTCCAAACCTAATCCATACAGCGCCAGCGATCCAACCTGGCCCACAAGTCCATTCGCCGTCTCGAGGTTCCGCGAAAAGCCACCAATCAACACCGCTTTCCGCGGCGTCAGCTCCACGTCAGCAGGCGGCGCCGACGACAAACGGCTTATCTCACCCAACAACAGCTCGGCCACCTGCGCGCCCGATTCATTCTTCGTCTGCGCAGATGCGACAAATGGTCCAATATCACGGCGTGTGTCGAGCTGACTGCCCGCGCCGTAACTCAAACCGCGCTTGATACGAATCTCCTGGTTCAGCCGTCCCGAATAACCACTCAGCACCGAGTTTGAAACGATGCCACGAAAGTAATCGGCGTCCTTGCGGTTGATGCCCGTGCGCGCGAGGTAAACTGCAGCCTGTCCGGCATCGGGTTTATCGATCACCACTACGCGACCAGTTTTAATACCCGTGCCCAATGTCGCCGCACTCAACCCGGGCAGCTCCGTTGTCGGTTTTTGCCAGTCGCCAAAATATTTCGTCGCGAGAGCGATGCCGTCTTTCGCACCGATGTCGCCGCCGATCACGAGAATCGCATTGTCAGGACGATAATACCGCGAATGCATCTTCGTGATGTCGGCCGCAGTGATGCGTGTGAGCGACTCCGTCGTACCACTAATCGGATGACCATAAGGATTATCGCCAAACACAACGCGCGCCGCTACGAAACGCGCGATAGTTCCCGGATCGCCGAGCGAGAGCGTTACGTTGTCGAGATACTGTTGTCGCAGTCGTTCGACTTCTTCACTCTTGAACGTCGGATGACGCACGACGTCGGCGAGAATCTCCATCGCCTGCGGAATCTTCGAAGACATCACACTGACGATCGCGAACGATGAATCCCAACGCGCGCCGGAATCTAATGATCCGCCGAGACTCTCGACCTCCTGCGCGATCTTCGTGGCGTCGCGTGTCTGCGTGCCTTTCGTGAGCAGGTTCGCAGTCATATCGGCGAGACCGGAGAGCTCGCGCGGATCGGCTTCACCACCGTTCTTGATCAGCAGTTGCGCGGAAATGAGCGGCGTCTCGCGACGCTCGATGACGATCACGCGCAGTCCGTTTGGAAGTGTTTGTTCGACTGGTTTGGGGAACGTGCCCGAGCGTGGTGGCGCCGGGGGTGGCGGCGTTGCTTGCGGTGTTTGCGCATTCACCGAAATACAACCAAATAGCAAAACCGCAAACAAAACGATTCTCCCGCAAAGACGCAAAGGCGCAAAGCCTGCCGGGCTCCAAGTTTCTTGTTTTGTATCTTCCTTTGCGCCTTTGCGCCTTTGCGGGAGAAGTTTTTTCAGAATATTCATCAGTTATTTTCCCTCCCGCTTTTCTTCGACGCTTCCGGCAGGTAATACAGCACCAAACGATTCGTGTCCGTGAAATATTGCTTCATCACTCGTTGAATATCCGAGGCGCAAAGCCTGCCGGGCTCCAAGTTTCTTGTTTTGTATCTTCCTTTGCGCCTTTGCGCCTTTGCGGGAGAAGTTTTTTCAGAATATTCATCAGTTATTTTCCCTCCCCGCTTTTCTTCGACGCTTCCGGCAGGTAGTACAACACCAAACGATTCGTGTCCGTGAAATATTGCTTCATCACTCGTTGAATATCCGAGGCGTAAAGCCTGCCGGGCTCCAAGTTTCTTGTTTTGTATCTTCCTTTGCGCCTTTGCGCCTTTGCGGGAGAAGTTTTTTCAGAATATTCATCAGTTATTTTCCCTCCCCGCTTTTCCTCGACGCTTCCGGCAGGTAGTACAACACCAAACGATTCGTGTCCGTGAAATACTGCTTCATCACTCGTTGAATATCCGCCGCTGTCACTGCTTGCAACCGCGCGAGATCTGTATTGACGCGTGCCGCATCGCCGAGCAACACCGCCGCTTCCCCGAGTGCGAGCGCTTTGCCGTTGCTCGTCTCACGTTGACGCAACTGATTCGTAATGATCTGATTCTTCGCCTTGTCTAACTCGGCCGCCGGCACAGGCGTGTCCTGCAATTTCCTGATCTCCGCCAGCATCGCCTTCTCGACGTCTTCAACCTTCTTCCCTTCCGACAGCACCGCCGTCAACACAAACAAACTCGCGTCTTCACGTGTCTCGGCACTGGAATTAACTTCCGCCGCGAGCTGCTGCGTGTAAACGAGCGAGTGATAAAGCCGCGACGACTCACCACCGGAAAGAATCACGTCAGCGACACGCAACGCGTCCGAATCGGCGTCAGCCTGTCGCGGCGTCAGATACGTCAACCCGACTGCCGGCAGATCGTTACTCCCATACTCCGTCAACCGAATCTCACTCTTGCGCGACGGCTCCTTGACCTGCACCCGCGGCAGCGGACGTGACGGTTTCGCGATTGGCGCAAAATACTTATCCACCCACGCATCGAGCTGCTTCGGATCAAAATCGCCAACGACGACGAGCGTCGCGTTGTCTGGACGGTAATACGTCGAATGAAACTCCTGCACGTCCTTCAACGATGCAGCATCGAGATCTTCAATGCTACCGATCGTCGGTCGTTTGTACGGATGTTCGAGAAACGACTTCTGCTGCAACAGATACTCGAAGCGACCGTACGGCGGCGCCAGCACGCCCTGTCGATACTCTTCCTTCACCACATCGCGTTCCGACTTGAAATTCGGATCGTCAACATTGAGACCGGAAAGTCGATCAGCCTCGGCCCAGATCAACGTCTCGAGATAATTTGACGGCACGACTTCGAAGTAAACGGTTACGTCATCAGCAGTGAAGGCATTGTTGAAGCCGCCGACGTCTTCCGTCAGCCGGTCCATCATCTCCGACTTCATGTTCTTCGTACTCTTGAACATGATGTGTTCGAAGAGATGCGCGAAGCCGCTGCGACTCTGCGGATCGTCCTTCGAGCCGACGTGATACCAAACCTGGATCGCGACAGTCGGACTGGAAGGATCCGGAGCGGCCAGCACACGCATACCGTTGGCGAGCGTGCGGTCGGTGAATTTGAGTTGCGGCATCCGGGTTTGTGCGAACCCGGTTAACTGAAGACTGGCGAGGAGAAAAGCACTGAGAATCAGTCGAGTTGCAATACGAACCATCAAGCGTTCTCCGGTAGTTAATCGATGTCCAGGGGATTTCGGTACGGCTTGTCTTTGTCTTTCTCCGCGCGCTTCATTGCTTCCTGAAACTTCTCTTCAAGAATGCGGTCGCGGTCTTTCATCGAGCTGAGCTCCTGCGCGAAGATCTGTTCGCGCATCTGCTTCTGCTTGTCGAGGCCTTTGACCATCTCATCGAACGAAGCGAGCGGTTTCGCCTTTTCCTCGTGCGAAAGGATGGCGCCGGTTTGCGCATCAATCGTCATTGTTGCCTCGCAGCAGGGACAAATGATCGTAAACCTTGAACTGTCTGCCATGTGAAACTCCTCCTTGCTGCGGGTAGTATAGCCACAAAAAGGCACAAAAAGCACAAAAGGCAGACTAATCAAATCGGACTTTCAGACTTTTCGTTCGTTCACGCGGGTGGCGGTGGCCGGATCGTTGCGATCGTTACGCCAGGTCGGATGGTTGAAGTGAATCACAAAGTCGCCGTTATAGGAGGCAACTGCATTATCAAAAGTCATCCGGCCGATACGCTTCCAATTATTGAAGCGGACTGTTGTTGAAAATCCCGGACCGTGAGTTGAGCCTTGATCAGTGACTTCGATATCGAATCGCAGCGTGCGCTTCGGAGTGGCGTCGCCCCGGTCGAAAATCTGCGCCATTACTTCGTCACGAAAATCGAGCGCCTCGCCATTGATCTTCGGTTGGTCGGAAGCCACCAGCAGTCGCATAAACTTCGGAGCGCGCGTGGGCTCATTATCCGGCTTGCCTAATTCCGCGATTTGATAGAGCTGACGTTGACCGGGCTCCTTGTCGACCTTTTGAAAAACGAGGCCCGTAATAAGCAGGATTGGCACGCCGCGGGCGCGCCGCAGCACGTGAATGTCGGGTGCGTTTCGCAACTCCGCATCGTTGATGTAGTCAGTGTTCTCGCCGCCAATATCCTGTTGGGTAAAAAAGCTTGCGGTGCGTAGAGGGTGGGTGTGATTCGGGTCGGTTGTGGGAAAGAGCTTGCCTACCAGTGCCAGTGAGCGCGTACGACCGCGGCAGGTCTCGGTACAGCAAGTCGAATAACGTCCTATCAGTAACGCTTCGCTGCCTTTGCGGAAGTAGCCGGAATATTCTGTTTCTTCCGTGATCTGCCATCGTCCAGTGAGACAAATTCCGTTGGGATGCAACAGTCGCCGGAAACCTTTTCCGTCCCCGCCCCAGCGCAGATCAGCATGAGAATCAACCGTGCGAGCGACGGCTTGTTTAAAGATGTATCGCTTGCCAAATGACAAAACGCCACGCAGCACGCTCGAAAGCGTAACCTCGTAGACTGGCATCGGATCGGATCCGTCACGACCCCACACTTGTTGATAAGGTTTTGCGAAGATGGCATCACGTACTTCGGCGAAACGAGATCCATTGTAGGCACGATCCTGATCGTTGAGGGCTTCGGCCCCGAAGTCTGCGGTTTTCATTGTTCCTGAACTCCTTTACGTAGTTAAAGAACTAGAACGCATCATTGCGATTGAAGGCGAGGACCCAAAGGTGGGCTGTATTCTATTGCGAAGTGTCCGATCCTGCCAGCCGAATAGGCACAGTACTGAGCTCGGTACTGTGCCTGCCCGGCGGACCGCGTCACCGTTAATTCAAGCTGCTTCACTATTAAATGCAACGGGCAGCCCGAATCGAGCTGCCCGTCATACCTGATCTTCACCGTTAAGTTAAAGACTTACGGAATCACTTTCTTCACTGCCTTGCCGGCTTTCTTTGCGCCCTTAACCGTCTTCTTGCCGACTTTTTTAGCACCTGTGACGCTTTTCTCTCCAATACTCTTGCTGGTGTCTACAGCTTTTCCGCCTACGTCCTTAGTAGTCGAGACAGTTTTGTCTTTTACGTCTCCGGCTTTGTCACCTACTTCGCTCCCGACCTTCTTAGTAGTCGTGACCGTCTTGTCTTTTACGTCTTCGGCTTTGTCACCTACTTCGCTCCCGACCTTCTTAGTGGTCGTGACCGTCTTGTCCTTTACGTCTTCGGCTTTGTCACCGACTTCACTCCCGACCTTCTTAGTGGTCGTGACCGTCTTGTCTTTTACGTCTTCGGCTTTGTCACCTGCCTCGTTTGCCACTTTTTCACCATGCGCAGCAACGAAGCCTGCGGCGTCGGCAACTTTGTCGCCCGTAGCATGGAGTACGTCTTCGCTCGTCTCCACCACTTTTTCTTCACCATTATGTGCAGTGACACGCACGGTCTTCACGCCATTCCGTGTCGTTACCGTAACTTTCGAGATGCGCGAATTGTTGCGGAAGGTCCTCGTTTCGGTCCGGGTCCCGTCGGCATCCACGCTCGTCGTAATCTCGGAATCGTCGGCACCCGCTGATGTCGTCTGCCCCTGAGTTTTTTTAGTGGAGTCCTGTGCCAGGTTGGTCGAGCCGCCGAAGCCAAGTGCTGCGATCAACAATATCGTAAAAAGGCTAATCTTTTTCATCACGCTCTATCCTCCTCATGAGCAAAGCTTAAGTGCAATCGTGCAAGGAACGTGCCAGATGGGTTTGAGTGTTTCTGCCCATCCAGGAGACCTCAGCCCTCCAATTTCACTTCAAAGTGAGACGCCTGTGACAGTTGGACGTAAAGTTACCATACAAACGTTTACAGTAGACTCCAGCTTTTTCATTGACTTTCGTTCGGAATTCCTTTAGAAGCACACTTACTTCAGTTCAGAGTTGCCACTGATATCTTCTTCAAGGCCGTTCAATATTTGAGACCGACATCTTGATCGCAAATCAACATCCCCAAGGAGCCTTTTCTATGCGCAGACTGCTATTTATTGCAACGGGCGCTTTTTTTCTGGTCGTTACACTGCTTCCGACGCAACCTGCCTTCGTGGTGCGTGCCGTGTCAGACGGCGAACGTCTCGCAATGTACAGCAAGCCCGCAGTGGTGCGCATTTTCGACGGCGCCATCGGGAAAATCTGGTTCCAGCCGCCGGGCTACCAGGGACAAGCATTTGATGTCTCGGTGATTGCTCTCGGCTCGGGTTTCTTCATCAGCTCCAACGGCTACATCGCCACCAACGCGCACGTCGTGTCGATGACCAAGGACGGCGAAGACAAAGTAAAGCAGGCGCTCTTCTGGCAGATGGTGCAGCAGATCGGGCAACAGATTGGTAAGGACCCGCGCAGCTTAAATGCGAATTTCATCAACGAGCACAGCCAGTTGCAGAGCTTTACCCTCGTTCATCACGTGGTCATTCCCGACGGCACTGCTCTTCCCTTCGAGATCAAGCAATACGGCGCGCCGACCGGTGAGGGCAACGATCAGGGTAAAGACGTCGCCGTCATCAAGATCGAAGTCAAGAACGCTCCCGTTCTTAAGCTCGGAGACTCCGACAAGGTCCAGCTACAGGATCACGTGACCGTCATTGGTTATCCAGGCGCGGCCGACACATTCAACTCGGGACTGCTCAGCAGCAAGTCATCGCTTCAGGCTACGATCAACGACGGCAAGATCTCCGCGAAGAAAACGGCGTCGAGTGGCGCTCCGATTCTGCAAACCAGCACGCCCGCAACACACGGAAACTCAGGCGGACCAGTGCTGAACGATGCGAACGAAGTCATCGGCCTGCTCACGTTCCGCGGCGACACGGTGAATGGTCAGGAAGTTTCGGGATTCTCCTTCATCGTGCCTTCAAACACGGTGATGGAGTACGTGAAGAGTGCCGGTGCTACGAACGAACTAGGTCCAACTGACACTTTCTATCGCGAGGGCCTGGGTTATTACTGGGACCAGTATTACTCGTCCGCAATCCCGAAGTTTGCAGAAGTAAAGCAACTTTTCCCGCAACACTCGGAAGTTGATGGGCTAATTCAGAGCAGCCAGCAAGCGAAGGCTGAAGGGAAGGAAAAATCTGGCTTCCCGGTGTGGATTATCGTGGTCGTGGTAGCTGTTGTTTTGATATTCCTGTTCCTGCTGATCGTCATCATCGCCGGGGTTGTGATTGCGAAGAAACGCAAGAAGGGCAAACAGACAGGTCCCGCAAGTGGTCCAGCCAGTGGTCCATCAGGGGACGGCAAGCCTCGACATACGCCTACGCCTACACCTTCCCCGGCTCCGGCTCCGGCAGTTGCAATGGCACACTCGCCATCACCTGCACCGCCATCTTCACCGGCACCGCAATTTGTCGCAGGCGATCAGGGCATGACCATCGATCTCTCGCGAACGATGGCGCTCACGGCTGACGATAACGCTTTCCCGAATTACGGATCGATCCAGTTCGTTTCCGGACCTTTATCGGGTCAACGGTTCGAGATCAAGGCTGATGGTGATTTCATCGGACGCGATGGCGGCTCGTCGCAGATCGTAATCGGCGATCCGAGAATCTCGAAACGTCACGTTTGGATCGGAGTCAAGAATGGACGTGTGGTGATCGAGGATCAGAATTCGCGCAACGGCACGTTCGTTAATGATCCGCGTTCGGCGCGTGTAACGGAGACGTCATTGAGTCCGGGTGATACGGTGATTCTCGGCGAATCGGACGTCGCACGGTTCGAGTATCAATCGGCGTAATCCGCATTCATCTGCGGTTCAAAGAGCGAGACGAGTTTCTCGGCGGGCAGGGGTTTACTGAAAAAGTACCCCTGTATCTCGTCGCACCGCAGCAACTGTAGAAATCGTAGCTGGTCTTCAGTTTCAACACCTTCCGCAACGACTTTCAAGTGCAGGTTATGTGCGAGCGTGATGATGGCCATCACGAGCGCGGCGTCGTCTGGATCGGTCGTCGCATCTCTCACAAACGATTGATCGATCTTGAGCGCATCGATCGGCAATCGCTTCAGTGAACCCAGCGAAGAAAAGCCTGTTCCAAAATCATCGATCGAGATGTTGATGCCCATGTTCTTCAAACGCGTCAGCATGTCTGCTGCAAACTCCGCGTCCTGCATGATGGAGCTTTCCGTCAACTCCAGCTCAAGATACTTCGGCGACCAACCCGTTTCTTCAAGAATCCTGATCACGGTTTGCGTCAGATCCTGATCGTGAAACTGTCGCGCCGAGATATTCACGCCAATCTGAATCGGCGCGAACCCCTGATCGCGCCAGCGACGACCCTGCAAACAGGCAGTGCGCAAAACCCATTCACCAATCGGCACGATCAATCCCGTATCTTCGGCAAGCGGAATAAACTCGGATGGCGAAATGATTCCGAGCTGCGGATGTTGCCACCGCACGAGTGCTTCGACACCCGTGATCGCAAGTGAATCAACTGACACGCGCGGCTGGTAATGAATCAGAAACTCCTCGTTCTGAATCGCGCGTCGTAAACTACTCTCGAGCGCCAAACGCCTGGTCGCGAGTTCGTGCATGTCAGCGGTAAAGAACTGGTAGTTTGCGCCGCCTGATTTCTTCGCTTTGTAGAGCGCAGCGCCCGCGTTCTTCAACAACGTCTGGCAATCCTCGCCGTCGAGTGGAAACAAGCTGACACCAACACTCGCCGTAGCAAACAACTCGTGCCCGGGCAAGTCAAACGAAAACTTCAACACCTGCGACAACGCCCCGATCGTTTCGATCACGTCTTTAGTGCCGTCGATCTGTGTGCGCAACAACGCAAACTCGTCACTGCCAAATCGCGCGACGGTGTCTGACTTACCAATGCAGCTCTGCAAACGTTCTGCAAACTCACGCAACAAAACATCGCCGGGAGCATGGCCCAGTGAGTCGTTGACTTTCTTAAACTGATCGAGCGAGATGAACAGCACGCCCAGCGACTGTTCAGAAGCCTTCGCAATCGCGCACGCCTGCGTCAGACGATCTTCAAAGAGAGCACGATTCGGGAGTTGTGTGACGGTGTCGTAATACGCGAGCCAGTCGACTTGCGCGGTGCGTTCCTGCAAGAGAACTTCGAGTTGTTCTTTGTAACGACGATTCTCCTTCAGGACGTTGCAGTGGTTAAGAGCTCGTTCAACTGATGCCTCGACGTGACGCAAGTCGAGCGGCTTGCTGATGTAATCAAAAGCTCCGACTCGCAGCGCACGAATCGCGAATTCAATGTCCTGATTGCCGCTGACCATCACCACGACAGTGTCCGGCGACAGTGAATGAACACGCGGGACCAGCTCGAGTCCACTCATTCCGCCCATGTCGATATCGCTGATGACGAGGTCGAAGGTAGTGTTAGCAAGCGCAGCAAGCGCTTCTTCTGCCGAGCCCGCATCTGAACACTGGTAGGAGTTGCCCAGTACGTCGATCAGCAGATTTCTGATTTGTTCTTCATCGTCGATGATGAGAACTTTTGGCTTCTGAGTTTCGACCGCTTCCATTGCCTAAAGGCCCTTGCACATTCCCGGCAGCCACGGTTCGCGCAGCACGCGCTCGTAGCTACCTTTCACCTCCGCAAGATTCCAGGCTTTTCTTTGCCAGATCGAACCATCTGAATACTCAACTCGATTGATCAAAACGTTTTCCTTGAAGCTGCTGCCGGAGTTAAGTGTTTTCACATTGATTACGTCACTTGGTCCAGAAAGACTGAAGCCTTCGAGATCTTTTCCTTTTCCTGCGGGAATGTTCACGCCACACAGAAACTGTCTCCGCGCGACGAGGTCGGGGTTTGCAGGATCCCGGAACTGGTACTCCCAAAAAACTATCTCAATCACTTTGGTCGTCGGGTTCTGGACTTTGATGCGGTACGCGTAACCGTCTTGAGGCTCTGACTTAGGCGCACGCGATTCCGCCACGCTCTTTTCCATTGCCGCACTGCGACCATCGAGCGTGTCCTGGTTTGGATCTCTGACTCCCTGCGGATCGTTGATTCGTGAATTGCGTGCGAAGTTCCGGTTCTGCGGAATCATGGCCCGCGCAGGAGCGTCACCATCGACAGGCGGTGCATCCAGCTTTCGTCGCGCGCGCGACCACTTGAAATTTGCCACCGTCAGTGGTGAAGCATCTGAAGACACAATTGGACCTTGAAAAGGAATCAGTAGACTCATGAGAAGCGAGAGGAGCAAAAGGGTCTTCATAGTGTCGCAGTATGCGCCACTTGTCGCAACGATTCAACTATTTTAGCGGTAAAAGGCGCAAAAATCGGAAAATACGTGTCAACGATCGTTGGTGTCTTAATTTGATCTTTCTCTGCGGTTCCCGGCGTATCTCTGCGCTCTCTGCGTTTGAGTTGCCGTCTTAACGCAGAGAACACTGAGATACGCCGGGGACGCAGAGAGGAACCGATAAATTTAAGACACCACCCAACGATCTTAACTCTTGACTTACAAACATAATGATAGTTTTATAACGCGCGTGTCTGCGTTGTTAACCTCGCTCACCTAAGGCCCTCTCTGTTCCTGCGTTTTTTGGAGAGTCCCTTAATCCACCCATTTAAATCATCGGCATCCTTGCCGGTAAGGAAGGCTTTTCATGAAGACTATCAAGCATCTACCCTCAATGCTGAGTATTGTATTTGTTCTTGCCTGTTTGAATGTTTCGGTTCTGGGCCAGGCAAACGACGACAAGAACCACTTCGCGAACATCACCAGCTTTGGTGCGAGCGTGAGATTTGACGTGCGCGTGCCGAATGCCGCCGTGACCCTGACTGTTATCGGACCAGACGACTTTGCGTTCAGCAAAGAATTCAAATCCGGCTATTCTCCGGAATTTAAGTTAATTTCATCAAAAGGCGAACGCCTTCCCGACGGGCAGTACAGCTACGAGCTTCGCGTCACCCCCAATATCGCTTCCGAAACGAAAGAAGCATTGAAGGCTGCTCGCGAAAAAGGCAATTCCGACGAAGTAAAACGTGATCTGAAAAAGCGCGGCGCGCTGCCATCGGAAACGCTCACACAGTCAGGCAGTTTCCAGGTCGTAAATGGCTCCGTGCTTCTCCCGAGCGGCACTGAAGCAAGAGTTCCGGCGGTGCGACCAGCGTCCGAATTGGCCGTTGCTCCAGCGGTCAACGCTCCGGTCTCGACCGGACGTACCAATTACAAAGTGGTAAGACACCACCCGCGTTTCATGGTCTTCGATCAGGTGATACCTGACGATCTAATCGTGCAGGGCAGCATCTGCGCGGGTCTTGACTGCGTTAACAACGAAAACTTCGGTTTCGACACGATCCGCGTTAAAGAAAACAACACGCGTATCCAGTTCGACGACACCAGCACGACTGCCGGATTTCCCTCCAATAACTGGCAGCTAAGAGCAAACGATTCCGGCGGCGGCTCGAATCTGTTCGGTATTGTCGATCAGGGAGCCACCGGCAATTCCGAAACGGGCACGATCGTGGTTGCGATTGAGGCAGGCGCAAGCGCCAATTCAATCCGGGTGGGTAGCAACAGCAAAGTCGGACTCAGGACCGCAACGCCAGTGCTGGATGTTCATGCAAACACCACCGACACTCCCGCCATGCGTTTCGAACAAAACAACAGCGGCGGCTTCACTGCGCAAACCTGGGACATCGCCGGCAACGAAGCAAACTTCTTCGTGCGCGACGTGACCAGTGGCTCGCGTCTGCCATTCCGCATCCGTCCCGGCGCACCGACGAGCTCGCTCGACATCTCTGCCAGCGGTAATGTCGGTATCTTGAACGCAAGCCCCGGCGCGCCCCTCGACATATCGGGCAATACGACAATCCTTGGCGCTGATGATGGTTTGACCACCAGAACTACGGGCGTGACAAAGACTAGTAGAGTCGCCATACCTCCTTTCACCACGGGCAACTTGAACTTTGCTTACACCGGCGCGCTTGTAAACAGCACTGACAACGTTGCAGCGATTGGTGGTGGTTTTAGTGGGCAATCAGCAGCAACCTTCGTTACGTTCTTTACGGCAGGTAACACCAACACCGCCATCGGAACTGAGCGCATGCGCATCACGTCCAACGGCCGCGTCGGTATCGGCACAACCGCTCCCGACCAGCTCTTGTCAGTGAACGGCGATGCGAGCAAGAGTGGCGGCGGATCATGGCAAACGTTCTCGGATGAGCGGTTGAAGAAGATCAACGGCTCATACAACAGCGGTCTCAACGCGCTGATGAAGTTGCAACCGCTGCGTTATGAATACAAGCCTGACAATGCGATGGGTATTCAGCCGGTGGGCGAGCGCATCGGTGTCGGCGCACAAGCAGTGCAGAAAGTGATTCCGGAAGCGGTTACAAAGAATGCTGAGGGTTACTTGATGGTGAACAACGATCCGATCATCTGGACCATGCTCAACGCAATCAAGGAGCAACAGAAGGAGATCGTGGAGTTGAAAAAACAGATCCGGCAGTTGCGTGCAACCAATCGCAAACGCCGCTAATTTGATTTAACTCTTTTCGTAACTGTAGGGGTGGCCCTCCGTGGCCACCCCTGCTCGAATCAACGGCAACGCGAAACATCTACGGTTTGCTTTTGATGGTGATCGTCACTTCGCTGATTGCGTTATCGGAAACCGTGACTTGCTGCCTGAATATTCGCTGCGAGTCCTGCCGGCCGGGCTCAAACACCGCGACCCTCACCTCGTAGGTACCTGCTGCCAACCCCTCAACCACAAAACGTTTGCGCGAGTCCACTTGAGGCGCCGCATTCCCATTATGGAACTCATCCTCCGGGCGATTCGGATCTATCCGGGTGATCCAAACCGAGAGTCGCTGGCTCGCTATCAACTCTTCGCCTTCAACCTTGATCTGTCCCCGAATCCCGCCGGTTAAATATTTGACCACGAGTCGTACGCCGGTCACCTGCTCTCCATCTTTAACGATCAAGCCACCCGGTTGCGCCATACCATCGCGTTCTACACGCGTCACTTCAATCGGCTTCAAGTCATGACGAGATCGCGAAATGAAGGCAAGGCGAACTGTACCTTTTCGTAATCCCAGGATCCTGAAGCTTCCGTCGTCATTTACCGGTTGTGAAGACGACCCTCCACCGTAACGCTGATCGCCACCATCGCTCCATGCGTGAATGTACAGATCACTGAATTTGCGAGTGGCGGTTGAGCCATCGGCGTTCTCGAAAACCACGACTCCGGACACGCTCGCAGCTTTGCCCGCATTAATCACGAGATCATTGACGTCGCGATCCACAACTTCGAAAGGCACCGAGTCTTCGCGAACACCGCTTTCTTCCGAGACGACGAAAACAACATATTGTCCGGGAAGAACATTGTCCAACCTGAACTCTCCGTTAGCATCCGTCACGTTTCGACCCACGACACTCGAGCCGCTATATTCGCCACGCTGCTGGTACACGCCCAGCTTGATGTTGACCAACGGCTTCCCTGTTTGCGCATCGAGAACACGACCGCTGACTTTGAATGTCGTAGCCGCGCGGCCCACGACGATGTCGATGTTCTTTGCTTCACTACCTTCCGTAACTTCGATCACCGTGCCCTTCTCGAACTCCGTCACCGAAGGGTAATAAGTCTGGCGGTACGATGGTCGTCCGAGTCCAGGGAGAGACTCGTTGTGGCCCACCGATACTTTGTACTTCCCGGCCGGCAAGCCAAAGGCTCTGTAGATTCCTCTGTCGTCCGTGCGCAGGTCGCCGCCATACACTCCACCTTCAACTACCGCAGTATCGGTCGGCAAAATCGTTACCGGTTCTTCGATCAGCGGCCTGCCTTCGGCATCCGAGATCCTTCCAGTGATCACACCACCCGGGACGAGAGCAAAATTGATGTCCTCGACGGCTTCACTTTCGTTAACGACAATGGTGTTGCTTGTGTACTCGTCTTCGAGCGTGAAAGACGGGGCTAATGGTCTGATGAAGTAAGTACCGGCAGGCAGGTTTGTGATCCGATAGTTTCCGTTTTGATCGGTGGTGGCACGATAGCCGGATCTCGTCCCGATCCTGGGGTTCTGCTCTTCCGCAAACACTCTGACGCCCGCGACAGCTTTGTTCTTCAGGGTGACCTTTCCGCTGACACTGGCATTCGCAAGTTTTTCGGTCTTTGTCTGGGACGACGCCGAAAACGCGGCGGCAAAAATCAGGAGGACGGACGCGATGGCCTGACGGGAGGAAACCATAACGACTTCACCTTTCACTTCCGATAATCTGCCACTTAATTTAGATCTGTTAAACTCACACGTAAAGTAAGAATCGCATGAATGACGAAAGACTCGTGTTCGAGGCAAGCCGGCTAAAAACGTTAGTGCTGCTGTTGGGCTGCGTTGTTTTTCTATGGGTCGGGATCGCGTTTGCACAAGATGGCGACGCGTGGGCGGTTCTTGTCGTCGGGCTTTCCGGCTTGAGCCTTCTCTTTCTGTTATACATGCTCATTCCCGGCACGGTGCGACTCACAATCGACAGCTCGGGCATTGTGCTGAAGAGTCCGTTCAGATCAATAAACCTCGCGTGGACCGATGTCGATGAGTTTTATGTTGGTTACGTTGAGACCGGCCCATCCACTACGAAACTGATAGCAATCAAATATTCTGACAGCTACAACAAACAGCGCACGGGCCGTAGAGTCTCCGCGCAAATCACCGGCATGGAAGGCGCAATACCAAACCACTTCAAAAAGTCGCCCGAGGAACTCTGCGCGATCTTGAACAGTTACAAACAAAAATACGCACCAGCACCGGTCAATGCCGAGTAGGGCACGGTAAGGCCTGTCCGGGTAATACAACCTCTGCCGAGTAGGCACAGTACCGAGCGCGGTAGCGCCGGGTCAAATGCAACAAACACGCTATAAGACTAAGGTTAACACGGCTCTACCGCGCTCTGTACTTTGCCTACTCAGCAGAGGTTGTACTACCCGGACAGGCCGGTACTGTGCCTACTCGGCAGAGGTTGTATTACCCGGACAGGCCTTACCGTGCCCTACTCGCCATTGACCGGCTGGTGCGTATTTTTGTTTGTAACTGTTCAAGATCGC
>DASTTS010000338.1:0-8370 GCA_035760085.1 Pyrinomonadaceae bacterium
TCCTTTCGATCCGCAGGCCGATAGTGGTTTGTCTCCGTTTGACCGCCGTCACAAGTTCGTTGCGAGCGTTGTCTACAACACGAACTTCAGCGGTCTCAGTGACGCAGGCAAAGCAATCCTGAACGGCTGGACGATTGCACCAATCGTCAATATGTATTCAGGATTCCGCTACACGGCGGTGACTAATGGCTTCACTCCTCCGACGGCTGTTGCTACTGGCAGCACTTTTGGGACCAGCCCGGCAGGCGGCATCAACGGTTCGAACGGATCGCTGCGGTTTGGGTTGACGCCCAACAACGCGTTCCATACGCCGCCGATCAAGTACGTCGACTTGCGCATCTCGCGTCGCTTCAAGGTGACAGAAGGATCCAAGATCGAATTACTTGCCGAAGGTTTCAACATTTTCAACCGCACGCAGGTTACGGGTGTCAATAACCGAATGTATGTGCTCTCCGCATCCGGCAACAACGTAATCGCTACTTTCGATCCTACTTTCGGTACAGCGAGTGATCTTTCGAACGGATTTTTCTTCCGTGAACGTCAGATTCAGTTAGCCGTTCGTTTCGAGTTTTAGAACTTCGTAACGCGGATGATGCGGATGACCCGGATTCGATCCGTGTCATCCGCGTTTTTCTTTACACAGATTTAATCGCGCTTCGTTAATGTAAAACCTTGCGAAAGCAGACGGAGCGTGATAGAAGTCAGGTTCTTACGTCGCAATCTCGTCGCAATATTCCTTCGAATTTGATTTTAGGTGCTCTCAAACTGCTAAAGACCGGCACAGCCCGCGCGGCTGAGGCGTATTCAACCGTTAACTCATTGCCTAAGGAGTTCCCCAGTATGTCGAAAATAGTAAAGATCTTTTTTACCAGCCTGTTGGTGTTCGCTGTAAGCGCGATAGCGTTTGCGCAGTCCACCACCACCGGCTCGATCGGCGGCGTTGTGTCCAATCCTAATAAAGAGGTTGTGCCAGGCGCGTCGGTCACGGTCAGGAACACTGGAACCAACAAGGAAGATACGGCGACAACCGATGACACCGGACGCTTCAAGGTTGCAAACCTTCAGCCCGGAACCTATGCAGTCACCATCAATGCTTCCGGCTTCAGTCCGCTGACACAAGAGAATGTGATTGTCGAGATCGGCCGCGAGACTCCCCTCGAAGTCGCGCTTTCGGTTGGCCCGGTCACCGGTACGGTAGACGTCAGCGCTGAAGCTCCGGTAATCAATACCTCTCAGCAGGACTTCTCGACGAATATCAACCAGACTTCGATCAACGAGCTGCCGATTAATGGTCGTCGTTGGTCCAACTTCGCACTCTTGACGCCCGGTGCAGTGCCCGACGGCACGTTTGGTCTGATCAGCTTCCGCGGTATCTCCGGCTTGCTGAACAACAACACGATAGACGGCGGCGACAACAACCAGGCCTTCTTCGCAGAAGAGCGTGGCCGCACGCGTATCAGCTACTCGATCAGCCAGGCTGCGATTCGCGAGTTTCAGGTCAACACCTCGAGCTACTCGGCGGAATACGGTCGTTCAGCCGGCGGCGTGGTTAACGCGATCACGAAGAGCGGTACGAACGAGTTTCATGGTGGCGCTTTCTATTACCAGCGCAATAACAAGTGGGGCGCGCGCAATCCGCTCGCGTTTCGCTCAGTGCCGAATCCGAATGGTCCGGGATTCGTCCCCGAAGGTTTCAAGCCCGAGGACGTACGACACCAGTTTGGCGGCACCATCGGCGGCCCGATCGTCAAAGACACGGCGTTCTTCTTCTTCAGCTACGACCAGCAGAAGCGTGATTTCCCGGGTCTCTCAATCTTCTCGCAAAACGGTTTTCTCAACACGGCGAACCGCACTGGCATCCGCGCCCGCGGCGTCACTAATACTCAGATCGACGATGCGCTCAGCTTCCTGAACAGCATCTCTGGTCCAGTGGCGCGCACCGGCGACCAGAAACTGTTCCTGCCCAAGATCGATTGGACCGTCAACGATGCGAACACTTTGACAGTGAGTTACAACCGCCTGCGCTGGGCATCGCCGGCCGGCATTCAGACGCAAGCAACCAACACGCGCGCCATCGACAACTTCGGTGACGACTTTGTGGAGATTGACGCCTTGAACGTCAAACTCGCTTCGACTCTGACCCCAAACTTGCTGAACGAGTTCCGCATGCAGTGGGGACGCGACAACGAGTTTCAGTTCAGCCAACCGCCCGCACCAGGCGAGCCGACTAACGCTCCGGGCGGACGTTCACCGCAAACATTCATCCAGAATGGATTCTCGTTCGGTATGCCCGAGTTTCTCGAGCGCGCGGCGTTTCCGGATGAGCGACGGTGGCAGTTTGCTGACACTGTTACTTTCACCAGCGGCAACCACACGTTCAAGTGGGGCGGCGACATCAACTTCGTCAAAGACATCATTAACAACCTGCGCTTCCTCGGTGGTGAGTTCAACTACACCGGCGCCAACGGTCTCAACGACTTCATCGTTGACTACACCAACTGGCGCACCAACGGCGGGATTCGCGCACTCGTTCCCAACGCCGACGGCATTGCGAACAGTGGCGATGAGAGCTTCGGTCTTTGCGTTGGATCAACTCGTCGCGCCGGTAAGTGCTACGCCGGAAACTTCAACCAGGGTTTTGGTGTTCTCGGTCTGACAATGAAGACCACCGACCTGAACTACTTCATCCAGGACGATTGGCGCGTCACACCGCGATTCACTTTAAACCTCGGTCTGCGTTACGAGTACCAACTCAATCCGGATCCGATCAACGTGAATCCGGGCCTGCCGCAGACCAACAACAAGGTCGACGACAGAAATAACTTTGGACCACGCATCGGTTTTGCCCTTGATGTTACCGGCGATGGCAAGAACAGTCTCCGCGGCGGCTGGGGCTTGTACTACGGACGTGTTATCAACTCGACCGTCTACAATTCACTCGTCAACACCGGGGTTGGCATCGATGTGGGCCAGCGTCAGTTCACGACCGCGGCCAACAACCTGCCGACTGCTTGCAGCAGTATCTCGGCTGACAACTGTGCGTTCCTGCCGATCTATCCAAACCTGTTAAGCGGTTCGACACCGCCTCCGGGCGCAGTGCAGTACTTCCAGGACGACTTCCAACTCCCGCAGATTCACCAGTGGGACTTCATCTACGAGCGTGAGATCGCGAGAAACACGGTAGTCTCAGCTTCGTATCTGGGCAGCTTCGGCAATTCGCTGCCGAACTTCGTGGATACAAACCTGCCGGCGCCGTCTCGCTTCGTTAACTTGAACGTCGTAGGTGGACCGTTTGGAGGTTCGGTATTCCGGACGCCGCTGTTCACCGGACCACGACCGAACACAGCGTTCCCGCAGATCACTGAGATCCGCAGCAACGTGTTTTCGAAGTATCACGCGCTGGTGTTGCAAGCCAATCGTCGTCTGACGCAGGGATTGCAGTTCCAGACGAACTACACGTTGTCGCGTGCTTCCGACAACGGTCAGAGCTCGGTCACGTTCACGTCAAACAACCTGCCGTTCAATGCGTTTAACCAGCAGAATGAAAACGGACTGTCGAACTTCGATCGCCGTCAGAAGTTTGTGGCGAGCGTGGTCTACAGCCCGAATCCGTTCACGGATGGCGCGGCCAAGCACATCTTCAATGGCTGGACGTTTGCTCCGATCCTGAATTCATTCTCGGGTGCGCGCTTTACCGGAAACATCAGCGGCAGCATCAACCCGCAGTCGTTTGGGTTGGCTTCCAACCAGACTCCGGGCGGCGGCGTGAACGGTTCAGGCGGTGCGACTCGCTTCGCGCTCGTTCCGCGCAACTTCTTCAAGCAGCCGAACATTTGGTATGTGGACGCACGACTTTCACGCCGGTTCACTTTGAGGGAAAGCATGAAGGTGGAATTCCTGGTTGAAGGTTTCAACGTGTTCAATCGCACGCAGGTTACCGGTGTAAACGGCACGCTCTACAACCTGTCCGGGAATACTTTGACTTTCAACGCGCCATTTGGCGCGACCACGGGCGCTGACAGCACGTTGTTCCGTGAGCGCCAGGTTCAGCTCGCAGCCCGCTTCGAGTTCTAAATAGCCGGAGCGATACTTTCAGCATCCACAGATTGCGCAGATTTCTGTGTAATCTGTGGATGCTTTATAATGCCCGGTCTTTTCTTTTATTACCGCACTTGACGAGGGGAAACCTACAAAATTGGCGAATGAACAGTTTGACGTAACGATTATCGGCAGCGGGCCTGGTGGTTATGTGGCAGCGATACGAGCAGGTCAGTTGGGCCTAAAGGCTGCGATAGTCGAGAAAGACAACCGGCTGGGCGGCACTTGCACCCTGCGCGGGTGTATTCCGACGAAGCAGATGTTGATGTCGGCCCACATTTACGAGCAGATGCAGCACGCGGCTGACTTTGGCGTGCAGGCTTCGGGAATTCAGCTCGCTTTTGCCGATGTGCAGAAGAGAAAAGACAAAGTCGTGCTCAAAAACTCGAAGGGCATCGAGTATTTGATGAAGAAAAACAAGGTGACTGTGTTCAAAGGCACCGGCAAGCTCGCGTTGCCGGGCAAGGTTGAAGTCACCGATGCTGAAGGTAAAACGCAGACGATCGAGACGAAAAACATCATCATCGCCACCGGATCTGTTGTTCGGCCAATTCCCGGGTTTGAAACTGATGGGCAGCACGTCGTCAATAGCGATCACATTCTCGAATTACAGCAGGTGCCGAAGTCGTTGATCGTGATGGGTGCGGGCGCTGTCGGTGTTGAGTTCGCGTCGGTGTATTCACGTTTCGGTGCGGATACAACGATTGTCGAGTTGTTGCCGCGGCTTGTGCCGCTCGAAGATGAAGAAGTTTCGAAAGAGCTTGAGCGCAGTTTTCGTAAACGCGGGATCAAGTCACAAGTCGATACAAAGCTCGACAAGCTGGAGAAGACTGAAACCGGGGTGCGTGTGACGGGCAAGACTTCGAAAGGCGAGGACGTCAGCCTCGAAGCAGAGATGCTGCTGGTGGCGGTCGGACGCATGCCTTACACGCAGGGGCTCGGGCTCGAAGGTACGAAGGTCAAAGTCGACAGAGGTTTTATTCAGGTTGACGAATACCAGCAGACGGCGGAGAAGGGTGTTTACGCGATTGGCGACGTTGTGCCGACGCCGTTGTTGGCCCACCTTGCGTCGAAAGAGGGAATCGTCGCTGTCGAGCATCTCGCGGGCAAGAAAGACGTGCGGCCGATCAACCTGCGTTTAGTGCCGAACTGTACTTACTGCGATCCGGAAATCGGCTCAGTTGGGTTAACCGAGGCGAAGGCGAAGGAGCAGGGTTACGATGTGAAGGTCGGTAGGTTTCCCTTCAGCGCTTCGGGTAAGGCGCGCATTCTTGGTGAGGAAGAGGGTTTCGTCAAGATTGTCAGTGAGAAGAAGTACGACGAGATCCTCGGCGTGCACATCATCGGTCCACACGCGACCGAGTTGATTGCCGAGGCGTGTGTGGCGATGCAGCTTGAATCCACCGCGGATGAGTTAGGTCGGACGATGCACGCCCATCCGACGATTTCCGAGGCGGTGATGGAAGCGGCTGAGGGAGTGCACGATCTCGCAGTGCATATCTGACGAGATAAACATTAGACAGGATTACAGGATTTGCAAGATTTACAAGATGTCCTGTCAATCATGAAAATCCTGTAATCCTGTCTACAACTACGCATTGACTTTATGGACCAACCGGATAAATCAACCCGTCGTCGTCGCCGCCCGGCGCGTTCACGTTTTCAAATGCGCGTCAGCACGAAGTACGCGCCGCGCAAGGCCGTAGACGGCAAGCCACTGAGCTGCTCAACCGAGACGACACTCAAACCCGGGCAGCATCTCGAGCTTTATCGTTACCTGAAACTTACACGTCTTGTCGAAGAGCGCCTCGTTAATCTCTACCGGCAGACCAAGGTCGTCGGTGGCGTGTTTCGCTCGCTGGGCCAGGAAGCAACGGCAGTCGGCACCGCTTACGCGCTTCAGCCACAGGACTTCGTTACTCCATTGATCCGGGATCTTGGCGCCGTGCTCGTGAAAGGCATTCGCCCGCGCGATATCTTTGCGCAGTACATGGCGAAGGCGTGGGGACCATCCGGCGGCAGAGATCTCAACATCCACTTCGGCGACATGGAGAAGGGCTTCATTGGCCCGATCTCGCATTTGGGAGATATGATTCCGGTCATGACTGGAATCCTGCTCGGCGGGCGCATGCAGAAGAAGAAGTTTGTGGCCGTGGCTTACATTGGCGACGGCGGCATGAGCACGGGCGCGTTTCATGAAGGTCTCAACTTCGCAGCCGTACAGCGTTTGCCGTTGATTGTTGTCGCTGAGCACAACCACTACGCGTATTCAACGCCGACGAGCCTGCAAACAGCAGTGCGCGATCTGGCTGAGAAAGCGGCCGGTTACGGTATTCCCGCGCACATCGTCGACGGCAATGACGTGGTTGCGTGTTATGAAGTGACGAAGCAAGCGGCGGATTATGCGCGACGTGGTGGCGGCGCCGTTTTGATCGAAGCGAAGACGTATCGTCGCAAGGGCCACGCGGAACACGACGATCAGCGTTACGTCGGAGAAGGCGAGATCGAGTGGTGGGAAAAGAACAACGATCCGCTCGATCGTTATGAACGATATTTGTTGGAGTGTAATCACGCGACAAAAGAGAAGCTCGAAGAGATCGATGCGAGTGTTCTGCGCGAGATTGACGAGGATTGCGCCTGGGCTGAGTCTTCACCGATGCCCGAAGGCGAGCAGGCGGCGTATGGCGTTTTCGACAACAACGTCGTCCCGCCGGCGTTTAGGCCAAAAGTACTGGAGGGTTAATGACGCTTAAACCAGCTAACTACAAACACAGAAGTACCAAAGGTACCTCACTTACCGGAGGAAATGGAATGGGATATGTCTATGCGGACATTGAGCTCAAACAAGTCAGCCTGAGTATTTAACGATGTCGACTGCCGTCAAAAAAGAACACAAATCTGCACGCCCGGAGCGTGGTGGACAGGCCACGCTGGTCGAAGCTATTCGCCAGGGAATCTGGGAGGAGATGGAACGCGATCCGACAGTGTTTGTGATCGGCGAAGACGTCGGCGCGTACGGCGGCGCGTTCAAAGTCACGGACGGATTGATCGATCAGTTTGGCAAAGAACGTGTGATCGACACGCCGATCTCGGAGGGCGCGATCGTCGGCGCTGCGTGTGGTGCGGCGTTAATGGGAATGCGACCCGTTGCGGAGTTTCAGTTTATCGACTTCATTTCCGCGGGCTTTGATCTGCTGACGAATTATGCTGCGAAGTGTCGTTATCGCTGGGGTGCAGGAATTCCGGCGGTGTTTCGTGGTCCATGTGGATCGGGAGTGCGTTCAGGGCCGTTTCATTCGCTCAACGCGGAGTCGTTTTTCCTGAATACAGCGGGATTGAAGATCGTCGAGCCATCGACGGCTTACGACGCAAAGGGCCTGATCAAGGCTGCGATCCGCGATCCAGATCCGGTGCTCTTTTTCGAACACAAGAAACTGTATCGCTTGCCGCGTTTGCGTGAAGAACTGCCGGCGGATGATTACATAGTCGAGATCGGCAAGGCTCGCGTTGCGCGCGCGGGAAGAGATTTGTCGATCATCACGTTCGGGGCGATGGTCCTGACGGCGCTCGATGCGGCCGCAGAGCTCGAAAAGGAAGGTTTGGACGTCGAGGTTATCGACTTGAGAACTCTGGCGCCGCTCGACAAGCCTGCGATACTCGCAAGTGTGAAGAAGACGAGCAAAGCAATCGTGTTGCACGAGGCTTCGCGCACCGGAGGCATTGGTGGTGAGATCGGGGCGCTGATTGCTGAAGAGGCGTTTGAATGGCTTGATGCACCGGTGATTCGCGTCGCGTCGCTCGATACGCCAGTACCGTATTCGCCGCCATTGGAAGATTATTATTTGCCGCAAACAAAAGATGTTGTCGACGCAGCACGTAAGTTGGCGGCTTATTAGGTAGCACAGGCTAAAAGAGGTTTCTCACGCAGCGGCGCCACGGCGCTGCGTCGTCGCGCCGCTGCGTGGGAAAACCTATTAACGAAACTACGAACTTGTTGGAGCTGAGATGAGCACTGAAGTGGTGATGCCGCAGATGGGTGAGTCCATCGCGGAGGGAACGATAACGAAGTGGTTGAAGCAGGTTGGAGAGCGCGTCGAGCGTGACGAGCCGCTGTTTGAGATCTCGACGGACAAAGTTGACGCCGAGATTCCATCGCCCGCTGCGGGAACGTTAACTGAAGTCAGATACAAAGAGGGCGACACTGTTGAAGTGAACACAGTGGTCGCGGTGCTTGACGGTGGTCAGGGTGCGGCAAAAGCCGAAGCACCGGCG
>DASTTS010000339.1:0-4924 GCA_035760085.1 Pyrinomonadaceae bacterium
ATGAGATGTTTGCGGCGGAACGCGGGCAGGGAGCGACGCTCAACGATCGGAAGATACGCGTGTCGGCAGTGGACGAGTTGAGCGGCGCGATGCTGTGCACTGGTTTCCCGTACAACGTGCGCGAGCGACCAGACTTCGCACGCGATTTCACGAACTTCACGATGAACGCGCAGGCGGTCAGGCGTGATGGTTCAGCGGCGCTCGATCTCGCGTACGTGGCGTGTGGACGGTTTGATGGTTTCTGGGAAGACGGATTGAGCCCCTGGGACATCGCGGCCGGCGCGCTGCTGATCTTCGAAGCACGCGGCAGGGTGACAAACTTCAACGATCAACCACTCGACATCTACAACGAACAAGTCCTCGCGAGCAATGGACTAATTCATGAAGCAATGATGAAAGTGCTCAGTTAGTTTTTTCTCCCGCAAAGACGCAAAGGCGCAAAGAAGAACTCAAATTCCTCTTTGCGCCTTTGCGTCTTTGCGGGAGAAAAATTCTTCACAACGCTGACGCGATCACCTGGGCAAGGCGTTCACTCTCACGGCGTGCGCAGGCACGAGTCTCTTCGTTCAAACATTGCTCCGGGTAATGGAGCGGGTGATACGTAATGATCACCTTCCCGAACCTCGGAAAGCGCCAACCACGCGGCCAGACACGATTACCACCTTTAATCGTCACCGGCAGTATCGGCACCTGCGCTTCCATCGCCAACCGCACCGCGCCTGCCTTGAACCGATCCAACGCACCAGTATCCGAACTCCGCGCCCCCTCCGGAAAGATCACCACCACGCCACCATTCCGCAGCCACTGCAACGACGTTCTGATCGCCGCCGGATCACTTCCCGCGAGCGCAAGCGGCCACGCACCCAGCAACTTCAAACCCGTCCCAACAACCGGCCAACGGAAGGCAGCACTCCACGCGAGATATCGTGTCGGCCGTTTTAACGGAAGCGAAAGCCAGAAAGGATCGATATACGTCTGGTGGTTCGCCGCTACGATCACGCCACCGTGCTCCGGAATATTTTCAACGCCGTAAAACTCGATCTTCCATAAGACGCGGCTGAAAGCTCCGACAACCGGCCGGATTATGTTGAGCGCCCATTGGGGCAGCATTGGCGTAGTCGCCGCTGCTCGCGGCTCTTCTCTTCTCACCGGTGCGGTGCCGTTGTTACTTACAGTGCTCACAGTTGTAAATCGGGGGTTATCTTACAACGGCCATTCCTTATCTATGAACTCGACGTGAATTCTCGGAACGCCGTCCGCGCCCGTGCTGCACGCGCGAATGGCTGCATGTGCCGTGATCCTGTACTGCTCGCTCGTCAAACGAACAAAACGACCTAGCGGAATTTCGAGCGTGGTGAAAAGCGTCGCACCCTTTTTGCTGATGTTTTCGGTCACTGTGTGTTCAGTCCCGATCACTGCACCGCCTGGATCCACGAGCTCGATTCGCATATCGACGGCGATGTTGTGGCGCGTGTGCGCCCCTTGATCGTCCGTCGGGAATGGCGTCAGCAGATCTTCCGGAGCACTCAGCGCCTGGAAAATAGTTGTAGAAATGTCGTAGCGCTTCCACGGCTCTTTTTCATAACTCGCCGGGGCACGCTTGCCGATGAATGCAACGCCGACATCGAAAACCGTTTGCTTTTCCACGATCGAGGTTCTGATATACCTCACGACTGCCCAGATCCGGTACTGGTCTTCGATGTGATCGAACACGCGCAACTGCCGCGGCATCGGGATTGTCATGTGCAGCAGTCGACCCTTTTCGGTGGGATGTCTGAGGCTGAAACCGGCGCCGAAGGGCGTCACATTGGAGAGCCTGGTCACCTCGGTCCATTCAAAAGTCGGCGTATCGCGGCCCCGCACGCGCACCGGGAGCGCGAGTGGGAGTCGCTCGCGAATTCGTTTCCAATTTCGTTGTTCACTCATGGGAGCCGACGGACGTGAAAAACGTCGGGAGTGGTTACACGAAGCTATTGATTTTATTAGAGTTTTCGCCTATTTCGTGTTTGCCAACTACACTCAAAAAAGGCTAAAATACGGGCTACTTTGAGCAGATGCTTCACCCGGTTTTCTTCCCCCGAAAAGCGCCAAATTAAGGTCAGTATCTCTTGAGCGGGGCACCAGACTGCGTGGCGGATTGTACTGGAAAGGTTAGTGAATGGAAACTACTTCTGAACGCAACCACATAAACATCGAAGACGAGATGCGACGGTCGTATCTCGACTACGCGATGTCGGTAATCATCGGCCGTGCGCTGCCGGACGTGCGCGACGGGTTGAAGCCCGTGCACCGGCGTGTGCTGTGGGCCATGCACGAGCTCGGGAACACGTACAACAAGGCGTACAAGAAGAGCGCGCGCATCGTTGGCGACGTGATCGGTAAGTATCACCCGCACGGCGACATGCCGGTTTACGACACGATCGTGCGATTGGCCCAGGACTTCTCGATGCGCTACCCGCTCATCGATGGTCAGGGAAATTTTGGATCGGTCGACGGCGATGCAGCAGCGGCGATGCGTTACACGGAAATACGCATGGCGCGTTTGGCGAATGAAGTGCTCGCCGACATCGAGAAAGAAACAGTTCCGTTTCAGCCAAACTATGACGAGTCGCTCAGCGAGCCGACAGTTTTACCGGCGCGTGTTCCGAATTTGCTGATCAATGGCTCGGACGGTATCGCGGTTGGAATGGCGACTAAGATTCCGCCGCACAACATTACCGAGATCATCGATGCGACGCTCGCGTTGTTGAAAGATCCCGAGACGACTGTTCAGGACCTCACGAAGATTGTTACTGGTCCTGATTTTCCGACGGGCGGATTCATCTATGGTCGAGACGAGATCAGAAAATCGTACGAAGAAGGCCGCGGTGTGTTGCAGTTGCGCGCCCGCGCCGGCATCGATCGTATTGGTCGTGGCGCACAGGAGCGCGATGCGATCGTCATCACGGAGATTCCGTTCCAGGTCAATAAGGCTCGCTTGCTGGAGCGTATCGCCGAGCTGATCAATGAAAAGAAGATCGATGGAATTTCCGATTTGCGTGACGAGTCTGATCGCAGTGGTATGCGTATCGTCGTTGAGTTGAAGCGCGATGCAGTGCCGCAAGTCGTGCTCAACAAGCTTTACAAGCTGACGCCGATGCAGTCGTCGTTTGGTGTCATTAATCTCGCGATCGTGAATGGGCAGCCGCGCGTTCTGAACCTCAAGCAGATGCTCGACTGCTTCGTCGAATTTCGTCGTGAGGTTGTGCGCAAGCGGACCGAGTACGAGCTCCGCAAAGCACGCGCACGCGCCCACATTCTCGAAGGACTCACGAAAGCGATCGATGCGCTCGATTACATCGTCACGCTCATTCGCAATTCACGCTCGGTTGACGAGGCGCGGCAGTGGCTGATGGGTCAGTTGCAAACGACGAGTGAGGTGAAAACGTGGAAGGGCGTTCCGTCTGATGTTCAGCTCAAGACGTATCTGGGCCGAATGCAGAAGACGATGGAGAGTCTCGCCTTTTCGGAGATTCAGGCGCAGGCGATTCTCGATCTGCAACTGCGAAGGATATCAGCACTCGAGCGGCAGAAGATCATCGATGAGTACGAGCAGGTGATAAAACACATCGCCGAGCTCGAAGAGATTCTCGGCAACGAGCGTTCGCTACGGCGTGTGATCGCGAAAGAGCTTGAAGAAGTTAAGAAAGATTTTGGTGATGAGCGCCGGACGGAGATCGTGGATGAAGGCGTCGAGCTCTCGATCGAAGATCTCATCGCCGATGAAGACGTGGCGATCACCGTCACGAACAGTGGTTACATCAAGCGTACGCCGATCACGACTTACTCGCGCCAGGGGCGTGGTGGTAAAGGTCGCTTCGGCGCGGCTGCGAAGAATGGCGACTTCGTCGAGCATCTCTTCATCGCGTCGACGCATGCGTACCTGATGATCTTTACGGACGACGGTATGGTCTACAAGATAAAAGTTCACGAAGTGCCTGATGCGGCGGCGTCCGCGCGTGGTAAGGCGGTCGTGAATCTCATCAACATTCCATCCGATCGCAGGTTGGCCGGCGTTGTCCCGGTGCGCGAGTTTGCGGAAGGACGATACGTCGTGATGGTCACACGCAAGGGCGTCATCAAAAAGACGTCGCTGGCTGACTTCCAGAACATTCGCACGAACGGCATCATCGCGATCAATGTGGATGAAGGCGATCAGTTGCTCGACGTTATTCTTACCGACGGCACGAAGCGCATCTTCATCGCCACGCACAACGGGCTGGCAATTCGTTTCGACGAGAAAAATGCGAGGCCGATGGGCAGGGCGACTCGAGGGACGCGCGGAATCGAGTTGCGGCAGGATGATTACGTCGTCTCCGTTTGTGCTGTTTCCGCAGAAGATAAGGAGCGGATGTTGTCAGTATCCGAGCAGGGTTACGGCAAGCAGACTGCAATCACGACTTATCGACTGCAATCGCGTGGTGGCAAGGGTGTCATCAACATGAAGACGACTGCCAAGACCGGTAAGGTGGTGGCTGTGTTTCCGGTGGAGGACGAGTCGGAGATCATGATCATCACGCAACAGGGTAAATTGATACGGCTCGAGGCCGGCGAGATTCGTAAGACAGGCCGCAGCGCCCAGGGCGTGCGCCTGATCAAGACTGACGCGAACGATAAGGTGACGAGTGCCTCGCTGGTCGAAGCCGCGGCGGAGGAAGAGACTGAGGAGTCACCAACGAGTTAGGGGCTGAATTAGGATTTCTCCCGCAAAGGCGCAAAGGCGCAAAGTTAAGACCTTCGGTGACCGGAGGTCTTCCTTTGCGCCTTTGCGCCTTTGCGGGAGAAATCTACCTTGACCCCTCGCCGGCAACCCATTCTTCCCCGCCTTCGAAGATCTCTTTCTTCCAGATGGGCACGGTGCGTTTGAGCTCCTTAATAGCCCACT
>DASTTS010000340.1:0-10072 GCA_035760085.1 Pyrinomonadaceae bacterium
GGTTGTGATGTGGATCAGCCGAGGAATCTGGCGAAGTCCGTGACGGTCGAGTAAATCCTTAACGCGGATTAACGCCGGATCCCCTCGGGGGCAAACGGCGGCGGCACTACATCCCCCAAGAGTGCCGGGCTACATCGCGCCGTCTGCCCCCCGCCTTACCCTAACGCGCAAACGGCGACGAAAAAGGTTCACGATTTTCCAGTGCGTCGCTCGTGCTCTAAAAGCTTCTTTTTCCGCTCCAAACCCCAGCGATAACCGCCGAGACTCTCGTCTTCACGCACCACACGATGACACGGAATTACGAGGGCGACCGGGTTTGTCGCGCACGCACGACCGACGGCGCGCACCGCGCCGGGTTTGCCTAACGATTTGGCGACAGCGCCGTACGAGACTGTCTGACCATACGGAATCGCGCGCAGCTTCTCCCACACCTGGCGCTGAAACGCTGTCGCTCTGATGTCGAGTGGTAGATCCAGTCGCTGCTCGTTCTTGTCGAGATGATTCAGGATCTTCTCGACCGTTTCGCGCAGAGCTGAATCCTCGCGTGTGATCTGCGCTTCCGGAAACTCTGCGCGCAAGTCTTTCTCGAGCGCGGAATCGTCGTCGCCCATTCTCACAGCACACACACCACGCTCGGTGATGGCGACCAGCAGACGTCCCATCGACGAATCGACAACCGTGTAGCTGATGTTCATGCCGCGACCGCCTCGACTGTACGTGGCGGGCGTCATGCCGAGCTCTTCCGAAGCGTATTCGTAAAGACGACTGCTGGAGTTGAAACCTGATTCGTAAAGCGAGGTTGTCACGGATTCTCCTTTGCGCACGAGCGCTTTGAAGTTGCCGAACTTGCGCGCAGCGAGATACTGGCGCGGGCTAATACCCATGACGCGTTTGAACGTGCGCTGCAAATGGAAGACGCTGACGCCCGCGTGCGATGCGAGCTCCGCGAGTTTCGGTGTGTCGTTCTCAGTCTCGTCGAGCAGACGACAGACACGCTGCACGAGCTCGATCTGTGGATCTAAAACGCGAGCACGTCGTGGTTGGCAACGCAGGCACGCGCGGAAGCCTGCTTGCTCCGCCGCCTCGGGTAGATCGAAGAAGCGGACGCGCTCGCGATGCGCACGACGCGACGGGCACGACGGGCGACAGTAAACACCAGTCGAGCTGACGGCGAATACGAATTGACCGTCGAAGCGCGCGTCTTTCGCGACGACTGCTTGCCAGAGTTGATCGTTATTCATCATGTGGGAATTTTAGCTCTCACAATATCCTGAATCTATCTGGTTCTTGCGGTCAAACTTAACCGCGGATTACGCGGATTTTGTGTACTCGAATTGATGTGGTTAAATGCATGCACGCGTGGATTCGGATTTCCTGTCACAACTAAATGAACAACAACGCGAGGCTGTGCTTGCTACCGAAGGACCGCTCCTGATCCTTGCGGGCGCGGGCTCGGGCAAAACGCGCGTTATCGCGCATCGCATCGCGTATCTCATCGCGGAGAAGAAAGTTGCGAGCTGGAACATCCTCGCCGTCACGTTCACGAACAAAGCCGCCGATGAGATGCGCCAGCGCGTCCAGCGACTGCTGCGCACGCAGGAACGCGGCGACCTGCCGCTTGTCTCGACATTTCACAGTCTGTGTGTGCGCATCCTGCGCCAGGACATCGAAAAGCTCAACGACAAGTACACACGTCGCTTCACGATTTACGATCAGGACGACTCGATTCGCCTGATCAAGCAGGCCATCCGCGATCTCGGCTACGACGAAAAGTATGTTGCACCGCGCGCTACTCAGTCGGCCATCAGCTCCGCAAAGAATCGCGGTGAAGATGCGACGTCTTTCGCTGCGCGTGCCGAGTACATGGACGAGCGCCGCGCCGTGATGGCGAAGGTTTACGAGATGTACGAAGCGCGCCTGCACGGCAACAACGCGCTCGACTTCGACGATCTGCTGATCAAAACCGTGCGACTGCTGCGCGACGTCGATGACGTCAGAGAAAAGTACAACAACAAGTTTCGCTACATCCTCGTCGACGAATACCAGGACACCAATTCGCTCCAGTTTGCGTTGATCAGCCTGCTCACGCAGAAGTCACAGAACATCGCCGTCGTCGGTGACGAAGATCAGTCGATCTACAAGTGGCGCGGCGCCGACATCAGCAACATCCTCAACTTCGAAAAGCATTTTCCGAAAACAAAAACGATCCGCCTCGAACAAAACTATCGCTCGACGCAAACGATCCTCGACGTCGCGGGCGCGGTCGTGAAGAACAATCTCGAGCGCAAAGGCAAGACTCTCTGGACATCAAATCCGCGCGGTGGTCGTGTCGGATATTACCAGGCGTTCGACGCGGAAGCGGAAGCGCGTTGGGTGGCCCAGAAGATCGTCGCGCATCGTCGCGAAGAGTTCGACATCCGTGCCGCCGTGCTCTATCGCACTAACTCGCAATCGCGTGTGTTTGAAGAAGCAATGCGGCGCGCGGGGTTGCAGTACAACATCATTGGCGGCTTCTCGTTTTACGAGCGCATGGATGTGCGCGACATCATCGCGTACCTGAAGCTCGCGCTGAATCCAAACGACTCGATCGCGCTTGGACGTGTGATCAATAGTCCACCGCGCGGCATCGGCAAAACTACGATCGACGAGCTCGAACGGCGCGCAAAAGATTACGAGCTCTCGATGTGGGAAACGATTGCGAATGTGATCGAGCAGCCGGGAAGTCTCGGCCCGCGCGCGATCAGTGCACTCAAGAGTTTTCGCAGCATCATCAACAAACTCGCGAAGCTCGCCGAAACGCCGGACGAGTCGAGTAAAGAGCCTGTCTCTGACGTAGTTCGCGCGGCAATCATCGAAACCGGTTACGAGATGTCTCTGCGTGGCGAGCGCACGGACGAAGCAGAAGGACGTTTGGAGAATTTGCAGGAACTCGTCAACGCCGCGGTCGATTACGACGATCAGGGAATCGAAGGACTGCGCGAGTTTATCGATCACTCGGCACTCGTTTCCGATCAGGACGACTACAAGCGCGACGCGCCCGTGACGCTCATGACTGCGCACTCGGCAAAGGGACTCGAGTTTCCGCTCGTGTTTGTCGTCGGACTCGAAGAAGGTTTGTTCCCGCATTCGCGTGCGGCTACGGACGTTTCTGAATTGGAAGAAGAGCGCCGGCTTGCCTACGTTGCGATCACGCGTGCCGAGCGGTACCTGTATGTGACGCACGCGATGAAGCGTCGTGTGTACGGTGAAGAGCTCGCTTCCGAGCCGTCGACGTTCCTGAACGAGATGCCGACGGAGTTGCTTGAGGATCTGAGTCTCGGGAAGTCGTGGCTTTCGTTCAAAGGCGGCTCGCAGCAGATTGATTACGAGCAGGGTGAGTACAAGAAAGAGCGGAAGAAATATACGGGCAAGACTTACGACAGCGTCGATTCGATCGCGGATTTCTTCAAGCAGCGAAATCGTCAGATGGGCCAAACATCGGGCAGTTTGCCTAACGTTTCGAAAGCAACCCCAAGTCAACCATCAAATGAAATCACGCCAGGTTCGTACGTGAAGCATTCGAAGTACGGGCGTGGGCTCGTGCTGCGACGTGAAGGTGCCGGCGAGTCTGCAAAGCTGACGGTGAGCTTCCCTGGTTACGGGCAGAAGAAATTGGTGGAGAAGTACGCTGGGTTGGAAAAAGCATGACGCGGATAAACGCTGATCTGCGTTCATCCGCGTTTATCCGCGGCTAATTAACTTGCGGTCAACTCGGAAACGATTTCATTCGCCCCAAACACCTTCTTAAGAACCTCCAACATTCCACGCGAGTCAACCGATATAGCACGATTCACTGACGCGTCGTACATGAAGTCGCCGACCAGCGACTGGATGTTGCCGTCAAAAATCAGCCCAACCAATTCGGCGTTCTGATTGATCGTCGGTGAACCGGAGTTTCCGCCGATGATGTCGTTCGTCGAAACGAAGTTGAACGGCGTGTTCAGATTGATCGCGCTCTTCTTCTCCGTCCAACGCGGCGGCAGGTTGTAGGGAAACTCGTGTTTGAACTGATCTGAGCGCTGAAACAAACCACCAAGCGTCGTGAACGGCGGAACCTTCTTGCCATTCTCCATGTAGCCTTCGACCGCGCCGTAGGACAAACGCGGTGTGAACGTCGCGTCAGGATAGAGCTTCGTGCCTTCCGTTTCGAAAAGTGCGCGTGCGATCTTCGCGTAGTTGCTGCGTTCGACACCCGTCACTTCACTCTCGTAGCGCTTGCGAACTTCGCGCGCCTTCGCATCGATCATCCGTGCAACCACGATCATCGGATCGGTCGAAGCATCAATCGCGGCTTTGCCACCCGCGGCCAGCTCTTTACGAACTGCTACATCGCCGAGCTTCGTACTTGCGATCATCTCGTCAGCACGTGCTTCCGGAGTTTTTCCGGCGAGCACTTGCTTCACCAGCTCGTTATCGGCGCCCAATAGCTCGACCATGAAACCGAGCGAATCAGCAAGTTTCAACTCTTCAAAATCATTATGAATCGGAGCGGGCGAGTAAAGCCCAAGCTCGAGTGAAGCACGGCGCGCGTCGGTGTACTCAGGTAAACGCTCTGCGTTCGGCTTCTGATTCTCATCCGCGAGCCGGACGAGTGTGCGTGCGAAACCAAAGTACGTCGAATTGAAGCCACCCATTTGCTCGAAGATGCGACGCTCTTTTATATAGCCCGGGTAAGCCTTATGTGCTTTTGCGATCGCGTCCCACGCTTCACCATACATCTTTTGTCGTTCGGGATTCTCGGAGATCGATTTACGCAGCGCCTGTTCTTCTTTCTGCTTGCGCGCGATCAACGACGGATCTTTTAGTCCTTTAACCTGCCCGCGATAAACCTTCAAACTATTCTGCACACCGTTGAGCTCGTTCTGCCCCTGGCGCGTCTGCTCTTCGCCCATCGCCATGTATTTCTTCAACACGGCTTCACGTCGCTCCAGCAACCGGAGCACGATTGGAATGCTCGTGTCGCGAAGTTGCTCGAGATGTGCAACTGTGTCGAGTCGAGAAGTCGAACCCGGATTGCCGGTCACGAAAACGAGATTGCCTTCCTTCACACCCGCAGTGGACCACTTGAAGTAGTGTTCCGGTTTCACTGGCTGGCCATTTTCGTAAACACGAACCAGGGCCATATCGATGTTGAAACGCGGGAAGTTGAAGTTGTCAGGATCGCCGCCGAAGAAAGCAGCCTGGAATTCAGGAACGAACACGAGACGAACGTCGGTGTACTTCTTGTAGCGATAGAGATTGTATTGTCCACCCTGGTAAAGCGTGACTACGTCAGAGCGGAAGCCGGTGGCTTTCGTTGACTCCGCTTCGATAGCGGAGATCTCCGCGCGGCGGGCGGCGAACGCTTCGGCGTCAGTTGTGCCGGCCTTCACGGCTCCGTTCACACGCGAGGTGACGTCTTCAATACTCTGCAACACGTTCAACTCGAGACTCGGCGCTTTGATCTCGTCAGCGCGCGTGCGGGCGACGAATCCTTCTTTCGCGAGGTCCTTCTCCGGCGTGCTGACTTCGCCCACGATGTCTTCAACGATGTGATAGTTCGTCAGCACGAGACCGTTCGGCGAGACGAACGAGCCCGAACCGCCATTGTTGAATCTGACCGAAGCCAACTGCACCTTCTTCAGCCATTCATCCGTAACTTCAAAACCGTATTTCTTTTTGATTTCCGCGCGCGGCACGTTGTTGAACGGCCACATGCCTTCGTCGGCCAGCGCAGTAACATGGAGAGTTTGTAAACTAAAGAGCGCCAGCAGCAGCGCAGAAAGGAGTCGTCTTAATCTCATTTAGGTCCTCAAATAAAAGTTTTTCCACAGATTACACCGACTTACGCAGATCTGTGAAACCTCTGTGATGCACCAGCAACTATTCGCGCTCGCCGCGGTCGCGCAGGCGGATGTATTCGTCGAGGGTGAGGTCGGCGAAGCCGCGCTCCTTCATGCGCTTGATGTAGGCAGCGCTGACGCCATGATCCTTGAGCCGCACTAGCTGTTCGACGCTCGTGTTTGTGTAGCCGAGGTCTTTGATCTCTTTGACGAAGGCGGCAGAGACGCCGTGATCCTTCATTCGTCGCAGGTCGTCGAGCGGCAAACGCTCGTAGCCGAGGTTCTTCAACTCGATCACGAACTCGGCCGATACGCCGTGATCTTTCAACCTCACCCACTCGTCGAGCGTAGCGCGCTCGTACCCGGCGGCCATAAATTCGCTGATGAACTTGGCTGAGACGCCGTGGTCGCGGGTTCGCACCAGTTCTTCGGGGCTCAGGTTGCTGTAACCGAGCGCGGAGAGTTCCTTGATGAAGTTCAGGCTCACGCCGTGATCTTTCATGCGCACGACGAGATCCGTGCTTTTAACGGTATAGCCGAGCGACTTCAGACCCTGGAGATATTCGAGTTTTACACCGTGATTGGCCATTCTCACGAGCTGTTGCACCGTTGTCGTGTCGTAATCCTGTGCTTTCAACTCGTTGATGACGGCCAGACCGGTATCGCTCATTGCGAGCGACAGGAGTTCGTCGTCGGTTGCCCTGCCGAAGCCGAGTCGACCGAGCTCGGAGTTGAATGAGCTGTTGGGTGCGAAGGTGAAGTGGCCGGAGCCGTTTCCTTGTTTGAACCAGCCTTCGAAATCGAACGTGCCGGCGTCGCGCTTCAGTTGGAAGCGGACGTTGGTGCCCGCTGCCGACATGACCTGGTCGCGTGTAAGCCCGGAGAGCTGGTCGAGCGTGACTTTAGAGCCGCTATCGTGGTAGCTGATACCGCCGCTGTTGCCGGTGCGCTGGTAGCGCATCGTGAGTTGCAGCTTGTTCTCAGTCGTCCAGTACTCGATCAACCACTGGTTAGTGGTTATTTGCGGGGTTGAGTAGGTGACTTCTGCAGCCGGGTAACAGGCCCAGAACAGCAACAGGGCCGCGAGCATACCAGTGATCGAGAGTAATCGTAGACGTAAGGATTTCATTTTTGGCCTCCGGTGGTGACATCTCCCTGAAGCGTTTGAACTCCGGGGAGATCGTTCATGAAAGAAAGCAGACTACCAGCTTGCTTGTGAGGTAAACACCACCCGGCAATGTTTTGTGGCACAGGCCGCTCGCCTGCGAATCCGTTAATGATTGGAGCGTTTGTTCGACTGATCGGCCGTCATCGGCACGGGTTTGCTGGTGACCTGGCTGCCACACTGGCGGCAAAGGTAGCTATCCTGTTTTTGTGCAGCCGGAACGAGCCAAAGACAGCCACACGAATCACATAAAATCGTCGATCCAAGCAACCACTCGTTGAACCGTATCTGTTTTTCTACCCTCATCCGTCCCCCTGTTCACCTGCCGGGATTTTCGAGCGTTGTGCTTTCTAAACTACAAACTACGCGATAGTTTCAATAAAGTGTGGCGGCTTCTTTTCTACACCAAGTGAACAAAGTCAGTTGAAAAAGAACAAGTCCAATCCAAGCAAGGGCGAGGGCAAGCCCCTCTTCCGGACTTGTTCTTTTCAAGTATGCCCTTAAAATCCCAGCAATGCGGGTTAATCAATTTGCGCGGATGTTGCTTGCCGAGTGGCGCAGACTCAAGCTTCCGATGTCGGACGAGACGGTGGTGGTGGCGGTGTCGGGTGGCGCCGATTCGACTGCCCTGCTGCTTGCCCTCGCAGAGCTTAAAAACTACAACAAACTCTACACCAGCGTTTGCGTCGCACACTTCGATCACCGTCTCCGAAAATCAAGCAGCAAAGACGCGAAATGGGTCGCGGACCTGTCCGCCAAACTCGGTTTCAAGAGCGTGATCGGCCGCGCCAAGGTGCTCGAAAGTGACGACAATCTCGAACAAGCCGCCCGCGAGGCGCGCTACGCTTTTCTCGAACGAACCGCTAAACGCGTCTCCGCAAACTACGTCCTGACCGCCCACACGATGGACGACCAGGCCGAAACAGTACTCCTGCGTCTCATGCGCGGCAGCGCCAGCCTCGGTCTCGGCGGCATGGAGGCCCTCCGTCCCCTCGCCAAAAACAGCTCGATCAAACTCGTCCGACCGCTTCTCTGGGCGCGGCGCGCGGAAACAGAAGCCTATTGCCGCCTCCGCAAGATCCAGTTTTTATCTGACGAAATGAACGATGATCTGAGTTTTGCGCGGGTCAAAGTGCGCAAACAACTACTGCCCCTCATGCAATCCTTCAACAACCGCATCGTCGAAGCGATTTCGCGCACGGCGACTCAACTCCGCGAAGACGGCGCAGTACTGGTCAACAATTCCGATGCACTGTTACAGCGAGCGGCGGTGTCTAACGAGGAGAGCGAGGAGAGCGGTGAAACCAAAGTGCCCGTGCTGGACGTAAAGGTGCTGGCCAATGCGCCGCCGGCACTACGACGCAGGGCGCTGCGGCAATGGCTTTCGAACGCCCGTGGCGGAACGCGGAGGTTGGAAATGGTTCACCTTTTGGCGGTGGAAAAACTTTTGGACGGCAACGGGGGCGGCCGCATAGCCGAGTTGCCGGGCGGCGGAAAGGTCAGACGCAGGCGAAACCGGCTGGAATTTGAGTCGGAAAACGATTGACAGTCAGTTTTCACAGGATTTACAAGATAATTCGGGATTTACATGTGGGGAACCTTAGGGACGAATCTGCATCAAAGGGAACAGTTGTTTTTAAGTTGAATCTAATTTCGCAGAACGGCGACAAATGACGCCCTGATAAGGTATTATCGGGGGTCGGAGGCATTAATGAATTTGAGTTCTACGGCAAGACAGATTGTTTTTTGGCTCCTGATTATCGCGGGAGCAGTACTGTTGTATAAGCTCGTCAATCCACGAGGTAGTAATTACCAAACCGTGGATCTGACCAAGCTCGATCAGATGATCACGAGCGGCAACCTTAAACAGCTTACTGTCAAGCAAACGGAGACCGTCGCAATCGACGTTAACAATCAGGAATATCGAGTAGCGTTATCAAACGAACCTGGCAAGAACGACATATTGAAGTCAGCGCGCGAGATCGTGAACGGCAAACCGCGCGTGGCGAAAGTTGAAGAAGAATCAAGCAGCAGTTACATCTGGCCCATGCTCATCACATGGGCGCCACTGCTATTCATAATCGCAATCTGGATCTTCATGCTGCGACAAATGCAGTCAGGCGGCAACAAGGCGTTGTCGTTTGGCAAGTCGCGCGCGAAGCTACTGAACAACCAGCAAAAGCGTGTGACCTTCAAGGACGTGGCTGGTGTTGAAGAAGCGAAAGAAGAGCTCCAGGAAATTATCGAGTTCCTAAAGGAACCGCAGAAGTTTCAGAAACTCGGCGGACGTATTCCCAAAGGTGTTTTGATGATGGGACCGCCGGGAACCGGTAAGACGTTGTTGGCCCGTGCGATCGCGGGTGAAGCAAACGTTCCGTTCTTCTCGATTTCCGGTTCCGACTTCGTCGAGATGTTCGTCGGCGTCGGCGCCTCGCGCGTGCGCGACTTGTTCGAGCAAGGCAAGAAGAATGCTCCGTGCATCATCTTCATCGATGAAATCGATGCGGTGGGCCGGCATCGTGGCGCAGGCCTCGGCGGCGGTCACGATGAACGCGAACAGACGTTGAACCAGTTGCTGGTTGAGATGGATGGCTTCGAGTCGAACGACGGCGTGATCCTGATCGCTTCGACGAACCGTCCGGACGTCTTGGATCCAGCGCTGCTACGACCGGGGCGATTTGATAGACGAGTCGTGGTGTCCAGGCCTGACGTTCGTGGACGCGAAGGCATCTTGAAAGTTCATACACGCAAGATTCCGCTTGGTGAAGATGTTGACATCTCCGTGATCGCGCGTGGTACGCCGGGATTCACGGGTGCGGATCTCGCTAACCTTGTTAACGAAGCGGCGTTGAATGCAGCTCGTTACAACAAGAAGCTCGTCGCGATGGGCGACTTCGAGTTGGCGAAAGACAAGGTGTTGATGGGCGCTGAGCGCAAGAGCATGGTGATCTCGAACGAAGAGAAGCGCGTCACTGCATATCACGAAGCGGGTCATACGCTCGTTGGTCTGAAAGTGCCGAACGCGGATCCGGTTCACAAAGTCACC
>DASTTS010000341.1:0-3780 GCA_035760085.1 Pyrinomonadaceae bacterium
TTGATGATCGGAACTGACGCATACTTTGCAAACGCATTGAGAATTGGATCAGTGCGCTCTTCCTGCCAATCCTTCAACGCCGCAAAAGTTCGCACGCCGATCGCGACACAATATCGCTCCAGCACGCGCACAAACTCAGCGACATGCTCAGTCTTGTCGCCATCCATCACCGCAGCCTCGCGATGTTCGAGTGTCCAACTCGTGCCACCGGGCTCGAGCACCACCGCATTCCCGCCAAGCTCATAAATCCCGACCTGCATCGACGCGCGCGTCCGCAAACTCGGATTGAAGAACACGAGTGCCACAGACTTCCCCGCGAGCGGCTTCGAAACATCTCCACCGTGCTTAAACCGCAACGCAGACTCGATCAAGCCTTCGATCTGCTCGCGCGACATACCAATCGTGTTTAGCAAATCAGTGTTCATCTGTGGCTAATAACAGCATGTCAACGTGCGCCTCGGTCAAACAGAGCGGCGGCAACAATCTCAGCACCTTGGGATTGCTCGACGTACCCGTAATAATCTTCCGCTCCAACAATCTTTTATGAACAGTGGTCGCCTTTTCCTTGAACTCGATCCCTAACAAGAACCCGAGCCCATGAACTGCCTCAACCTGCTCAACTTCACGCAAACGCGATCGCAGGTAAGCTTCGACGCGCCGCACATTCTCCAACATGCGATCTTGTTCGATCGCTTCGAGTGTCGCCGTGACCGCCGCCATCGCGAGCATCCCACCACCGAACGTCGTCCCGAGGTCGTTCTCCTTGATGTGCGAAGCGATCGCGTCAGTTACGAGACACGCACCGACGGGAACACCGCTGCCCAGCGCCTTTGCGAGTGTCACGACGTCAGGCACGACGCCTCCGCCCGCGTCGCTGCCTGCGAAGAACCACTGGCCAGTGCGTCCGACGCCAGTCTGTACTTCGTCGTAGATAAGCACGATGCCGCGCTCGTCACACAACGTTCTCAACGAGCGATAAAATTCAGGCCCGGCCATCCGCACGCCCGCCATCGACTGTATTGGCTCGAGCATGATTGCCGCGACAGTTTCGCCGGCGAGTGCGCGCACGGATTCGATGTTGCCGAACTCGGCTTCGAGATGTCCGGGCACGTTCGGTTTACCGAGCTCGCGATACTTGCCGAGAAACGTCGCACTGATTGCATCAGCAGTGCGCCCGTGAAAACCGCCCGAGAAGGTGATGATCTGCTCGCGGCCCGTCGCCATGCGCGCCATGCGCATCGCGTTCTCATTTGCTTCCGTACCGGAATTGCAGAAGAAGCTTTTCGTCAGCGGCTGCGGTGCGATCGAGACGAGCTTTTCAGCGGCACGCGCACGCGCGCTCGAGTAGACGAGATTTGAATAGAACAACAACTGGCTGGCCTGTTTATGAATCGCGTCGACGACGTGTGGATGACAATGACCGGTGCCGGCGACGGCGTGCCCGCCATAAAGATCGAGATACTTGTCACCGTCACTCGTGTAGATCCAGACACCCTCGCCACGCTCTGCGGCAATGGGCATCTTCTTGTACGTGGCAAGCTGAAACTGATCTTCGTTCGTCATCTGTGTCATCCGCGGTTACGGATTTGTTCCGACTAACAACAACCCCGTTTTTTCATCCAACCCGAACATCAAATTCATATTTTGTACTGCCTGACCAGCCGCACCTTTGACCAGGTTATCGATCGCGGAGAAAACGACAATCTGTTTGCCGCGCGCTGCGAAACCGATGTCGCAGAAGTTCGTTGTCTTCACCCAGTTGATGTCAGGGGAGCCGTTCACGAGGCGTACGAAGAATGATTCGCGATAATAATCCGCGAAGATCGCGCGCAACTCTGTTTCGGTCAACTCGTTTTTAGCTTCGGCGTAGATCGACGCGAAGATGCCGCGTGCGACCGGTAGCGAGTGCGTCATGAAGACGAGCTCGTTGGTCCAATCGCCGACGTGCGCCAACTCCTGTTCGATTTCCGGAACGTGCTGGTGCGTGAACGGCTTGTACGCGTAGAACGAAGTCATTCGCTGCGGATGATGCGTGTTTGCTGCGGCCTTTGCGCCCGAGCCTGACGATCCGGTCTTCGCGTCGACAACAACGCGTCCGTTGAGCAGACCGTTAGCGACGAGCGGCGCTAGACCTAATAACGTTGCGGTAGCGAAGCAGCCGGGATTCGCGATCAGGCGAGCGTTGCGGATGGCTTCGCGGTTGGTTTCAGTCAGACCGTAAACAAATTCAGCCTGCGCGTGCATGGCAGTATGTGGTTGTTTGTAGTGCTTCTCGAAGACCTTTTGATCGCGGAGCCGAAAGTCTCCAGAGAGATCGATCGCTTTCACCTGGGCGGGCAGGCGCGGAACGATATCCATCGCCTGCCCGTGCGGGAGCGCGAGAAATACGCAGTCGAGGTTGCTGAGATCTTCCGGGTCTTTGATGAAGTTCAGTTGCGTGAGGCCGTTGAGGTTGCGATGAACTTCGGCGACAGATTTGCCCGCTTGCTCGTTGGCGGTGACGAAGACGAGCTCGGCGTTTGGGTGGAAGAGCAGAATGCGCAGTAACTCCGAGCCGCCGTAACCGGAGCCGCCGAAGATGCCGATTCTGAGTTTTGATGAAAGCGTCATTTGATTAAGACAGTCGTGAACAGGATTACAGGATTTTCAGGATTGACAAGATTAGGCTGCGACGTCCTCGTACATTGCGACCTTCTCCATCACGAGATCGAACAGCGCGTTGCCTTCGCGTCGTGCGTTCGCGGCCGGGACGTCGAACTGCGTCCTGATGTAATCTTCGCCCATCTTCGAATCAGTCACCGAACCTGAAATCACATCGACCTCGACACCGCGCCGTCGCAGCAACTCAATCCCACCCCACGCGCCCACATAATCCGACGCGCAGAACACGAGCGCCGCAGTGGCATCAAGCAATTCGTGATCGGCCAACACCGTGTCGACCGAATAGCCGCCGAGAATCCCGTCGCCCAACTCGATCACGATCAAATCCGGATGCACTTCGTTGAGCCGCGCGATGATGGCCTTCGCTGACGGCGCGAGATCCGCGATGTCGACAGTCGACGGCAAACCGCAATCGAGAAAACTCGCCGTCGTCACCGCGCCGTGGTCCGCCATGTTCAGTGTGTCGCGCAGGCAAGCGACTCCTGAAAGTTTTCCTGCCGCAACTCGCAAACCCGCACGTGTCGCCTGCTTGATGAGCTCCGTCGCCGCGTAAGTCTTACCGCTATTCATGCTCGTCCCGGCGATCATCACGATCGGCGCAGACTCACCGAGCGTTGTGCGCGGCGGCAAAGCGGCATCGGCGATGTTTTGCACACGGCCGGTCTCATCGCAGACGAGCCCAATTACTTCGAGCTTGATCGCATCTCCAAGACTAGAATGATGTCCCGTGCACAGACCGATCACGCCGCCCATGTTCAGCAAGTGAAGCTGATCGCCACTTCGCAGCGACGCAGGCACATCACCAACAAATCCTTTCAACGCGCGACGCCGTCCGAGCACACCAAGCAACAGATCGCCCGGATTGATCTTCGCGAGACGGCCAGTCGGCAGCTCGAGCATGTTGTACGTCGCACTATCAGTGAGCGCACGCACGACGACAACGTCGCCTGCTTTCGTAGACTCAGCACTGGAGACAAGCGCAACCGTCTTCGCGAGTGCGAGCGGTGATGTGGCCGAACCGATCTTGTCGACATCGATGACGTTAATATTTCTGCTCATCGTTCACCTCCCAATCTGAGTCTCAGCGCGTTCAGCTTGATGAAACCTTCGGCGTCGCGC
>DASTTS010000342.1:0-3007 GCA_035760085.1 Pyrinomonadaceae bacterium
GAGGTTCTTTTGATTTAATCGTTGGCAGCGTCTCAATCGATTGACCCGGTGACCCCAATGAAAAACCAAAGTCACCAATCAGAGGTGCTGTTGAAATCGTGGGGTCCGTCACCGGTTCGGTTATAGGTTCAGAGGCAACAGCGGCTTCGGCCTTTGCGGCTTGAATCTGTTCAGTTTGAGTTGGGATTGCGGTAACCACGGAAACTTCGGGAGTGTTCCTGATAGTTGCAATTCCGACAAGAGCGGCAGTCACAAAGAAAACAGCGCCTATCCAGCCCAATAGTTTGCGGTAGGTGTAGAGATATGCAGCCAGTTTCCATCCGGCTATAGACTGCAAGGTCTGTATGGCTACTTCTTTATGGATTCGACTGGGAACTGCGACCTTCACTTGAAAACCTTACCCCCCTTGATTGAGTGCATCGGATGTTGGTGAACCAACGAGTTCGCGACGCGGGCTGGTGAATTAATTGCTTGAGCTACCTACGAAGATCCTCTCTATAACCTGAAAAGACCTGCTGTAGTTAGGCGATTGGATAGGTAAATTCCTGGGTGGCCGGGAACAGCTTACCAGCAGGCAAACTCGGAAATATCAAGCCGGAAAACGCAAGGAGTCGGGGACTAACGTTGGCGGGTCGTATATACACCTGTGAGCGCACGGTGTCAACGCGAAAGCCTCGAAATGTCTAAACGCTTCACTGGATTACAAGATTTCCAGAATTAACAAGATAAGGCGCAGTCCGGCTCTTCGCTGATTTCGCTACGTCGGCCGGCGTTCCCGCAACCACCACTCGCCCGCCTTCATCACCGGCGCCCGGTCCGATATCGATTACCCAATTGCTCCCGGCAACCACGCGCATATCATGTTCAACGAGGATCACGGTATTTCCGGCTTCGACGAGGCCATCGAGTTGGACCATCAGCTTTTCCACGTCTGCCGGGTGCAGTCCGGTCGTTGGTTCATCAAGGATATAAAGAGTGTTGCCACGCTGTATTCGTTGCAGTTCAGTCGCAAGCTTGATTCGCTGCGCCTCGCCGCCGGAAAGTTCGGTGGCCGACTGGCCGAGACGGATGTAGCCGAGTCCGACCTCGCGCAACACACCGAGCGAACGATGAACATGCGGCTCATCAGCGAAGAATTTCCAGGCAGTGTCTACCGTCATTTGCAACACGTCGGCAATGCTCTTATCCCGATACTTGATCTCGAGAGTCTTCGCGTTGTATCGCGCGCCATGACAGACCGGACAAGGCGCATAGACGCTCGGCAGAAACAACAGCTCCACCATCACCCAGCCTTCACCTTCGCAATTTTCGCAACGGCCTTTCGCGACGTTGAACGAGAAACGTCCGGCATCATAACGACGCGCTCGCGCCGCTTTGGTTTCAGCAAAGATCTTGCGAACGTAATCGAAGAGCCCCGTGTAAGTAGCGAGATTTGAGCGTGGCGTGCGACCGATTGGTTTCTGGTCCACCACGACCAAACGCTTTATCGCTTCTATACCCTCGGTTATCTGGCCGCCGAGCGTCTCCACCGCCGTGCTTTCGAGTGTTTCACCTTCGTCCTCATCCGGCTGGAGGTGATGGCCCAGTTGCTCCGCGACCAGTTCCACCAGGACCTGACTCACGAGGCTCGACTTGCCTGAGCCCGACACACCGGTGACGGTGGTGAACACGCTTAACGGAAACTCGACGTCGAGATCGTGCAGGTTGTTGCGCGTGACGCCTTTCAATTTCAACCATGACTTGGGCGTGCGCGGTTCACGGAACGGAAGTGAGACTTCACCGAAAAGATGTCGCCGGGTTTGCGATTCTTTTACGCGCTCGAGTCCCGCGGTTGGTCCACTGTAAAGTATTTCGCCTCCGTGCTCGCCAGCCTCTGGTCCAACATCGACAATCCAATCAGCATGACGAATCACGTCGAGCTCGTGTTCGACGACGAAGAGCGAGTTTCCGGAAGCCTTCAACTGGTCGAGCGCCGCGAGGAGTGCCTCCGTATCTGCTGGATGCAAACCCGCGGATGGCTCGTCGAGCACGTAAACGACGCCAAACAGATTGGAGTGAACTTGAGTAGCAAGTCGCAGGCGTTGCAACTCACCGGGCGACAGCGTGGGCGTACTGCGTTCGAGCGAGAGATAACCGAGACCGAGATCGAGTAACACGGTGAGCCGTGCAGCGAGGTCTTCGCAGATTCGCTGCGTCACAATCGCCTTCTCCGGATGGTCTGTCTTCAGCTTTCCAAGTCCCTGCGCAGTGCCGTGAGCATACGGGCGTATCACAGTCGCTAAACGCTTGAGTGGCAGCCGCGAGATTTCAGCAATGTCGAGACCTGCAAACTTTACTGAGAGCGACTCGGGACGAAGGCGTTTGCCGTGACACGTCGGGCATTCGGTGCCCACCATAAACTGGGCCACGCGTTTTTTCATGAGCGCGCTGTGGGTGTTAGCAAACGTATGCAGCACGTGACGGCGCGCGCTCGTGAACGTTCCCATGTAGTTCGGCTCTTCCTTGCGCTTCACGGCGCGTCGCACTTCGTCTCGATCGTAGCCCGGATAGACAGGCACGCGTGGCTGTTCATCGGTGAAGAGGATCCAATCGCGGTCCTTCTTCGGCAGTTCGCGCCATGGAAGATCGACGTCGTAGCCAAGTGTGGTTAGGATGTCGCGCTGATTCTGTCCGCCCCAGGCAGTGGGCCATGCGGCAATCGCGCGCTCACGAATCGTGAGCGAGTCGTCGGGCACCATCGATTGTTCAGTTACCTCGTAGATTCGACCGAGTCCATGACACGTCGGGCACGCACCCTCCGCGGTGTTTGGCGAAAACGATTCGGCGTAAAGAATGGTTTGGCCCGGCGGATAATCGCCGGCGCGCGAGTACAACATTCGCAGCAGGTTTGAGAGCGTCGTGACGCTGCCGACAGACGAGCGCGTGGTTGGCGAGCCGCGTTGTTGCTGGAGTGCTACGGCCGGCGGCAGACCATCGATCCGATCGACGTCGGGCACCGCCATTTGGT
>DASTTS010000343.1:0-6587 GCA_035760085.1 Pyrinomonadaceae bacterium
AGACCGAAAGTATCTCGATCACACTGGTCTGCAACTGCACCGCTCTATTGCTGACATGATGCGCTATGCAGCTTTGAACCAGGGAGCGGACAATCTGGCGAGCTATGGCGGATTCATTCCCGGCACGAGAGATTTCCGCACGTTGCCTGATCCGGCGAAGCTGCTACGCAACAGTGATGAGCAACTGTATGCGCTCTCGCTGTTCATTTATTCGCTCAAGCCACCTCCGAATGTAAACAAGCCAGACCGATTAGTTGCGCGAGGTCAGAAAGTTTTCGAGCGAGAAGGATGTGCTGGTTGTCACACACCGCCTCTCTACACAAACAACAAGCTCGTACCTGTCGATGAGTTTGAAGTACCGGGAGAGCACCGGCAGATGTACGACATTCTTTGGTCGTCAGTAGGGACAGATCCGCGGCTCGCTCTCCAGACACGACGCGGCACCGGCTACTACAAAGTTCCTTCACTCAAAGGTGTGTGGTATCGCGGACCTTTTGAGCACAACGGATCGGTAGCGACTCTGGAGGACTGGTTCGATCCAAACCGTTTGAAAGATGATTACGTACCAACCGGCTTCAGAGGAGCAGGTGTAACTACTCGCGCAGTGAAAGGACATCGCTTCGGTCTTGGTTTGTCACCGTCTGATCGTCAAGCGCTGATTTCATTTCTCAAGACGTTGTGAGAGTGACGGATCACGCGACACCGTTCCTTTCGAGATGTGAGAATTTGCCGCTAGCAACGTCGTAAACGGCGCCCCAGTTACAACCGCCATCGCAGACATCACTAAGGGTTTCGCGCCATGAATCGGGCGGTTTGTCTCGACAGAGTGCGTTTATGTAAATGAATTTACGATTCTTGATAGTGATCCCGAGATACTGGCGATAGTAACGATCTGGATGTCCAACTTGCAGGCCGCTCCGTGTGTGCAGGCGCAAGATCCGTGACAAGCGAGATTCCATCGTTCGAATGTCGCTCTCGGTTGGTTTCCACGTTCCCTGAAATTCTGGTGGACCGTTCCGAGAGCAAAGTTGCTTAACGCGTTCGGCTTCGCCTTCAGGAAGCAACGTCCAGCGTTGCTGCGTTTGCGCAAGCGCGATCGAGCACAGAAGAGTAAGGCAAACGATTGAGTTTAGGTATCGAATACGCAATAGGTCTCCCGGGAAAGCGCATCACTACTGAGCGCATGTTATTTTGTTGCACCTATGAGCTGGCTGCTAAAGGCGCTCGCGACTGGTGCGGTTAGCTTTGTCGCAACCAACATTGATGACATCTTCGTGCTCGCTCTCTTCTTTGGCCAGACCGGCAAGCGCGGGTTACGCCGTTGGCACATCGTCGCCGGTCAATATATCGGCTTTGCAGCCCTCGTCGCTATCAGTCTCGTGGGCTACTTCGTGCGATTCATTATACCCGCGGCGTGGATCGGCTTACTTGGACTCCTCCCAATCGCTATGGGAGTGCGCGCTTTTGTTCGAGGTCATCAAGGCAACGAAGAAGATCTTGATGCAAGAGCAGGTACGGGGATTCTGCCGGTCGCGGCCGTTACTTTCGCCAACGGTGGAGACAATATCGGGATTTATACGCCGCTGTTTGCCGCCAGTGAACGGGGCGAGCTGTTGGTTATCGTGACGGCGTTCTTCGTTCTAGTTGGGCTATGGTGCGTACTAGGCAAACTTATCGGCAATCACACCGCAGTTAAGAAAAGCCTTGACCGTTACGGACACATCATCGTGCCTTTCGTATTGATAGGCCTGGGCATTTATATCATCGTCGAAAGCGGCACATTGCATCTGCTCGGCTTTGGCCGGACTTAAGGCTCAATTTGGATATCGCCATCCTGAACCGGGAGTATTGTTAGCGGTTGTGCATCCTGGCAGCCCAGTCCTGGAAATGAGAACAGTGGCGTGATCGAGTCGAACCTGGGAAATGTCGCCAACTCGGCATCACTCGCAGCAAAAAGGACTTCTGCCAATTTCGGAAGATTAGGATCGTCGCTGTGTAGAACTATGCCGCTCATAATGGCGAAGCCCGAGTCAACGCGTAGACAATTGATCCGTACCACTACCTGAGTCTGAGCCGTCAAATTATCAAACTGCGCCCGTCCTCTCGCGTGGTCGTTTTTGTTTGCGAAGGCTTCAAAGGTAAACCTCCACATTTCACCTCGCACAGTGAGTGGATTTATGAATCTAAATAGGCCGGAACCTGAAGCTGATGGGCCGTGCGCGGGGACAATCGCTGCCGGTGTTGAAGTCGTGGCAACTATAACTGAAAGGATCAGGACGACCAGCGGTGGGAATGTACTTCTTCTTGTCATGGGCTTACTCCTTGTTGAGGGTTGAGGGTTGAGGAATTCGTAAGCGCGGCGCTTCAATAGTTCATTGCAGATAAACAAAGCTGCGCCAGGCGCTTTTGAAACCTTCGCGACCTTCTTTATCCAGAGCCCAAACGCGCCATCTTCCGCGCGTTGCTCCGACAAACTCGAACTCATAAGTGGTGTTGACGATACCGAAAGTCGGCGGGTTGTTAGTGATTTTTAGCGGTTGAGGGTTGACGCAGGCCGACGTTTTTCTCATCCGTCCATCACAATAATCCACTTCGACACTGTACGAGATTGCTCCTTCAACGGGTGACCACTTCAACTGCGTCCGGCGCGGGTAGTGGTCGAAAACAGTATCAGCCGCAGGAGATAGTTGAACCGGGGCGGCAAGATTCACGCCCGTCAGCTTCTCAGTTTCACTGATTGCTTTCCCCGTCGCTGCCTCTGTTCTGTTTAGAAAAACACTGAGCTCAGACTTTGTTTCCGCTGCAACCGTAATCGGCGTCTCTTTAGGCTCTCCATTCGGACCTATCCAATCGTCGAAGCCTGCCGCCTTTATCCTGAGAGTAAAAGGTACATGTGGAGCCGGAACCGAAAAATTTCCGCCAGAGTTCTTCGCGTTAGTCCGATAGCAAATCTCCGGATTGGCGGCGTGGCACAATACGAACTCGACGCTCTCAATCGGCAATCCCGTTCTGGCATCCACACTCTTACCGACGAGTAACCCGTTCTTCGGCAACATAGAAATCGTTATCGAAGCTGTAACGTTGTCATCACCCAAGATGACTTCCGGGAGCGCGACCGAAGGCTGTCGAAAGAAGGAAAGGTGCGTGGGCCAATGGCCATTCGCGGCATCCTCGTAGACCAATTTGTACTTACTTGCCTTTTTCACGCTGATGGCGAACTTCCCTTGCGGATCCGATAACGCACAGGGAATAAACACGTTGGGTTTAGCCGGATCGAAGTCTTCCGCGAGCGCGCACACCCTGACACCGCAAGCAGGTTTCCCAGTGTTGTCCTGCACTTGTCCGTCGATGGTGTAGGTAGGCTGAGCAGGAAGCAATGTGAGAACGGCTACTATCACACTGGATAACATCAGATAGCGCATTCGCTTCTCCTTTCAATGGTGGGCGAGGTCAAGGAAACCGGCTTTACGATAGAGGGTTCGCGACGCGGTTAATCTAATTCGCGGGTAGAGTAATGTCAAATTAAACTCTTAAGCATCGAACGCTCGAATTCTTAAAGAACTAATTAATAAATTTTTGAGATCTCATTTGAGGACATTCGGGGACCGTCGGACTACTGTGGCCACGCTTAGTCAAAATTCTCACACACGCAAAACAGCATGACACAAACCTATCGACGCAAACGCAACCGAGATACATGGCACTTCTGCTCGAATTGCCGCCACTGGCCCAAATCAAATTACGAATCCAGCAAAGAAAAACCTAAACCGAGCGAGATCTGCGACCAGTGCAAAGCCAAGCGCTTTAACCACAACTGCAAAAGCTTTATCAGTGTGGCGGGTCATTGATAACCGCTGACAACGGCTCCTTCTTAACTCACGGCTTTCTTCACGAGCGCGGCGATCTTTGCTTCTTCAGTCGCCGTCAGACCCTTGAGCGCGAACGCGACGGGCCAGATAACGCCGTCGTCGAGGTTTGCCGTATCGCTGAAGCCGAGCGTTGCGTATCTCGTTTTGAACTTGGCCGCGCTTTGGAAGAAGCAGAGGACTTTTCCGTCCTTGGCATACGCGGGCATCCCGTACCAGAGTCGCGGCGAAAGGGATGGCGCGCTAGCTTTGATGAGAGCGTGGAGTCGTTGGCCCATCGAGCGATCCGGTTCCTGCATCTCCGCGATCTTCGCGACCACAGCGCCTTCACCGTCCGCCTTATCTGCCTTTAGCTCTTTGGCGCGCTCCTTCATCGCGGCTCGTTCGTCGTCTGTAAATACCCTGGACTTCTTCGCAGCTTTCTTTGCAGGTTTGCTCATCGAACCCTCCTCATATCTGCTCCAGTAAGTTATAGCTGACTTTGCCACAAAAAGGCACATAAGGCAGAAATCATTCGGTGTAATATGTCGCACTGGAGAACCGAAATGAAGTGGATATGGACCTCACTTGCCGTCGCTGTTCTCAGCACCGTCGCGATGGGCCAGCAACTCAAGCTCGAGGGCAGACTCATCACTGACGACGGCAAACCCGTGCCGAATATCAAAGTCAGCATCGCCGGCGAGCAGTCGAAGCCTACCGATAAGGACGGGAAGTTTAGTATTCGCTGGCCTCCGGAAATCCGAACGGGCGAGCGAGTAGTCATCGCCGTTCACGGGATGTACGTCATAAATGATCCCCTCGATGGCGAGTGGAGGCTCCCAGCCATTGGACCAAAAAACATCCTCAATCTGGACATAGTCGTCGCGGTGTGGAGCACAAAAGCAGTATGGTCCGACGCTCGAATTGAAAAAGAACTGAAGCGAAAGCCGGACGAAAAGCTCGAAGAATACATCGGCAAGTATGGCGTGATGCCTGAGGTAACGAAATCGGCTTTTGAAAAGTGGGCGACAACTCAGAACGGCATCGGGAATTCACTGAGAGAACAAAGCACACGTGCTGAAGGACCAGAAGTAGTGCGGCTGTTGGACGAAGCCGCGTCTGCTTATCGACGCGCCCTATTGGTTTTGACTCGCGACTCGATGCCGCAGGACTGGGCTACAACTCAACATAGCCTGGGTTACGTCCTCCAGGAGCAGGGAGTCAGGGCAACGGGGCCAGATGCCATTCGCTTAATAGGCGAGGGAGTGGCAGCTTACCGCCAGGCACTCTCAGTTAGAACTCGCGAACAACTGCCGCTCCAGTGGGCCATGTCGCAAAATGATCTCGGCAACGCGTTACAGGCTCAAGGTGCGAGATCCGAAGGAGCAGAGGCGCGCCGATTGTTAGCGGAAGCTGCCGCCGCTTACCGCCAGGCATTGTTGGTTTTCACTCGCGAGTACGTGCCACAGGAATGGGCCAAGACTCAGCACAATCTCGGAAGTGCGCTCCAGGAACAGGGTACAAGAAACCAGGGACCAGAGGGCCAGACTTTATTGGGTGAAGCGGTGGCAGCTTACCGCCAGGCCCTGCTGGTTAGAACGCGCGAACAACTACCACGGGCGTGGGCCATCACGCAAAACAGTGTAGGTAATGCGCTTCAGGCGCAAGGCACGAGAGCTGGGAAAGCCGAGGCGCTGCGGCTGTTCGCCGAAGCATTGGTGGCTTATCGCGGGGCGCTTCAGATTTTTACTGGCGAGGAATCGCTGGCGTTGTGGGCGATGACGAAGCACAACGTTGGCAGTGCGCTACAGGAACAAGCCACCAGGACCGACGGACCAGAGTCTGCGCGATTGTTCAATGAGGCAGTGGCGGCTTACCGCGAGGCCCTCATGGTTTGGACGCGCGAAGAACGGCCACAGCAATGGGCCATGGCACAAAACAATCTCGCGCGCGCTCACTTCAACTTGAACGAATGGCTAAGCGCCGCCCTGTGCTACGAGAAAGTGCTGCAAGTTTATCCGGAGTTTCGGCCCGCCTATGAGAAAGCGAGATTTCTCGAGCACGAAGTACTCTTAAACTTTCCACGCGCCCTGAAATTGAATGAGGCGTGGTTACAACGCAATCCCGGTGATTTGTTAGCTGCGGCGACCCTGGCAGAGAACCAACTCACAACGGGCAGTTTCGAGGAGAGTGAGCGACGCATTTTATCGCTGCTGTCTGATGCGAGGGTTGACGCAAAAATCAAAATCTCTCTGCGTGCAATTGAAATCGCCAACTTGATCGCGCTGAACAGACAGCCAGAAGTCCCGTCCAAATTGAAGGACCTTATCGCGGTGCTTGAAAATCAACCGGCAGATTTCAAAGTTCAGTGGAGTTTTGCCGGAAGCAAGTGGATCACCAGCCATAAAACTTTCCCCGCGAAGAGGGCCTGGCTCCTGCAGTTATTCACGGCTTTGGAGGGAGAAAATCGCGACGTGATCGTCAAAAAGCTGCGGATCGTCTCAGAAACCCTCAAAAACTGAGAGAAATCGAACTAAACTGTGTAAAGACTTGTAAAGACTTTTGTCGGATTAGTCACAAAAAAGTCGTTGACTGATACGAGGCTGGGTGTATAATTCGGGACGTTGCGGGTGGCGCTGATGCCCAAACGTCAGCTAGTTGAAAAGACGGCCATCCAATTCAAAATTGATAGTGCCCGCCAGTGCCAGCTCGGCCGCCGATCGCGCCCCCCGCAGTCGCTAC
>DASTTS010000344.1:0-4431 GCA_035760085.1 Pyrinomonadaceae bacterium
ACTTTCACCGGTACGTCCGGACAGCAAGCTACCGTTCGCGTCACGAGCAACACGATGGGCACGGTGCGAGTCACGCTGTTCAAGCCGGACGGAACACAAATGACGACGACGTTCACGTCCGCCGCGAGCTTCAATCTAGCAACTCAGTCACTAACAACTACCGGCACCTACACAATCAAGATAGATCCCGACAGCTCTAACACGGGAAGCATGAGCAGAAGTGTCACCAATCCATAGCGATTGAACGGAAGGGGTGGCCATGGAGGGCCACCCCTACAGTTGCTAACGAGGGGCCAGATTCTGTGAGGAGTTAAACGGGAGAGTTGGATTGCGGTGCTCGTAAACAACTGTAGAGGTGGCCCTCCGTGGTCACCCGTTCCTTGCCGAATCGGCAGCAGTTCCTGACGAGGCGCCAAATTCAATGAGGGAGAGTGGAATGAAAACGGCGAATTCACTACAACGGCACATCAACTGCGGGCTCGCGCTTATCCTGAGTGCCATTCTCGTAACGAGTCCGGTTCTCACTTTTGCCGCGGGCTCCAATCGCTCCGGATCTGATTCTCTTCCGAAGCGCGTGAAGCGCGACTTCATGTCGAAACCCGCAGCGCCGAATCGTGCCGCACGCATCGCGACGCAGATCCAGCCGGAAGGACAGTCGTCAACACTACTTCCCGATGGACGAATACTTTTGATCGGTGGCGACGGCTCGAGTGGCCCACAGTCGTCAGTGTCGATCAAAGATCCGCGCACACAGGACATCACCCTCCTGCCGAATGGTCTCTACCAGGCGCGTGCGTGGCACACGGCGACGATGCTTCCGGACGGGAGAGTTCTGGTTGCCGGCGGCGTCGGTCTCAATAATAAAGTGATCAGCGATGCGGAGATTTACGATCCGGAGTCGACGATCTCCGAGCCGTTGCCCGCGTCACGTCTGAGTGCGCGCGCACATCACAGCGCGACCTTATTAACAACAGGCCAGGTGCTCATCGCGGGCGGATCTTCGGACAACGAACACGCGCTGACGCGTGCTGAGCTGTTCGACACGAAGACCAAAACCGCAATCACTCTTCCAACACGACTTTCCAACGCGCGTCAGAAACACAAAGCCACACTGCTCGCTGATGGGAACGTGCTATTTGAAGCCGGCGTCAGCAGCAACTCTGAAAAGCTAACCAGTGCTGAGCTCTTCAATCCCGAAACGCGCAGTTTTGTGTCTACGAGTCTGACGTCCGATCAAGCTGATGGAAACGCGCCCTTCGTCGCGGCATCGCTGCCTGCCGACGGAGCCACAGACGTTCCGGTTGGTACGAATATCGCCGTACGCTTTTCGAAGTCGTTGCGAGTTGAGTCGATAAACTCCGAAACAGCAAAACTCACATCATCAGAAGGATCGATAGTCGCGACGAAAGTCGTGCCCGCAGAGAACGGCAGACTCGCATTTCTCACCGCACAAGACTCACTACTGCCGGGCACGTCCTACACCGTCACATTAACCAACGCCACCGACGGCACGTCTGCGCTCACTCCCACCACGATCTCGTTCACGACCGCGGGCGAGAAGAAAACCGAACCCGAGCCGTCCGGTGATGCCGATTGGGTGCCAGGTTCTGACAACTTCCGCGGCGACTGGCGCAGTAAAGGAAAAGAGCCAAATCCTGAGCCCGCCTTGCAAGCACTGCCAGGCGAGACTGCCCTCTCCGGTCGTGTGCTGACGCTACTCGGTAGATCACTCGCAGACGTCACGATCAGCGTTGACGGTCATTCAGTAAAGACTGACGAGAAGGGAAGATTTTTGCTTGCGTCACTATCCGAGGGCCATCGGGTGATGCTGATCGACGGCCGCACCGCGAGCAAGGCCGGACGCGCTTACGGAATCTTCAGAGTCGGTGTTGACATTAGATCAGGAAAGACCAACGTACTGCCTTACTTGATCTGGATGCCGCGGCTCGACACGGGCCACGCCGCACGACTCACTGCACCGACAACAGCGGAAACATCTCTATCAACTCCGCTCATACCAGGGCTCGAGTTGCGTCTGCCCACGGGCACAGTCATTCGCGATCTCGACGGCCAAACAGTAAGCGAAATAACGATCACGCCGATTCCAACCGATCGTCCGCCGTTCCCGTTACCGCGTGGCGTTAACGTTCCAGTCTTCTTCACCATCCAACCTGGCGGCGCGCAAGTAATTCCGCCGCGCGCGCGGTTGATCTATCCAAACTTCACGAACTCGCGTCCCGGCACACGCATCGACTTCTGGAATTACGATCCGACAGAAAAAGGCTGGTACATCTACGGGCAGGGAACAGTCAGTCCCAACGCGAAGCAGATCATTCCCGATCCGGGCGTGGTGATCTATGAGTTTTCCGGCGCGATGGTCTCAAATCCTGCAAACGCGCCCACCGATGCACCGCCGGGAGGTTCCAACCCGAAAGATAAAGACGGTGATCCGGTCGATTTGAGCACGGGCCTCTTCGTTTACAATCGAACAGATCTCGTTCTGCCCGACACGATCCCTATTTCGCTGACACGCACATATCGCCAGAGCGATACCGTGTCGCGTCCATTCGGCATCGGCATGACGCACGCGTACGAGATCTTCATGGTCGGAGATACGCGTCCATGGACCTACCAGGAACTGATCCTGCCGGACGGCGCGCGCATTCGTTACGATCGCATCTCACCGGGCACCAGCTTCTCCGATGCGATCTACGAACACACCGCAACGCAAACAGGTTTCTTCAAATCGCAACTTGCGTGGAACGGCAGCGGCTGGAGTCTCACTCTTAAAGACGGAACTGTCTACACCTTTCCTGATTCTGATAGCGCCACCGTTCCGCGGGCGGCAGCAGTAACCAGCATGCGCAATCGCTACGGCGAAACGCTTACGCTAACGCGCGACTCAAACAGTAATCTCACGCGCATCACCAGTCCGAACGGTCGCTGGATCGAGTTCACTTACGACACGAGCAATCGCATCACGCTCGCCAAAGACAACATCGGCCGCACGGTGGGTTACCAGTACGACGCGGGCGGGCGTCTCTTCAAGATGACCGATCCGAAAGGCGGCGTGACGGAGTACACCTACGACGGCACGCACCAGATGCTCACGATCAAAGATGCGCGCACCAACGTGTATCTGACTAACGAATACGACGCAAACGGGCGCGTATTTAAACAGACGCAGGGCGACGGCGGCATCTACCAGTTTGCTTACACACTGAATGGTAGCGGCAAGGTGACGCAGACGGATGTTACTGATCCACTCGGGAACATCCGTCGCACCACCTTCACTGCGGCGGGTTTGATCTTTACAGAAACGTTCGCGCTCGGTAAGCCCGAGCAGCAAGTCGTTACTTACGAACGCCAGGCGGGCACTAATTTCCTGCTCAGCGTTACCGATCCGCTCGGTCGTAAGACTGCTTACACCTACGACACCGCCGGAAATCCCGCGAGCACGACGTGGATGGCTGACACCGCCGAAGCTGTAACGTCGAGTTATGTGTACGATCCCGTCTTCGGCAAACCCACCAGCATTACCGATCCGCTAAACAAGGTCAGCAACTTCGTTTACGACTCGAAAGGAAACCTGACGAGCAAAACGGATCCGTTAGGCCACGGCGCGAGCTACACCTACAACGCCATCGGTCAGATGACGTCGATGACTGACGACCTCACGCACATGACCCAGTGGAACTACGACGCCGGTGATCTAACGAGCGTCACCGATCCGATCGGACGCAGCTCTTCGCAGTTCATCGACGCAGCCGGACGGCTACTCAGCTCTGTCGATACTTCAGGACAAACGGCTCGTTACGAATACGACGCGTTGAATCAAGTGACGAAGGTCACCGATCCGACCGGCAATATCACGCAAGCCAGCTACGACGCCAACAGCAACTTGCTAACCATCACCGACACGCGCGGTAAGATCACGACTTACACGTACGACATCATGGATCGCGTCGCGACCCGCACCGATCCACTGCACAACGTCGAGACACACGAATACGATCTCGGCGGCAACCTCGTGAAGGTTACCGACCGGCGCGGTAAAGTCACCACATACGGCTATGACGCGCTGCACCGCATCACCTTCATCGGTTACGGCACTGTAGGCAGTGGACCAGGCGCGACTTACGAGAGCACGATCACGAACAACTACGACGCGGGTGGTCATCTCACGAGTACCGTTGATTCAGTAGCGGGAACGATCACGCTCAACTATGACAACCTTGATCGCCTCACCTCGGAAATCACGCCGCAAGGCACAGTCAGCTACGTTTACGACGCTGCCGGCAGGCAAACGAGCATGACAGTCACGGGGCAAACGGCCGTCACCTATACGTATGACGATGCCGGTCGCCTCACGCAAATCACGCAAGGCACGGCAACGGCAACGTTCGCTTACGACGACGCAAACCGGCGCAC
>DASTTS010000345.1:0-8706 GCA_035760085.1 Pyrinomonadaceae bacterium
GGGTCGATCCAGACACATGTTCCTGTAAATCCGTTGTGACCGAAGCTATCCGGCGGCAGATCAGCGCCGCCCGTTGAATCCTTCGTCGCCGCGAGTTGCCACCCGATCGAGCGCGCCTCTTCAAGCCCCGGCGTCATGTTCTCGCGAAAGAGCTTACACGTGTCCGGCGCGAGCAAAGTGGTTGACTCACTCAAGAACTGTTGCGCAATCAAAAACGTCTCGCGCGCCGTTGAAAATAGTCCGGCATGTCCCGCCGCGCCGCCTAAAAAGTAAGCATTACCATCATGCACTTCACCCCAGATCAACCGCTGCCGCGAATTCACATACTCGCCCGCGCCCATCTGTTTAGACATGTCGAGCTCGTACGCGTTTCCGGTCTCGCATGCCGCTATACCTGTCTGCAACGCGAGCTCCGGATTGAAGAACGTCTGTTGCAGTTTTAATGGTTCGAAGATCTCGCGCTGTGCCATGTCCGCGAGACGCTGGTGCATCAAGCGCTCCAACAGGATTCCCAACGCGATAAATCCGAGATCGCTATAAACCACACGCGTGCCTGGCTTGTACTCGAGATCGAGACTCGCGATCGCACCAGCCGCCCGATCAGGCTGTTCTTCAGTGAGCAAATACAGCGGTCGCCACGCGGGTAGTCCTGACGTGTGCGTCAACAGCTCACGGATCGTGATCATCTGCTTGTCAGTGCGATCGAACTCCGGCAGGTAGTGGGAAACCGAACTGTCGAGCGTCAGCTCGCCGAGCTCGATGAGACGCGCGCAAAGCAGCGATGTAATGAGCGGTTTTGTGAGTGAAGCGAGATCGTAGATGGTGTCGAGCTTGTTTGCGACGCGATAAGGCTCGACAACGGAATGGCCCAGCGCATCTTCGTACACAATCTCATCGCGTTCGCCGACGAGGTAGACTGCGGAAGGAAACTCGCCTGCATCGATGTGCTGTTGCAGCAGGGTCGACAGTTGCTCATTCGCCGTGGGCATCACGTAAAACCTTCTCGCTTAGTTCACTAACGCCGGGATGTTCCGCGTGCTCGCGAATTCTTTCCAGCGTTCGCAACGCCAGACTCAACGCGTTTCGACCTTCAATTCCCGAGACCGCCGGCGGCGCACCATCACGTGCCGCTTCAAGAAACGAAACGATCTCCGCGCGTAACGGCTCGACGTCAATGATGTCGAGATGTTTCACATGAACGCCAGGCCACGACCCGCTCGCTGCCGGTGGCGCGAGACTGCTCACAGACGCACGCTTCGTCGTGTAGTCGATAGCGATGTAATCGTGCGGCTGGAAAAAGCGCATCTTCCGGATCTTCTCAGTGCCGACGCGTGACGCTGTGATATTCGCGACCGCTCCCGAGGCGAATTCAAGCCGCGCATTCGCAGCGTCAACCTTGTTTGTGAGAATCGCGATGCCGACGGCATGAATGTTTGTAACTTCAACGTCTTCGCCGACGAGCCATTGCACGATGTCGAGATCGTGAATCATCAAGTCGAGCACGACGTCGATATCGAGCGAGCGAGCGGTAAACTGCCCGACGCGATGGATCTCGAAGTAAACAGGCTTGCGCACGTGCGGTCGCAACGCGACCATTGCGGGATTGAAGCGCTCGAGATGTCCGATCTGAAGAATCGCGTTGCCACGCGCGGCGGCTTCGATCATGCGATCGGCTTCGTCGAGCGTGCGTGAGATCGGTTTTTCAACGAGCACGTGAATGCCGGCTTCAAGCAGGCCGCACGCGATCTCGCAATGTGCTTCAGTCGGTGCGGCGATACTGGCAGCGTCGATGCGGCCGATGAGATCGCGCCAGTTTGTGGTCCAGTCTGTTTCTCGCTCGCTGCTGATCGAGCGTGCTGTTTGTTCGTTGATGTCGCAGACGGCGACGAATTGCGATACGCCTTCTGCGGCGAGATCTGCGTGGATGCGAGCGTGTTGCCGCCCGAGGCTACCAACTCCGATGACTGCTGTGCGTAGCATTATGTGTTAAAACCTTTGACAGGATTTATAAGATTTTTCAGGATTAACATGTAAATCCTGTCTAAATCTTGTAAATCCTGTAAACGACTGACTCGACATAATCAGAGGCCCGAATATACTTGCATCCTTCAACGCTTGCCAAGCGAGTCTACCTTCTCCTTTTCGTCATCATCATCGTTTTTTATCTCTACGGTCTCGGTAAGCTGCCGCTGCTTGGACCAGACGAGCCGCGCTACGCGCAGGTCGCGCGCGAGATGTTTCTGACGGGCGACCTGATCACGCCGACGCTCGGCCATCACACGTGGTTCGAAAAGCCGGCGCTGCTTTACTGGATGATCGCCGCAGCGTTCAAAGTCTTCGGTGTGAGCGAGTGGGCGGCACGCCTGGGCCCGGCACTGTGTGGACTGTTGACGATCGCTGCTGTGTGGTGTATTGGACGTGAGATCGATCGCGAGGATCCACGCGGCTTCGGTTTTTGGAGTGTTGTCGTGACGGCTAGTTGTCTCGGGCTGATCGTGTTTTCACGCGCGGCGAGTTTCGATGTCGTGATCACGATGACAACTACATGGGCGCTCGCGTTTTTTCTACTACACGCGCTGCGAGGCAAACGATCGCTACTGGCGGGATTCTACGTATTCGTTGGTTTGTCGTTGCTGGCGAAGGGCCTTGTAGGAATCGTGATCCCGTTTGGCGTTGTGGGTTTGTATTACTTATTGCGACGCGCGTGGCCGTCGCGATCAGTGATCGTGAGTTTGTTCTGGGGCGTGCCGCTGGCGTTGGCAGTCTCGTCGATCTGGTATGGACCAGTCATCGCGCGACACGGCTGGACGTTTATTGATGAGTTTTTTGTGCAACATCATTTTGCGCGGTACGTGTCGAACAAATATCACCATCCGCAGCCGATCTATTTCTATCCGGTGATCATCCTGATGCTGGCGTTGCCGTGGACGCCGTATCTCGTCATCGCGCTCGCGAAAGTGCGAAGCTGGAGTTGGCGTGGTGGTGATAGTTTGAGCATCGTGCGGGTGTTCTCGCTGGCGTGGTTGTTGTTGCCGTTAGTTTTCTTCTCGTTTTCCGGATCGAAGCTGCCGGGTTACGTGCTGCCGGTGATACCGGCGGTGGCGTTGCTGGTTAGTGATCGATTGATGCGTGGTTTCGATTCGAAGTGGCCGCTGGTGATCGCGGGCGCGACGGCGTTGCTGGTGGTGATTGTTTTGAATGTTGGGGCGATGCGATATGCAGGGCGAGAATCGGTACGCGACCTGTTGTTGCTGGCGGATGCGCGCGGTTATGCGGGCGCGCCCGTACTCGCGCAGAAAAGTGACGATCGATCGGCAGAGTTTTATGCGTACGGGCGTGTTGTGTACGGGCCTGATGGTGAGCCGGTAACGTTTGATGAGATCTCGGTTGACGAGGCGCGCGCGCGTGGCGGCAAGTTTGTCGTGATGATACCGGTTGAATACGTCGAGAACGTTCGCGGGGTGTCGACGATTGAGGTGATTGGGGATAATGGGAAAACCGCCGTACTGGGGTGGCGGCCATAGTGGGACGGAAAGCATTAGACAGGATTACAGGATTTTCAGGATTGGCAGGATTTATCTTGTTAATTCTGAAAATCCTGTAATCCTGTCCAACTAACCTTTACCCCAAGTTTCGCGCGAAGAACTCGATGACGACTCTGTCGTACGCCTCACCCTGTTCACCCGTAACCGACGGTAGCCCAAACCCACTCAACGGCAAATCAGTCCGCATCTCAACGCTCTGCGGATTTGGAAAACACTTCTGCACGTACGCCGTCGTATCACGCAACGTCCCTGCATCTGCTCCCGAAAGCAACAACACCTGCCGATCCTTTATCTGTCCCGCAAACTCACATGCACTCGTATTATCAAACCCGCCAAGCATGTAAGTCTTCATCGCCACACGTGAAAAAGATTGCACGAGCCCGTTTTCCAACCCGACACAACTCGCGACAGCCGTGTTGAGCAGATCGTTCGGCGATAACACCACCGAGTCGAGCACGAGCACCTTCACAGCCTGCTCGTTGCGCGCTGCCTTCAGAGCGCTGTACGCCCCGAGCTCAACGCCATAAACCCCGACACTCTGACCCACGAGCGTCTTCTGACTGTCCGTTTTCAGACCGCGCAAATATTTGATGGCGGCGAGCAGATCATCACCTTCACGCACGCCGAGCGATGTCGATCTGATCAGCGGATTCTCACCATGTCCACGCAGGTCGGGCCAGAGGATGGTGAAGTTCGTCGTCTCGTTGATCTTCACGCCGAGATTGAACAGCCACGAACGATCCCCACCGTAGCGATGAAGCAACACGACCGCCGGCGCACCTTCAGCACCTTTCAGCAGCCAACCGCGCGCATTCCGTCCATCGGCATCGGTCCACGTCTCATCAGTGACCTTGATCGCGCGTCCACTGATTCGCGAAAAAGCTTCGGGCGTGACGACGTAAGGACGCTTCGTGGGACGCGTTACGCAATAGACAACGAAAGAAAGCGCGCCCACAACCGCCAGCACGATCACCAGTGCTATTGGCAGCAAAGACTTGACGAGTCTTTTACCAATTCTTCGTCGGGGCGGCATTAGCGTGAGTGTCCTCGGATCGCTTCATCATAGTCTGACGGCGTGTTGATGTTAACAAAAAACCTTTCTGACTGAGCGAGATTAGTTAATCGATCGAATTCAACCCAGCGTGTATTGACGGTGTCGAGCAGGTCCAACGGGCGCCTGCGTCCCGCTTCGATCAATTCGGTAGCGCGTCGCAGGCACGGGTCAACACGATAAAGCGCTGCCAAAGGTTGCGGCCGTCCGTCCTGCTGAACTGGAACGACGGCATCGTGGTCCAACCGCTCAGCCGCGAGAAACGAGAAGAGCTCCGCCGTCACAAACGGGAGATCGCAAGCGACCACGATGGCCCACTCGCTTTTGCACGCCGCGAGCGCTGCGTGAAGACCTCCAAGGGCGCCCCACTGCGGATACACATCTTCTACACGTGAAAGTTTCGAGCTCTCGTGATGCGCGCCGACAAGCGTCACCGAATCAGCAACGGGGGACAGAGTTTCTGCGATGCGATCGGCGAACGTTTGCCGTTCGATCAGCAACTGAGACTTATCAGTTCCCATTCTTCTGGAGGCGCCGCCGGCGAGGATAAAGGCTTCCATATCGAGCGGGATTATCCTGTAAATCTTGAGAATCCTGAAATCCTGTACGAAAATGCTGAAATCCTGTAACTTGGCAGGCGGAGGTTGTTGATGATTAGGTTTACCCGCTCTCTCGTTGTTCTCGCGATTCTGATTGCCTCGGCCTTTACGTTCGCCGCGGCTCAGAACACCCCCAAAAGCCCTGAATTGTTTCCACTCGAAGACTTGCGTCCCGGAATGAAGGGAACTGCGCGAACGGTCTTCAGCGGCTCTGAAACGCAGGAGTTTGGAGTCGAGGTGCTTGGCGTCCTGCCGGGATTTCCTGGCCCACGCCAGTCAGCCATCATCGCGAGACTCAGCGGGTCGAATGTTGAAAAGACCGGCGTGTTTGCAGGCATGTCCGGCTCGCCTGTCTACATCGACGGGAAAATCGTCGGCGCCATCGCGTTCAGTTTTCCGTTTTCAAAAGAGCCAATTGCGGGTATCACACCGATCAAGCAAATGATCGAGCTCTTCAACAAGGGCTCTGAAAACGTTAAGCCAAAAGAACCGCGCGTCGTTTCTTTTTCACAGCTTGCCGGAACTGACTGGAAGCCAAACCTGCCGAAACCCGCTGTGGGTTCAGTTTCACTGCTCGCGCCGGTGTCGGTGGGCTCGCCGCTAATGCCGTTGTTGGGTCAACAAATGACGCCAATCGCGACGCCGCTCGTATTCAGTGGTATCACTCAGGAATCGCTTGCCGCGTTTGCGCCACAGTTAGTCGCGAGTGGTCTACTGCCGGTTTCCGGTGTTGGTGGTTCGGCCACGATCTCTCCGCTTGCCGAGTTCAACGGCAATACGTTCCCGCCGGGAAGCTCGATCAGCGTGCAACTCGTGCGCGGCGACTATTCACTTGCTGCCGCAGGCACGGTGACGTTGCGCGATGGCGATCGCATTTACGCGTTTGGTCACCCGTTTTTGAGTTTGGGCGCTTCCGACATGCCGATGTCCGAGGCTTCAGTCGTGACCGTCATCCCGAACATGAACAACTCGTTCAAGCTGGCGGTACCGGGCAAGATGGTGGGTGCAATTTCGCAGGATCGAGCGTCGGGAATCTTTGGTCTGCTGGGTCAGGCGCCGAAGATGATCCCGGTGAAAGTTAACCTGCACACGAGCCGTGATCGCATCGAAACCTATTCGTATGAGATCGCGAACGATTCGTTCCTGACGCCGCTGCTTCTCAACATCACGCTCTTCAACACGATTACTTCCAGCGAGCGTGCGCTCGGCGATTCGACGATCAGCGTTAAGGGACAGATCAAAGTGAAGGGCCAGGAAGCGATTCAGATTGATCGTCGTTTTTCGGCCAGTAACTCCGCGATCATGGCCGCGGGTTCAATCGCCGCGCCGGTCAGCTCGTTGTTGACGAGTGGATTTGACGACGTTCAGCTTGATGGAATCACGCTCGACATCGCGTCGACCGAGACGAAGTACGCGGGCACACTCGAGCGCATCACGCTTGATCGCACGGAAGTTCGGCGCGGCGAGAAGATCGAAGTTCAGGCTTACGTTCGGACTGAATCCGGTAAGCAGTTTGTGCAGCGCATTCCGATTCAGATTCCCGAGGATGCAGGGTTGGGGCAATTGCTCGTGTTTGTCGGCGATGGTGGCGCGTTGCAGGAAGGATCGTCGGCGAAGGCTTTCGTGCCGCAGGATTTGAGCCAGTTAGTGAAGGCGATCAATACCGTGAAGAAGAGCGATCGGCTTTACGTGAAGCTGTTTCGCATCACGAACGGTGCGGTGATTGGAACCAGCGAGCTGCCGAGTTTGCCGCCGTCGATGGTTGCAACACTGAATAGTGATCGGACGTCAGGCGGTTACACGCCCACGGTCCTGTCGCCCGTCTGGGAGACAGAGTTGCCGCCGGCGGAGTTTGTAATCTCCGGGCAGCAACTCATCGCCGTTGATGTCGTGAAGTAATCCGCGTTATCCGCGGTTAAATTAGCCTAACTTGGCGAGCGCGTTGATTCTCTCCCGAAGCGCGCCTGCCAGCAGATCAACTTCCTCAGCCGAGTAGTTCGCGGACCGGAAAGCATCCTTGATCTGATCGTCACTCAGACGCTTCATCAGGTTACTCAACCAGCGCGCATCCGCGACGGTCAACCCTTCGAAGAGCTTCTGGTTCTTGCCGCTGTAACTGAAATCGATCACGTCGCCGTTCACCTTTTTGATGAACTCCGCCTTCACGAAATCAGGAGGCTCGTTGCGGCTGCGTGAGAAGAACCCGCCCGTTTTACCAAACGTCGCGCCGAGATCGCTGATGATGTAGCGCAATTCGCCCTCCCCGGTGGTATCGCCACGCATCGCAAGGATCTCGTTGTTGTCGTCCTTCATGTCCCAGTTGTTGAGCATCACCATCAGGATCTTCAGACCGCGAAACTCGGGACTGTTTTGGAATGGATTGTTCTCCCACATCCAGTTTCCCGCGCGCTTCACGCTCGCTGGTCTGGCTTCGAGTCGAACGTTGTCAAACTCGCCTTTACCTTCAATCTTCAGGTGTGGAATGAGATAGGCAATCTCTGTCTCGTAACCGAGTGCCCACAACAAGCGGTTCGCGGCAGTATCGGTTTGTGCTTCTTTACCGAGCTTTGCCACCCACTCGTTGCCTTTCGCGTCTTTGACGCGATACTTCTTCGAATAGCCGCCCGTTTTATCTTCGATGAATGTGACTTTGCTGATGTCGGGCTTCATCTCGTCGCCGCCCGCGCCCGCAATCAGGTTACGGGTTTCGAGGTCCGTCGGGTCTTTCCACATCACCGCCTTGCCGGTGAGTGCTTTCTTTTCCTTTTTGTCTTTGTCTTTCTTGACTGTGTTATCTGTGGGGTCCTGGCCGTTGGCAGCGAACGGCAACGCCAGCATCAAGACCAGCAAACAGACAGACCAATATCGCGATTTAGTACGAAACATGCTAAACACCTCTCCCGCGTGTAGTTTTCTGGTACAAAACCTCTAGTGTCGGGAGATTATAAGGCAAATAGTTAGCCGCGGATAACGGGTGTTATCCGCGGCTAATTATTTAAGGATTTGCGGGCTTTATGGATTTGGTGGCGTAGCGCCTTGAGGCACGATCCAAAGCTCTTTGCGTAGCTGATCTTTCTTTGGACCTTCGATCGTTCGGATACGGCTCTTATCGATTTGGCGCGAATTAACGAGATACTCGACGACCCGCCCGAAATGATCCTGGACCTCGGCCCGCTTACTCGCAGGGCCTGGATAAACGACCACGTAGCCTGTCGCAGTGGGATCGTTCTGCAATTCGATACCGAAATTATCGAGACGCGCTTTCTCATCGTTGCGAGCAATGTTCAGATAGTCATCGAATATCCGGCTCGTCATCTTCGGCAGTGGAATGGTGATCGCACAGTCAGCCGCACATTCGAGATTGTAGCCACCCATCGAGAGGTACGCGCGGACCGTTTGTCCGCCGAGGCCTTTTGTGTCGACCGTGATCGTGTCTGTTCCCTGGCCTGAGATGATGGTTCCGGCCGAGACGGTCCAGTTGTAGGCAGGCGTGACATTCGCAGGAACTCCA
>DASTTS010000346.1:0-2303 GCA_035760085.1 Pyrinomonadaceae bacterium
GCCACGGCGCGCATGGTGGCGCTGATGGAGATCGCCGCGTCGCGCGTGCTCGTACCCTTACTTAATCCAGGAGAGTTGTCGGTCGGCGTCACTGTCGATATAACTCACACCGCACCGACGCCGCTCGGAGCGGAAGTTACCGCGACCGCGCGTTACGCTGGTCGCGAAGGCAAATTATTTTTGTTTGAAGTTAGTTGCGCCGATAAGGGCGGTGAAGTTGGTCGAGGATGGCACAAGCGGGCGATTGTTTCGAGTGAACGGCTACAAAGCGGCGCCGCAAAACGCGCTGGTTGAGGTGTGCCATGTCAGTTGCCAAACGAATGACACTGCGTCGCCGGAAGCCACGACGCACGGTGGCCCATGACGTATTCGAGCAAGAGTTTGCGATCGAGAGTTTGAAGAGCGAGCGGCTGCGCGTCACGATCCTGATGGGAGCGATCTTCAGCTCGGTCGCGATCCTCTTTTTGATGACGCTGCTCTTCTTCGAGCAGTTCAACACAACCTTTCGCGGCAACGCCAGAACGTTCCTGCTGGCCGCTACTGTTCTTTTCGGAGTCAACATCAGCTACTTGCTGGCTGAACGATTTGTTCTTGGCCGTTTGATCAAGAAACAGATGAAGCCGTTCCCGGCGCTGAAGTACTTGAGCGCCTTCGTCGAGACGAGCATTCCGACAGCGGGAATCATCATCGGCTCGTTTTTTCTTGGACCTCTCTACACGCTCTTCACGCCTGCTGCGTTTATCTACCCGTTATTCATCTCGTTATCGGCCCTGCGGCTGAATGTCAGGCTGTGCATTTTCACTGGTGCAGTGGCGGGATTGGAATATTCGCTACTGGCTTTCTACTTCGTGCGACAAGCCGCGGGCGCGCCCGTCGATCCGATTCTTACTGCTTTCCCACAGCATGTGTTCAAGGGATTTCTTTTGTTCGTGATGGGCGTCGTCACCGGGCTCGTTACGATTCAGATTCGCAAACGCATTCTCAACGCTTTTTCTGTGGTCCAGGAGCGTAACCGCATCTCGCGCACGTTTGGTGAATATGTCTCGCCGGAAGTGATGAGCAAGTTGCTCGACTTGAAGCCGGATCTGAGAAGCGAGAGTAAGAACGTGTGTGTGATGTTTCTCGACATACGTAACTTCACGGGCTTTGCGGAGAAGAGAAGTCCCGAGGAAGTGGTTGAGTATCTGGAGTCGTTATTTGAGTTTATGATCGAGATCGTCAACAGGCATCATGGGATCATCAACAAGTTTCTGGGTGATGGTTTCATGGCGGTGTTTGGTGCGCCGTTGTCGGATGGAAGGGATTGTGCGAACGCGCTCGAGGCCGCGCAGGAGATTCTCGCGCGCGTGCGCGAGGAGGTTCAGGCCGGGACGATCTTGCCGACGACGGTCGGAATTGGTTTACATGCAGGCGAGGCGGTGACGGGGAGTATTGGATCGGCATTGCGACGCGAGTACACGGTGATCGGGGATGTTGTGAATCTTGCGGCGCGGATTGAGAAGTTGAATAAGAGGTTCGATTCGCAATTGTTGATTTCGGAGATTGTGTGGCAGGCGGTCAGTGTTGATAAGAGTCAGGCCGTACCGATGGGCCAGGTTGAAGTGAGAGGCAGGGAACAGGCCATACAAATCTATCAGGTGGCGTGATCGGCGAGGTAGTTTTTGACAGGATTACAGGATTTTCAAGAAGGACAGGATTCCATCTTGTAAATCCTGTAAATCTTGTAATCCTGTCAAAAACTACCTTTCCATCTCACGCAGCTTCGCTTCCAACTGGCGCGTAATCTCCCCTGCTTTCGCTTCATTGGAAAATATGATCGGTTCGCCAAAAGTAACCGACACCGTCCCTGGCTTGACGAAGTACCGCCGTCGCTGTTTCACCTCGAACAATCCGCGCAGCATCACCGGCACGACGGGCACCTTCAACTCCGATACGAGCAACCCAATGCCCGCCTTAAACGGTTGAATCCGCCCATCCTTTGTCTCCGTGCCCTCCGGGAAAATCAAAATGCTAAAGCCCCGATCCATCGCTTCACCCGCATACGCAAAGCTTTGCCTGAACCCACTCTGCCTTGGTAAAGGGAAGACATTGAAGAGCGCTGCTCCGAGCGCGTACTTCATCTTTGACTTCACGCGCCACTCGCGCAGGATCTCTCCTGCCATCGCTAGTGCCATCCGGTAACGCCAGCGCCACGGCAAGGCGGAAATAATCAGTGGCCCATCAACGTCAGTAACGTGATTGGAAACGAACAACACCGGCGACTTCACCTGCGCGAGTCGTTCGACGCCGATTGTCCGCACACG
>DASTTS010000347.1:0-7449 GCA_035760085.1 Pyrinomonadaceae bacterium
CGACGAAGAGATTACCGAGCAGCGTCGCCTGCAACAGCGCTACACGCTTTCACACCTCGCGCACGACGTGAAGAACCAGGTCGGTATCACTGAGCCTACACGCGACTGGTTCCCGCTTTCGTTGATGGGCGCCTTCGCAGACTTCGCGGATCTTGTGCACGGTCCACAGGCCGAGTGGGGACAGGTTTCCTGTGGGTGTCACCCGAACTGCGGTGTCGGAACCGCGGTGATGATTGATAAGGAACTTAAAGAAATGCGTCCGGTACCGGAGTTTCTGAACATTCCGGGACTCGTGAAAGACATGCAGAAGATCACGGACGCGGCGCGCGGCAAGTGGATGTCGAACGTCATGATGGGTCTGGCGCTCCTGAAGCACTACAACCCGTACAAGTCGCCATCGCAGTTCACGCTTTACGAGCTCTTCAAGAAGTTTGATAAGTCGTTTGGCCTGACTGGTAAGGACTACGGCAAGGTCAGCGGCGATCGCAGTGTACAGGATATCGAGAAGCGCCGTTCGGATCGCTGGAACTTCCTGTTTATCGCGGGAATGTGGTTCCAGGATCTGTTCAATTACGATTTCCGTCGCACCGAAATGTGCATCATCCCGTACGGCACGCAGGAAGGCGAGATTTCCTTCTGCGCTTACAACACGGGAATCGGTTGGAGAAACATCATCGAGAACATGCACCAGAACGCGACCGTCGCGAAGTGGTACCAGGAGCATGGCCGGCACGAGATTTTCGCTGGTGGCAAGAACGTCGAGATGGCTGACGCGAGCCACGGCCTGATTTTGAATGAAATTGACTTGGCGCGGCCCAACAAGCCGCAAATGGAGGGACCGAAGACTGCGCATGAAGAAGCCGTAATGATGCGCAAGTTGTACCAGGAAATGGTGTTGAATAAACAGCTCAACACCAAGGAGGCCGACAAACCCGTACAGATCAAAGGCTTGAGCCGGAAGAAAGAAGAGCCGGCCGAGGCAGTGCTGGTTTAGGATTGTTTCACAGGAGGAAAGAAAGTAATAGGTCCTATGTCCTATAGGACCTATACTTTTGTGTGTGCGGGCCTTTTGTGGTTAAATAATGCGCCTGCAAAGGAGCTAACGAAAAGGAAAGCAGAGAAAGAATGGCAATAGTTACCGTTAATCAAGGTGAATCAATTGAGAGCGCGTTGCGCCGCTTCAAGCGCAAAGTGATGACCGAAGAGATCATCAAAGACGCGAAGAAACACGCGTTTTTCATTCCCCCAGGTCAAAAGGCGAAGTTGAAGTCGGCGCTGGCCCGCAAACGAAATAAGAAGAAGGGCCGGATGCGCATCCCTCGCGATTAGTATCTCCTGCATAACTACAGGCCGTCGTCTTATCTCACCAGTCGTCTTAAACCAAGATTCAGAATCGGACGCTCCTGAGTGAGCGAGCCGCCGAAACTGGAGTGTGCGACGCGGCTTTACGATTCGTATGATCCGGATCTTAGTTACAAACGACGACGGTATCCATTCTGATGGGCTCATCAAACTCGAGGAGGCCCTGAAGCAGATTGGTGACGTTTATGTCGTGGCGCCCGCCTCGGAAATGAGCGGCGCTTCACACAGTCTTACGCTCGCGCGTCCGCTTCGTATCCGGCAGCTCGACGATCGTCACTGGGCAATCGACGGCACACCGACTGACTGCGTCACACTCGCGCTGAACAGGATCCTTTCCGAAGATCAACGACCACACATCTGCGTCTCCGGTATCAACCACGGCGGCAATCTCGGTGATGATGCGACATACTCCGGCACAGTCGCCGGCGCACTCGAAGCGTCGATCCTGGGCGTGCCTGGTGTGGCTTTAAGTCTCGTTGCGCGCGATAATTTCAACTTCGAAGAGTCAGCGGCCTTTGCAGTCGTCGCCGCGAAAAAAGTTTTAGACGAAGGCTTGCCGGAAGGCACGCTACTGAACATCAATCTTCCTCCGGGCGAGATCAAAGGCGTAAAAGTCACGCGCCAGGGAATTAAGAACGCGCGACCCGTGATCACTGAACACATCGACCCCCGCGGCAAACCGTACTTTTGGATTGGCGAAGAGTATTTCAATGCGAATTCGGTTGAGGGGACTGATTATCACGCGGTCGCACAGGGTTACGTTTCCGTGACGCCGCTTCGCAGCGACATGACAGACCACAACGCGTTAACGGCGCTCGAGACCTGGAACTATCTGAAAGACTCCGAACTACTACAGAAGAGTTAAGCAACAGAATTCGCTCCCGGTGCAGCCAGCAAACAGACATCGCTCCGGTCCGTTTCAGGAATACTCCATTCCACGAGAGCGCATGGTCGCACGCCTGCACGATCACTACGGCATCCGCGATCCCAGAGTGCTCGAAGCGATGCGGACCGTTCCGCGTCATCTCTTCGTGCCCGAGGCATTGCAGAGTCGCGCATATGGCGATCATGCGTTGCCGATCAGCGCCAACCAGACCATCTCGCAACCTTTCATCGTCGCCAGGATGACGGAGCTGCTCGAGCTCGACGCGAATAGTCGCGTGTTGGAGATCGGCGCCGGCTCCGGATATCAAACTGCGGTGTTGTCGCGAGTCGCAGCTCAGGTTTACTCGATCGAGCGCATCGGTGATCTCGCACGCGAAGCACAAGCGCGTATTCGCGAGCTCGGGATCTACAACGCTACGGTCAAATGTTTTGATGGCACACTCGGCTGGGCGGCGAATGCGCCTTACGATGGGATTCTGGTTGCTGCGGGTGGTCCAACAATTCCTGAGCCGCTGATCGCGCAGTTGAAGATCGGTGGACGTTTGGTTGTGCCCGTGGGCGAATCACGCGAGAGTCAGCGGTTGATTCGCGTGCTAAAAACTGAGCAAGGTCGAAAAGAAGAAGATCACGGAGGATGTGCTTTCGTGCCGTTAATCGGACAACACGGCTGGTCCGATCGGTAAACCCACTCAAATATGATTGCAAAAATCATCACCATACTTTCCGGTTTCATCGTCGCTACAATTTCAACACTTGGTTACTCGGGCATCGTTCTTTTGATGGCCATCGAGTCGGCCTGTATACCGCTTCCGTCGGAGATCATCATGCCGTTCTCCGGGTATCTCGTTTCGAAAGGCGAGCTGAATCTCTGGTGGGTCGGCGTTGCTGGCGCGGTTGGCTGTGTGTTGGGTTCGCTCGTCGCTTACTGGGTTGGGATGTATGGTGGTCGACCGTTTATCGAGAAGTACGGCCGTTACATTCTGCTTTCGCGACACGATCTGGACATCGCCGATCGTTGGTTTGCGAAGTACGGTGAGGTCATTGTGTTCGTGAGTCGCTTGCTGCCTGCGATACGCACGTTTATTGCGTTTCCCGCGGGCGTGGCGCGCATGAATCTGACGAAGTTTGTGATCTACACGTTTGCGGGTTCGCTGCCGTGGTGTCTTGGTTTGGCGTACGTGGGACAGAAACTGGGCGAGCAGTGGGACAAAAACGACACGTTAAAAACCTGGTTCCATCGCTTCGACTTCCTGATCGGCATCGCGGGTCTACTCTTCATCATCTGGTGGGTCTGGCGCCACGTCAAACACTCCCGCCCGGCGGCACATTAAACATTCTCCCGCAAAGGCGCAAAGGCGCAAAGAAAACGCAAAGCTCCAGATTCTTCTTTGCGGGCTTTTCTTTGCGCCTTTGCGCCTTTGCGGGAGAAAACCTTCTTCCTAAAATCACCAGCCAATAGCACTAAGCAGAAGTCTCATGACTCCGGCGCCGAGTATCACCCAGAATGCATTCGGACGAAACCGGATCAGGGTGAACATGGCGATGAACATGATCGCAACTCCCACCCATGTGTGAATTCCCGCACGGCCGAGGCTCAATGCGGCCGCTATCAGCAGTCCCACGACTGCAGGCGCAACTCCTCGCAGAAACGATTGTACCTGTGCGTTGCTGCGAAAGCGTCGCAGTGAAGATGCGGCAGCGATCGTCATCAGAAACGCAGGAAGAAAGATGCTGATGGTCGCGACTAAAGCGCCGAGCGTGCCTGCCACTCGATATCCGATAAAAGTAGCAGTAATCAGTACCGGTCCCGGTGTGATCTGTCCTAACGCGGTGGCATCGGCAAACTCCTGGTGCGTTAACCAGTGATGCGTGTTCACGACTTCCGACTCAATTAGCGGAAGCATCACCAGACCGCCTCCAAACGTGACACTACCCATGCGCAGGAAGATAGCTGAGAGCGTCAGAAGCAAGCCAAGTTTTGCAGCCAATGGCATCGCGACGGCAAAGATGCCTATCGATCGAAACGTCGTGGATTCTTCACGTTCTTCCTCAAACTCCTTGTTAGGAAGTACGTTTTCTTGTCGACGTCGTCTTTGTTTTACAAGGCGCGTCCGAACACGAGAACGTCGCCGAACAATCGTTCGCAAACTCTGCCACCGTTGTAACTGCTTCTCAGCAAACGAGTCCATGTAGATGCCGACCAGACCCGCGGCAAACACGACTTCGATTACAGTGGCATCAAGTATCGCGACAGCGAGAAAGGCCAGCACTGCCAACAGCCACTGCCAGCTTTTAGTCAATATGCTCTTGCCCATGCGCCAGGCGGTTACCAGAATGAGCGCCACGACGGCGCCATTCAGCCCGTGAAAGAACCGCTCGGTACCCGAAAAAGTCTGCACATGTTTGTAGACGATTGCGAGCGCGATCATGATGAGCATCGAGGGCAAGATGAAACCGCTCATTGCGACCGCAGCGCCACGCCAGCCCAGTAAACGCACACCGATGTAGGTAACGGAATTGCCCGCACTGGTACCGGGCAGGCTCTGCGCAAGTGCGACAGTCTCAGCGAATTCCGCATCAGTTATCCAATGCCGCTTGCGTACCGCGAGCGCACGGATCTGCGCCAACACGGCGACGCCGCCACCGAATCCAACCAGGCCGATTTTGAGAAATGATAGGAAGAGACCGCCGAGTGTCGCGGTTCGAGAGATCCGTTCGATTCGCCTTCGCGTGAAGCGCACGCGCCGGCGCATTTCATGTGCCCGCGCTCGAATTCTGTTCGTTCGAATTGCCGAATGATCCACTGAACTGAATAGAGTATAACTCTCATTCATCATGTAATCCCGTCAAAATAAGTAGACAGGAGTACAGAGCATTTGTTGATGGGCCGCTTAGATCGGAGTATCATCACAACAATCTATGACTGAACTCACATTAACGGCGATTTTCGAAGAGGTGGAGGAAGGTGGCTATATTGGTTATGTCGCCGAACTCCCTGGCGCTAACACTCAGGGCGAGACCCTTGAAGAGGTGCGCGAGAACCTTGGGGAAGCTATCGAGTTGATCCTCAATGCGAATCGTGATCAATTTGAGAGAACCTTTTCTAGCAGCGGGAGAGTTACTCGAGAAACATTGGTCTTGCGGGCCGCCTGATTTCCTCACCAAACAAAAATATGAAACGAGCCGACCTCATCCGGCATATCGAATCTTACGGATGTTTTTTCGTCCGTGAAGGAAGCAAACATACTGTGTATCGAAATCCGGCGAACGGTTCCTCAACTACCATTCCTCGTCATCGAGAGATCAAAAAACAACTTGCAAGAAAGATTTGCACAGATTTAGGCATTCCCATGCCTTAACAACTCGGCCCGTTGGGATCACGGAAAGCCTCTAATCCTGTTTCAACACAGCTCTATTGAGTTAATCTAAGTCCACATGCGACAAATGCCACCGCCAATCCTGGCTCTCTTTCTACTCATCACGTCCTCTGTCTGCGTGGCGCAGGACTCGATTGGCCCAACTAACAGCGCCGCCGAGAAGTTTGCGAGCGAGCTGGCCAACTCACCCGCTGCGAAGCGTACTGAACTGCTGGCCGCGCATCGCGAGCAGATCACGGTCGAGTTGCGGAAGGAACTGCTTCAGCACGGCAACTTCCGTTTTGCTACAAAAGAGTTCACGCGAGCGCTCGAAATCTACCAACTCGTCGAAAAAATCTCGGAACAGATCGGCGACAAGGAAGGCCTCGCAGCGACGTGGCTGAACATGGGCAGCGTGTATTACTTCCAGGGCGAATACGAGCGCGCGATCGATCATTATCGAAAGTCTGAAGCCGTCTCGCTGGCCCTTGGCAACCATCTCGAAGTGGGCCGCTGTCGCTTCGGCATCGCGCTCACATACCAGTCGCAACGAAAACCAACCGAAGCACTCAAATCATTCGAAGAAGCGTTGAAAGAATTCGAAGCTGCCGGCGACACGTCTGAAACTGCCAACACGCTCGCCAGCATCGGCGGTTTGCAGTACGAGCTGGGCAATTACGAAGCTGCGAAGAAAGCATTTCTGAGAGTTGCGGAATGGAGCCCGGGCGGCGAGAGTCTTTCGCGAGTCGCTGAAGCGTTTTACATGCAGCACGACTACAGCCAGGCGTTGATGTATTACCAGCAAGCACTCGAGTTCTTCAGGCCGCGAAACAGTGTTGGAGGAATGATCGCGGCGTACAGTGGCGCTGCTAATTGTTATTACTACCAGCGCAATTACGATCAAGCGCTGGATTACTACAATCGCAGTCTCGCCATCGAGCGCAAGCTGAACGATCCAACCGGCATCGCAACTCGTCTACAAAGCATCGGCAACGTGCATCGTTTGCGTGGCGACTATGCCTCGGCACTGGAGAGCTATTCGCAGAGTCTGGCGATCGCTCAACAATCACCGTCGACCGGAACCGTGGCGACGACCCTCGGCGGCATCGGCCTCGTGCGCGCGTTGCAGCGAGACAACACTCAGGCGCTCGAGTATTTTGACAAGAGCCTCGCGAGATTTCAGAGCGACGGAGATCAGGTCGGCATGGCGCGCATATTAAGCTTGATCGGCAACACACGTTACATACTAGGCCAATACGATCTCGCCCTCGAGGCTTACGAGAAGAGTCGCGAGCTTTACGAGAAGCGATCGGACCAGCTCAATCGTGCGCACACCCTGCTCGGCATCGGCGCCGTTCACCTCGCCCAACAAAATCAAACCCTTGCGTTGAAGAGTTTTCATGAAGCTCTGATGTTCTACACGTCGTTGGGACGAAAGGCCGACATGGCGGATGCGATGAGCCGGCTCGCAGCCGCTTATCGCGAGCACGGCGACAACGCGAAGGCGCTGGAGTTTGCGCAGACTGCGGCGCGCGTGGCGAAGGAAGCCGAGGTGTTCTCGGTTGCTGCGCACGCGCTCACTGAAGCCGGAAAGGCGCAACGAGGTTTAGGTCGCAAGACGGAAGCGCTAAACGCTTTTGTCGAAGCGATACAGGTGCAGCGATCGATTCGACCGGAAACTGGTCCCGACGGAATTGAGACCGAGCGTAGCGGCGTGCTTCCGTATCTTGGCGCGATGGAAATGCTCATTGAGCTGGACCAGCCGAGAGAGGCTCTGGTGCGTGCTGATGAAGCGAAGTTGCAGTTCCTGCGCGAAGTGATGCAACGTGGCAACTTCACGATCACA
>DASTTS010000348.1:0-6257 GCA_035760085.1 Pyrinomonadaceae bacterium
ACGATGGAAAGCGCCGTTGGCGAAATGCCGGTCGGCCCAGCCGTCGGAACGATTCACATTGTTCCGTAGCTGAAGCGCATTAGAAACAGCGGGGGCAAGCCCCTCTTCCTGACTTGTTCTATTCCGAATTTACGAATTCAATTGGAAGAACAGGTCGGGAAGAGGGGCTTGCCCCGGCTTGCTGTTGTTCTGGAGGGTCGCCCTTGTGGGTCGACCCTTTTCTGTGTCAAATCCTTCACAAAAAACTTCCGTAAAAGGTTCAACATGCGTTAATATGGTCCCCGCTGAAGTTGCCCTGCGTTTCTTCAGGTCTCCCGACTGGCTTCTGATTCGAGCCACTTCATCTTTTCAACAACTGCGAGATCCCCTGCCGTGAGTCTCCTTCACGTGCCGAAGTCTCCGTTTTTGTCTGGGTGTTAACGACATGATTAAGAGAAGATTTCCTCGTCTGTTGCCGTTTGCATTGCTTCTTGTCGCCTCCGTGGCGCACGCCCACGCCCAGGGTCAGGAAACTCTCCCCAACCTCGTAAAGCGCGTAAAACCGGCGGTTGTTGCGATCGCGACTTATGACGCGACTGGTGAAGCGTTGATGACGGGCAGCGGTTTCTTCCTGCGGCCGGGCCAGGTTGTGACGAATCTTCACGTGATTCGTGGCGCGGTTCGCGCCGAGATCAAGACTCTAGACGGCAAAGGAAAGGTTTTTCCGGTAAACGGGACGCTCGCGATCGATGAAGAAGGCGACCTCGCGTTGTTGAGCGTCGAGATGCCGGCTGAGCGCGTTCCGCGAAGTACTGAGCTCGCCAAAGAATTACCGGATGAAGGCGAAACGATTTTCGTGATCGGTAATCCACTGAAACTCGAAGGCTCGGTGAGTGATGGGATCGTGTCGGCGGTGCGGGAAGTGCCGAATAGTTATCGCATCATTCAGATCACGGCGCCGATCTCACATGGAAACAGCGGCAGTCCGGTTTTCAACCTGAAAGGTGAGGTGCTCGGTGTGGTGACGGTGAAGGTCACGAACGGGCAAAACATCAATCTTGCGATCGCGGCGGCGCGCGTCGGTGAGTTGACCGCGGGAAAACTCCAGCCGCTTTCTGATCTGGGTGGTAAAGGCAAGGGCGACGTGGCTGAGTCGCTTTATCGCTCGGGGCTCGATTCGATGTGGCTCGGAAATTACGACAATGCTGTCGGGTATTTTGAGAATGCGGCGAACAAGAATCCGAAGCGCGCTGAGACGTGGGTGCAGGTTGGCTACTGCAAAGTGAAGCAGGGCAAAAACCTGGAAGCGATTCGCGCGTACCAGCAGGCGCTGCAACTCAAACCCGAGGATGCGGAGATTCACAACCGGCTCGGGGATGCTTACTACTATTTGGGGAAATTGCGTGAGGCGATTGACTCGTACACCGAGGCGGCGCGGCTGCGTCCTGATTGGGCCGAGACTTTTTATAACCTCGCGATAGCGTATTCCGAGAGCGGCAATCCCAGCATGGCCGCCCAACAATCGCGCATCCTGCAAAAACTAGATCCCAAACTCTACGAAAAGTACCTTCGGGAAACGATGTAAAAAACAGGTCCTATATGTCCTATAGGACCTATTTTTCAACCGGCTTGACCGGTAAACACGCCCGTATCCACGCTGCGCGGATTGCCCAACACCACGAACCGAATATTCTTCATATACTTCTGCGAGACGCGCTGAATATCCGCCGGCGTCACGGCGTTCAGCTTCTCGAGGAAGTCGACTGAATTTCTCCACCCACCACCGATCAACTCGTACTGCGCCAACTCTCCAGCCTGCGCGGCATTCGTCTCCTGGCCGAGGTAGTAAGTGGTCAAGTACTGCGCCACCACGCCGTGAATGTCTTCACCTCTGACCGGCTCAGTCTGTAAGCGTGTAATCTCGCTCAACATCAATCGTATCGACTGATTCGCATCAACCGCCGTTACATACAACCCACCGACATTCGCCGCCTGCGTTCGCAAAAACGCATCGGGCGCATATGACAGGTTTTGCTTCACGCGCACTTCTTCAAACACTCGATCGCGCAACAACGAGCTCGCAATACGCATCGCGTAAATGTCAGGAGACGTCAACGATGGTGCGACGAACAATCCCTGGACGTAGTTAGTTTTCAACTCACGCGGCGTAACTTCCACGGTCGATTTATCAAACGCGAGCTGCGGCACCGGTTTCGCCGCGTAGTTACCACGCGGCAACTTGCCAAAGCTCGCGGTCACTCGCGCGCGCACGTCATTCGGATTCAGATCGCCCACAATCACGAGCAGCAACCGCGACGTTTCCATCAGCTTCCCGTGATATTGACGCAGATCCTCAGGCGTGAGCTTCGCGACGGTTTGGGGCGTGCCGTTCACGTTGTTCAGATAAGGATGTCCGGCATACGCTACCCGTTCCTGTAACCTTTGCAGGTAAACGTCCGGATTGTCAGTGTCGTCACTGAGCGAGACGACCTGTCTGTCCTGCACGAGCGACACGTCTTCTTTCGTGAACGATGGTCGCAGCACGACGTCAGTAAAGATCTCCCACGAACGATCAAAATGCATGCGCGTGGTGGCTAGTGAGAGCACGGAGTAATCGTTGTTCGAGCTGCTACCGATTACTGTGCCCATGCGCGACAATTCACTGCGCATCTTCGCGCGTGGAAAGTTTGTCGTGGCTTCGGTCGCAGCGCTGAGCATCAATGTTTCGATACCCGCGTTTTCGGCGTTGATGTTCGCCGAGCCGCCGCGAATAAACAGTCCTGCCGCTACAGTCAAACTGCCTTCGCGGCGCTTCAACAACACTTTCAGCCCATTAACTTCAAACTCGCTGACAAGCGCCGTTTGCTTTGCGACGACACTTTGAATCGTTTCCTGCGCCTGAGGTTTCGCTTGTTGCGTCGCTTGCGAGTAATCCGTACTCGCAACCAACATCAGCGCCACAAATAGTGCACTGCTGATCATCCGGCGCAGTGAATTAGCGCGAAAAGACATACCCGACTTTTGTTCTGGCTGGTTCATTGATTGGCTCATGTTCTTCCTAACGTTACTGTCCGATTAACTCTTCCGGGGTGATTTTGATTCGCGCTTGCGCTTCACTTGATACCAGGGCCAGTCCGACGTGCGGTTTGCCCTGAATGTACGTGGTGATGTAGCGGCTGATATCAGCGCGGGACGTGGCGCGCAGGCGTGGCAGATAACCGCGGAAGTATTCAAGTCCCGTCGATGCCCACCAGAAACTCAATGTGTGTGTGTAGTCGCTCAGCTTCTCGCGCGAGTAGAGATCGTCGGCTTCCAGCAGTGCCTTGGCGCTTTCGAGTTGCTCGTCGGTGTAGTAGTCCTTGTCGTTGAAGTGGGCTACTTCTTCGTAGAGCGCTTTAATTGCCGCGCGTGCTTTGTCCGGCGTGGTTTGCGCGATGAGCGAGATTGGACCAACGTTGCGTTGCGTGTAGTAACCCAAATCGACTCCGGTCACTAGACCGGTGTCAACGAGATTTCTTTGAAAGCGCGAATTCGGCTGCCGCAGGATGAATGAGAAAACGTCGGCTGCGTAAGTCGCCGGATTGTCTTTGCCGATCGAAGGCCCCTGCCAGCCGATATCGATGATCACGTTCTGCACCGGCTGCTGGATCACTGCGCCTTCACTCTTCGGCAATGGCGGATGCTCCACCAGTGGAAACTCAACAAACGGATCCTTTTCGCGTTTGGGCCAGTCGCCATAAAACTCCTGCGCGAGCTTCATCACTTCATCGGGATTGACGTCGCCGGTGAGAACCAGCGCTGAATTGTTTGGAACGTAGTAACGCTGCTGGATCAACCGCATCATCGCGGTCGTTGCTCCGCCAACTGTCTCGCGATTGCCGAGCGGGCTCTTTCGACTCGGGTACTTGAAAAACAACCGCTCGTTCATCTCCTTGCTCAAATAAAAGAATGGATTCGACTCGTTGCGATCGATTTCGCCAATCACCACCTGTTTCTCGCGACCAAACTCGCGCTCGTCAAAAAGCGGGTAACGAGTAGCATCTTTCATGAACTGCATTGCAGTGCGAAGGTTTGGGCTCGTGGTAGTGAAGTAGTAATCAACCACTTCTTCGCGCGTTGTGCCGTTGTAAGCAATTCCCATCTGGCCGATCGTACGCAGGTATTCTTCGGCGTTTGCGATCGCGCGGTTTTGCTTGAAGAACATGTGCTCGTAAAGGTGCGAGAGACCGTTCAGCTCGGGCGGCTCGGTATAAGAGCCGTTTCGCACGGCCAACTCGATCGTGACGAGCGGGATCGAGTGGTCTTCGAGAACGATTACTTCGAGGCCGTTTGGAAGCACCTTGCTGATCAGGTTCGCTTCCGGGAGCCGGGCCGGCGCGGCTGCCGTTGTAGTTGTTGTGGGTGTGGTCGGCTTCGTCGACCGTTGTTGTGGCGTCAGCACGCGCGCGGAGAGCGTGGATGGTGACAACAACGTTAGTAGAAGCAGAAAGACGAGCGAACTTCGTTTCACTGATAACTCCATATGCTGGGAATTGATGTTAATCGCGGGGAAAAGGTTATCTTGAATCTTGTAAATCCTGCAAATCTTGTGATCCTGTAAAAAGACTGTGACAGGATTTCAGGATTTACCCGATTTACAGGATTACCTCTTGATCATCGATCGCGCCTTTTGCCGGAGGGCGGTGCGATAGGCGGCTGCGTCGGCCCCTGCCGCGTTTGATAACCATTGAATTCGCGGTGTCCCGCGCGGGGTGGTCTCGCCGGTCATCTGCATCGAGTAAGTGCGTTTGTCGTTTGGTACGAACAGAACAAGCCGCCGGAGGTTGCGGCCTTCGCTGGAATCCTTTCCTGTAAACAACAACTCATCAAAACCATCTTCATCAGCATCGACCAGCTCGGAACTCCAGCTCGCATGGCTGAATCCCTGCGCGTCGAGTCGTCCCTGGGCGCTGAGTCGAAACTTTCCATCGCGCTTCTGAAGTAACAGGAAATTTGTCGTGCCGGCTTTCCGCTGGCTGTTTATGACAACGATCGCGGGTCCGGAGTCAGTATCGACAATTTCCACATCGCCCACCACTCCACGCGCAAAGCGCGCCGCGATTTTGCGTGCCTGATCGGTTGATAACGTCTCGGCCGGTTTTGGATTTTCGCGCGGCTCGGCTGTGCCCCCTGAGGGAGCAGGTGAATCGTTGCGCCATGAAGCTGTTGTCCACTGTGCTTGCGATGCAGCGACCGGAAGCGCGTTGTTTGGGATGCGCGGCTCGGTCGCACTCTGCCCGCCCGTGTAACCCCAGACGAGAAGCGCGCTGAAAGTCGTGACGAGAACTGCCGGCGCGCCGACGCGAAACATCAGACCACGTCCGGCATCAGCAGCCGCGACCATCGACGACATCGGATCCGCAGGCGCCACCGGACCTTCCGGTCGCACGAGGCTACGTTCCAAAAGCATCTTCGCCATCGCCGCAGTTCGCGGCCGATCTTCGGGACGCTTCGCGAGCAAACTGTGAACGGCGAGCGCGAGCGAACGTGGAATGTCCTGCCGCAATCTCGGTAGCGGCGGCGCGGGCGCTGTCGCCTGTTTGACTAGCAACGCTGATTGGAGTGGATCGACAAACGGCGGTCGACCGGCAAGCATTTCATACAACAACACGCCGAGGCTGTAGAGATCGCTGCGTGCGCCGACACGTTGTCCCAAACATTGCTCGGGCGACATGTACCGCGGCGTTCCGATCAACTGGCCCGAACCAGTGCTCGCATGTGTAGCGGTTGACTCGGCCGATGAAGCCAAAACTTTCGCGACGCCGAAATCGAGCACACAAACGCCTCGTTTACCGAGCAGGATGTTTGACGGTTTCAAATCGCGATGAACGATGCCGAGCCGGTGTGCTTCTTCGAGAACGTCACAAATCTGCGTAGCAATATCGATTGCCTGCGTAAACGAAAAACGGCCCTCGCGTGCGAGTGCCTGCGAAAGAGTCTCCCCTTCAACAAACTCCATCACGATGAAGTGACGTCCGTCCGGCAGGTTTCCGGCGTCAAAGATCATCGCGGCGTTCGGATGGCGCAGCTTCGCCATCGTGCGCGCTTCGCGGAGGAAGCGATCAGAGACGTCGGCGTCAGCCGCGAATTCGGGTCTTATGATCTTGACTGCAACCGGGCGTTCGAGGTCCAGGTGAGTGGCAAGGTAAACAGCGCCCATGCCGCCGGTCCCGATTTCGCGTTCTATTCTGAATCTGCCAGCGATAAATTGGGGGACATCCATATTGACCTTCCTTCGG
>DASTTS010000349.1:0-10992 GCA_035760085.1 Pyrinomonadaceae bacterium
GTATTCGCGTTCATCTGCGGCACTTTATCTGTCGCTTTTTTGATTTGATTCTTCCAGCAGTTCCTTGAGATAGCCCTGCCAGATTGAAGCGATGGTATGTGTGCCGTGCCCGCGAGTTTGATCTGTAATCGGTAACAGCACATACCGACCGTTCTTCACGCGCTTAATCTCGCGCTCCATTATTCCCAACTCTGGCGGGTTGATCAGATCGTCAGCGGAGTTGACTGCGATCAATGGTGCTTTGATCTTCTCGAGCATTGGAGATGGGTTGTATTCACGCGATGAGTCGAAGTAATAGAGCATGTCGTTGGCATCGGTTCGACTCACACCATTCTTCACACGCTCCTCGTAGAATTTGTCGGCGGCATCGCGAGTCGACGCCTGTTTGTGCCACTGCAACGGCGCGCTTCCCATTAGTAGCAGAATATTCTGAGCAGCAGTCAGCCCCTGTACTGGCTGAGTTTTGTATTCACCATTATTCCAGGATGGATCATTGCGAATGGCGTCCATAATCATCTTCCGCATGATTCGATTGCGACCAGCGATCTCAACCGGCATGCTCGCCAGCGGCATCAAGGCGTCCATAAAGTCGGGATAAGTTTCACCCCAAACCCACGTGTGCATTCCACCCATTGAAGTACCCATTACGAGACGCAGGTGATTGACGCCCAGTTGTTCGGTGATCAGTCGATACTGCGCCAGGACCATGTCGTCGTACGTGTAATGAGGAAACTTCAGGTGGAGTCCGTTGCTGGGTTTGCTGGAGCGACCATGTCCAATGGCGTCGGGAAGGATGATGAAGTACTTGGTAGCGTCGAGTAGCTGACCTGGCCCAAAGAGCACGTCGGCAAATTGTGGTGAGAGAAACTGCGCTCCCGTACCGCCGGTGCCGTGCATAATCAGCACCGCGTTGCGTGTGACGCCGCTGTTATCTTTCGCCGGTGTACCGATCGTGAAGTAATGAAGTTTCAGTTCGGGCAGAGTCTCACCTGAGCGGAACTTGAAGTCTTTGATCGTAAAGTCGCCCTCGACTGGTGCTGGATAATTTCTTTGTCGTTCCGGAGTTGTTTGCGAGAACGCGAGTGAGCAGGCGGCGACGACGATTATCGGAATTAGCAGGCGAGTACGTAGATTGAACATACAACCTCTTCTATTGGCACGATGGCCCAGGTATGCAGTTGGAACTGCTTACAATACCACACGGAGGTACTAAATCTTCGGACACTAGATTCGGGGGTGGTGCCCTAAATTAAAGCTATCTCTGCGGTTCTCTGCGTATCTTTGCGTTCTCTGCGTTAAAGAGCCATTTCAACGCAGAGAACGCAGAGATACGCAGAGGATCGCAGAGAAATCTGAAATTAGGGCACTACTGATTCGGGTAGTGGTTCGGTTGCAATAACGCCTTCGGCGTAGTCAGTACAGGGAGCGGTAGCGACCTGGTCGACGATGGGAGTCAAAATCGTAGGAATATCGCATGCTGATCACGGACCAGGTCGCTTTGTCCAAGCCCGACGTCCGACTTTCGATGCAAAGCCCCTTATGCATATGCAGGCTTTGCACAAAAACTCCGGAATCCCACCCACGGCAGTGGGTGGATTGTTTCAATTCGTGGCAAGATTCATTCTTCGCAGCAGTTGATCAAAGCGGGAACTGCCTTTTAGCCCGGCAAGACGCGGCTCGACTTTGAGCCACATCATACGTTCTTCGCGCACCTCGATACATTTTTCCAGAGCCGCCAGCGCATCGTTAATGCGTCCGAGTTCCGCGTAATTCTCCGCCAGCGCGTAGAGAGCTTTGGTGTCCGTCTGCGCTGCTTCTTCCAGTTGTTTGAGTCTTTCGTCTCGCTTTCCAGTCTGGCCCGAGCGATGGTGAGAGGTTACGAGGAGTGAAAGCCAGACGAATTCCTGACTGTTCTTTGCCGTCAGCTCCTGTTCCGAGATTTCGATCACCCGCGGGTATTCGCCCAGATGAAATAGAAAAGTAGCGACGCCACGCATCCCGCGACGATATTCTTTATTAAACTTTACATTCTCCTCCGCCTGCGCGAGGGCTTCCGCGTATTCGCCACGGCCTTCCAGAATGGTTAGGTAACCCGATTTCACGTCCTGCGAGAGTGGGTCGATCTCCATCGCACGTTTTATCTCGACCAGCGCTTCGTCGCTTCGGCCGAGGCAGGAAAGCAGCAGCGCATAACCCAGATGCGCGCGCGCGTAATTCGGGTTTAGCTCAATGGCACGTCTGAATTCGCGCTCGGCCCCCGCCCACTCCCACTCGTAAATTCGTTTGACTGTACCGAGCGCGGCATAAGCTTCCGGCGTTTCCGCGTCTAAATCCAGGGCCTTCTGCGCTAACGCTTTTGAGGTGGTGTAGAACTCCTGCTGTCTCGCGCCCGACGTATTAAAGCCACGCCGTGTAGAAGCGTCGGCGAGTCCCGCGTACGCCAACGCAAAGGTCGGATCAAGTGCGACGGCTTTCTGAAATTCGTCAATCGCTTTTTCAAAGTTGTCAGGGTTCTTCGCATCAAGTATGGCGCGCCCGCGGACGTAAGCGCGAAACGCTTCAGGGTTGTTGGTGTAGCGCCTGGTCAAAAGCTCGCGATCTTTTTCCAGCAGCTCGGAGAGGAGCCATCTCGTCACTCCGGTGGCGACCGCATCCTGGAGGTTGAAGAAATCAGCTTCCGTCGAATCGAACGATCCTTGCCAGAGCTGTGCGCCGTCGCGGAGATCCCACAGCCTGACGTTAGCCCGTAGCTGATTGTCCGTCTGTTGCAGAGTGCCTTCCAGAATCACGTCAACCTTTAAGGTCTCGCCAAACTTTAGCGGGTCCTGATCGGCTTCGGCATAGCCTCTGACTGAACTAAGCGGGCGCACCGAAAACCGGTTCAAACTACCGAGACGTGAAATCAGTGAATCGGTCAGGCCAAGCGACAATGATTTGCTGCCATCGTCTTCCGCCAACGTCTTCAGAGGGAGGACTGCGACCGTGCGTATATTTCTGTTCGCAACGGCGGTGGTCGAAACTTTTTTACCATCGCCAAAACGCCGCCAGGTCACAAACCCCGTCACGAAGATCACGGCGAGCAAAACTATTCCTATAAAGTGCCAGCGAATCTTCGGTTTCAATTGTTCGGTCGGAATCGCAACTTCGACATTCTGGACCGAATTTTCGGCGTGTCCGTTGGCCGGGACCTCCAGGACATTTGCGACAAAGCGGTAGCCGCGTTTAGGAACCGTCTGAATGAAACGTCCCCTGTCGTCTTTGTCCAGGGTCTTTCGGAGAAGTGAAACCGTGTAGTTGATGTTTCCTTCTTCGACGAAACTGTCGCGCCAGATAGTCTCCAACAACTCCTCACGGCTAACAATGATCTCGCGCTGCTGTACAAGGAGGAGCAGCATTTCAAGGGCTTTTGGCGGCAGCGGTACGAGACTGTCGTCGCGCCACAGACTGGGAGGCTCCGAGTCGAGACGGAAATCACCAAACTCATAACGGTGGCCATTTTTGCTGGACATTACGCGTGTGCCGGCCGACCTCACAGATTCCTAATCTTTTCCAAAGGACTTCTGACTGGTAGCCAAGATAAATGCCTCCCGACACGGAAGCAATATTTTTGTATGACCCAGATGTGAGCAAAGCAAGGGAGGAAAAATGAAAACTGTAGCATCCGCCATCACGCTCGCGGTCAGCGTGATTCTACTTTTACTCGTAAGTTCCGATTCAACTACGCAGGCTCAGCTACGTGGTAAGTTATTTCATTGGGACACCGGCGTCGTCGCCCTCGGACCAAACCAGGTGCTTCGCATCACGGGCGATTGGAACGGTGATGGCGACACTACCGTCGGCTTTCGGGAGATCAAATATGGACAAGGCGCCTGCAATGGTGCGGTATGCAAGCTGGTCATCATAGGCACAAGCACCAGCGGTCCACATAACGTGCCGGCCGGCGAAGCGATTTCGCTTGATCTGGTTGCTACCACTTACGGGCGGGGTATAATTACCAGCAACCGCGGGGACGTGCAGGTGACAGCCTCGATCATCAACACAATAACGGGTGAAACCACCTCTCACATCATCATGGCGAATACTGAGGGCGACTTCCACTAAGCGGAATACTACGGATGAAAAAAACAATCTTCACGGCTTGCATTCTCATCGCGGCGAGCTTTGCCGCCGCAGCCCAGGTCAGTCCCAACAGACCGGCCATTGAGTACGATTCGCTCATGAACATGCGGTTCTACGAAGAGACGGGGGGATTCCTGGTCGAAGGCCTCGAGGTCGTCTTCCCGCCATCCGGTGCCTCGCCGGCGACGTTTGTGATCACGAAGCCAAACGGGGAGGTCGTCTCGAGTGTTGCGCTCCGTCTCGAACCGCTCGAAAAGTTTCCGGCCTTCGGTGTTTTTCGCCCGGCGCCCGGCAATCCGGGAAACATACGAGTTGCCCAATCCGGAGACTTTGTGATGGCTGTCAAACTCGGCAACGAGACGATCACGACTCTCCCGTTCAGCCTGAAGCTTGAAGCGAGTAGCGACCCGTTCAATCCCTCAAAGAAATTTGTGCGCGATGGGCCATGGAGCGATCTTGCCTTTTTCTCGGTCATAACCGATGACGCGAGCGCAATGCTGCACTTCAATTACTGGTTGAGTACGCGGGAATTGCCACCGGGTCTGAAACAACCGAAGGTCACTCTGCACCTGCTCGCCAACGGAAAGGAAATAGCAACGAGTCGTGCGCCGGTGGTGCCGGATACGCTTGATTGGTATTTTTATGAGCGGAAAGAGTTGATAGTGGAGGCGACTCCGAAGCAGCGTTGGCTTGCGTTGTCCGACCTGACGAAACAAGACGGCGAGATTGTTATGGTGGTGAAGGCGAACGGCCAGCCCATCAAATCCTACAAGACGCGAGTTGTCGGAGGCCGGCTGCAAACGCTTGAGCGAAACCGTCTGGACACCGAACCCCGCACCGCTTTTATTTCACCACGCTACGTCGATTTAACCGACAGGTCACGCTCAGACTTTACGATGCGGGACATGTATTGGATTAAGAAATCCCCATAACCCGGCAATCTTCTATTTCTCTTCATGTTGTTGAATTTGCTCCACGACCTTTGCCAGTTCCGTCTCCTGAGCTAAAACTGTCATATCCTCATCAGGCTCAATGTCCGCGCCCACCTTCTCAGCGATGGCCTGTAACATCAATAGCATTTTGGTATTCTCCTGCTCGCTCAGCAGGTTGATCTGTAGATCAAGGTGATTTCGTCGGTCACTAATTCGCGTGTCTTGATTCTGACTGATCATAATGAACGTAGACAAGAAAATCGCCTCAAGCGATACGATGAAGGTCAGAAAAGTGAAGGGAAAGGGATCGATATGATTCACACCGGGAATAAGATTGAGCGTGATCCACCCGGAGAAAACGATGACGTGAACCCAAACAAACTTCATACTGCCGCAGAACCTTGCAACTATCCTCGCAATGCGATCTGAGGTAGTTCTTTCCTCGTTGGCAGCTTCCTCGAGTTGCCGGACCACCTCAATGTTTCGCTGCGTAAGCTGCTCGACCGATCCGGAACCAATCGTGTATTTCGTTAACCTGCTTGCAGAAGTAGTCATGCTGGTTTAATTAGGAAACTTCAATTTTCATCGTCGCCCCTTCTTCGTTGCCGGTTTCCTGGACCGTGGTCGGCGTTTTGATGCTGACGATTTGGACGACTGCTTAGTGGTGGAGGCGGCTTTCTTACTACCACCTTTCTTAGTTGAGCTCTTCTTTTTTGCGCCCTTTCCTGCCGATTTCTTTTTGGCCGCTGCTTTTTTCGCGGGTGCAGTTTTCTTACTACTCGAACTCGATCCAAGTCCGACGAATTCGGCTATTCGAGCCACAATCCCCTTTTTCTTCGCGGTGCTCTTTCGGCCTGAAGTTGGCGGCACGGAGCGGCCTTGTTGCCGCGCTTTTTCAGCTTCCATTCGTTGTCCCAACGCTTCAATTTCTTCATCACTCAACGCCTCATCAGCCTTATCGAACAGTTCGTTTTCCTCTTCCTCAACATGGTGCTCTACGTTTTCTCGCAACACCTTAGCCTGCGCCTGCCACTCGTCATCTGCGGTCCTGGCTCCGCTCAATTTCGCTAGTAGCGTTTTGACTACCTTATGCTCTTCATAGGCCTCCAAAGTTAGATCGTGCGTTTCCTCGGGCTTCTCCAGAGCTGGATAGAAAATCTTTTCTTCAATGTGAGTGTGCAACTCGAGTTCGGTCTTGATCTGATTGAACACATTCAGCTTCGCCTTGCCGGTCGCAGCCTCCAATTGATCAAAAAGCTCGTTAACTTTTTTGTGATCGGCTTTGAGTAACTCAAAGGCGTCCATAGTTTTCTCCTTAGCTTCTTTCGTTTGATTGAAGAGCTCCGAACCCACTCAAGCAAATGCAGGACCAGCTTGGGCCGGGTAGGAAAACAGTGGGCCTTTGGCCTTTGCCGCACACACTTGGAATCAAAAAGGCCAATTAAAACTTATTAATTCAGCGGGGCGCGTTGGTACTCGTATTTCCGAGACGGGTTCGAGCTGTGGCCCAAAGCAAAAGGGGCGGAGGAGGCTGACGAACTTGAATGTATGAGCCTGATACAGTCACGGGCGCCAATAGAAAGACTCACAAAACGTCGTGAAATAGATGTTGCCTGCTCTTATGGCCTGAGACTAAAATGCGGTCTCCGCCGTTCGAATAAACTCACGTCGCGTCCCGTCCACGACACAATCTGAGGAGGCTCTATGAAGTACTTTCGAATAACGTTAATTGGACTAGCACTTGCTGTTTCTATTGGATTGGGAGCGGCTAATGCCATTAATACAAGCCGTGCAGAAAACGGAACATCGTTCTGTGCACGCTGCGGCGACGGAGTTTGCGCGAAGTCATGTGAGAATGCGCAGACTTGTCCGCGAGATTGCGGTGGAGGTACGACCGCACATTGATGTCACTATTCAGGAAGGAGCAGCTTCATCTCGCAATCCGCAAGATTCGCTCTGGGTCGCTCCTTTCTCCCTATGTTCGTCACTGCGACACTGTAGCCGCCCAACGCGAGGTTAGCCGTCATATATGAACCTTGACTTCGCGCAACTCGCAGCCAAGCGCCGTAGAGAGCACATGCAGCTGCGCTGCTGAAAGGCCAGCCGCATTCGGATTAAACGCCTCGAGGACAAAGCGTCCGAAAGCAACAGGCCAGCGGTAATCAAGGTCGTTGAGCGAGACATTAGCGCCGCAGCAACGCGTGCTGGTGTTGAGATCTCGAAACTTCGACTCGGCAGCGACGTCCATGGCATCGGACCACCAGCTTTCCGCATCTGCGCCGCATGCGGGGCAGCGAACGCCGTCCCAATTGCCCCCCGCATCGATGAAGACTATCTCTTCTGAGAAGCGCGCGACGATCGCCTCCGCAGCTGGGAACATCGCCTTCAACGCCACCTCAGCATCGCGGGCTGCGGTAGCCGAAGGCTGATACAACGGATTGGTCGGCACATACCGGAGTGAGTTGTCGGACATGACGGCGGCTAGTCTCGTGCCATGAACATCCAGCGATGTCCTTCCAGATCCTCAACTCGATATCGTCGCGCTGGCGGCCCATCCTCCGGTTCAGACAAGATAACCGCTCCCGCGGCCTTGGCCCGGGCATAGTGCTCGTCGACGTCGTCAACATAGACGAGAACACCATCAATGATCCATGGCAGAGCGGACCATGAGGCGGCAATCTCGCAGTTGTCGCGATGTCGCTTGGGGCCTTCATAGTCCGGCGACGGACTGGCCAACATGATCAGTCCATCCCCAACCGACATTTCGCCGTGAGACAGCCTCCCATCGGAAGAGGTGAAGCGAGCTGTCTCCGTGAATCCAAACACCTCGGCCAGCCATTCTAGGGCGGCAATGCCGTCCTCATAGGTCAAGAACGGAATCACGTCTGGCATCCTGTTCTCCATTCGCCAATGCCGCGAAGGTTCGAAACACCAAACACGCACGATGGCACTGCCGAGCCGGCCGTGCCGCATAACTAAATATTATCTAGCAAGCGCATAATAACACTGCGAGAAGAAGTGGCCGCAATACGCGAGTTCCGAGAGTTACGCTTCCAAAGAGAAGAAGCGTTGGAATCGCGCCGGCGCACCTTTCCGCGGAACCTCACCGCTCGTTGCCGCACCCCATCAACTCGTCACGTACCCTGAAACACCATATTTTTATTCGAGAGATGCCACGATTTCGCAACCCACGGTAGACCGAGCAGCAGAAGAATGCCTCATCCCTCATCCCTCGAAGTCACAACCCCTGGCTTTTCCGACGAATCTGGAGGTCTGTGAGCATGAAGTCTCGCCTACTCGCTATTGCAATCGCTTGTTTAGTTCTACTAGTGCTGCTCCTGTTGCTGCCGGCAACTCACGACAAGGTCTTGGCCGATAACAACGCGTTCACGTTTCAGGGGCAGTACACGGCTCCTGCTTGCGGACCACGACACGACATCATGATTGGGCCGAACACCCGAACCATCGACGTCGTCGCGTCGACCGTTCCCGTAAACGACATCGTTCTGAAGCTGTACTACGGAGGTCAGCTGATCTCTGAGCAGGATACCGGCACAAGCCCCGAACCCATTCACTATGCACCCGGCAGTAATCTCGCGCCCGGCACGTATCAGGTGGAAGTCTGTCCGTTTGGTGGGCAAGCGGTGCTAACGCCCTCGGACTATGCTGGTGTAGTTATCGTTACTGAGGCACCGGTTCCCGGAACTACTCCTCCAGCGACCAACCCGATAGTCCTGCCACCGGCGCCGATCGACTCCGGATCCGTTCCCCGCTACCAGAGCCACACGCCCACCGCTGTTCAGATCGAAGCCGGCATGACGAAGAACTCGCAGGACGAACCAAACATCGGCGTAAACTGGAGTAGTGGAGCAGTGATGTTGCAGGCACTGATGCAAACGCTGCGGGTGCAGTTTGATGATCAGGCGTGCCCGCAGACGCCGCCTACGACTTGGAAAGACGTAACACCCGTCACGTCGCAGGAAGGGTTCGACCCGATTCTTTTCACGGATCACGCGACGAATCGCACGTTTGTCACGCATCTGCTGCTCGATCCTGCTGCGAACGCTTCATCTTTAACCGATAATGACGGGACGAATTGGATTCCGAGCCAGGGCGCAGGCTTTGGTTCGGGTTTCGATCACCAGACACTCGGAGGAGGTCCATTCCACGAGCCAGTTCCGCCGCTTCCAGGCTACAAAAACGCGGTCTATTACTGCTCGCAGGAAGTTGCGTTCGCCAATTGCGCTTTGAGTGTCGACGGTGGGCTGACTTTCGGGCCGGCCGTGCCGATTTATACCCTCGTGTCGCCCGATACCGCCACGGTGGGCCAGTGCGAAGGTCTTCACGGACATGTGAAAGTCGGTCCCGACGGCACGGTATATGTTCCTAACGCCGCCTGCGTTGGACCAGTCAACCCGAAAGAAAACGGCTTCGCTCTCTCCGAAGACAACGGAACCACATGGAAAGTGCGGACAATTCCCGGGAGTGCCGGCGGCGGCAGTGATCCTTCGGTGGCGGTTGACGACGGCGGTCTCCTCTATCTCGGGTTCATGAACGAGGACAAATACCCGGCGGTGGCTGTGTCGGCCGACAAAGGGAAAACCTGGACCAACATGTACGACGTAGGCGCGATGGTAGGTGTCAAAAACGCCGTGTTTCCAGCGATGGTCGCTGGCAGTGCGGGCCGCGCTGCCATGGCCTTCTATGGCACTACCCAGGAAGGTTCCGTCAACGACTTTAACTCCAAAGCTGTCTGGTACCTTTACGTCGCGCACACCTACGACGGTGGGGCGCACTGGATCACCGTTAACGCTACGCCGAATGATCCCATCCAGCGGGGCGGAATTTTCCTGGGAGGAGGCTCGCAGATTCATCGCAATCTGCTCGACTTCTTCGGCGCAGACGTGGATCGGTTCGGTCGCATGACAGTTGGTTACGCCGACGGCTGTATCGGCGCCTGCGTCCCGTCCGGCGATGGCGCTCGCGGAAATTCTTATACTGCGTATGGCAGTATCGCTCGTCAGACTGGTGGCCGGCGACTCTTCTTCGGTTCGGATCCGACCAGCGCCACGGTTCCCGGTGCTCCACTGCTCACGGTCGTGCGCAATGGCTCGATCAATACTCTGAGCTGGTCGCAATCGGAGAATGGCGGCGTGTCGATCACTGGTTACAACGTGTATCGAAGTGCCGGCGGGCCTGAGCAGCTTATCGCGACGCTGGGAGGCGACGCGCGGCGGTACATCGATGGCTCAGGCGATGCAACCACAACTTACACTTATCGAGTGAGTGCCACGAACGCCGTGGGAACGTCGTGCGGCACAAACGCCGTTCTGGCTGAGTCGGTGGGCGGCTCCTGCGACCCGAATGGTCTACGAATTCTAGAAGACGCATCCGGCGATCAGATTGGTGCGCCGCTGGAAAGCGACATGGATATCCAGTGGGTGTCGATTGGTGAGCCATTCTTCGCCGACGGCTCACGCAAGCTGGTCTTCAAAATGAAAATCGCGAGCCTTGCCTCGCTCAAGCCGAACCGCATGTGGCGCATACTCTGGAGCTACCCGGATGCGCCCGTGCCAGGAAACCCAACTTCCACTTCATTCGTGGGCCGTTACTACATTGGTATGAACGTGGATAGCAATGGAGTCACCACCTTTGAGTATGGCATCGCTCAAACCCTGAGCGCAGTGGTGATAAACGCCTCGCCGGCGGAGCGCTTCGGGCCTGCCGATCCGGAGAGCAATTTCAGTGCTGACGGAACTATCACACTGGTTATCTCGGCGGACAAGGTGGGTGGACCAAAGCCGGGTGACCTGATTGGCGCACTTGTGGCGCGAAGTTATCCAGTGGCCCAGGACGTCACGCTGCGCGGTGATAGTGCCTCTGATGTGGCCAGCATGGGCAGTACGTACGCCCTCGTTGGCAATGCCTTCTGCGGGTCTAC
>DASTTS010000350.1:0-9729 GCA_035760085.1 Pyrinomonadaceae bacterium
AGGCTCAAAAGAAAGAGCCAAAACGCGCGATATGAGTGCATAGGCACCAATTCCCTCAATAGTTCTTACCGGGCCTCAGAAACTTCGGGGAGCTTATGAGTGCTGAACTGGTTACGAAGACAGCCCTTTGATTCACTGCCAGAATTGCCAGTTGCCAGCTATTGAGCAGCAAAGTGGCGCATTATAAGCCAAAAAAGAGCAAAGTGCTACCGAGGAAAGACGCCTTGGCTGTCTTAATTTGAAATCTTCTCTGCGCTTCTCGGCGTATCTCTGCGCTCTCTGCGTTTGAGTTACCATTTAACGCAAAGAACACTGAGATACGCCGGGAACGCAGAGAAAATCGCTCAATTTAAGACACCACAAAAAGGCACAAACTAAGAAAGAAACAGCGAGGGCAAGCCCCTCTTTCTAACTTGTTCATTTCTTCACTGTCTTTTTCCCATGATCTCTGATCCGAAGGGGATCTCTCCTGGGGAAAAACATGCTAAAGGAAAGAACAAGTCAGGAAGAGGGGGCTTGCCCCCGCTGCTTCAGTGAATCAACAGTGCGTCGTCGGCCGCTTCCACACCTTCGGGGCGGAAATCGAGCTCCTGACCGCTCAGGAAGACTTCAATTACGGTCGCGCCTTCAAGCTGGCCCTGAATCAACGCCTCTGAAAGGGGATCTTCCACGTATTTCTGCAACGCACGACGGATCGGCCGGGCGCCGTATAAACGGTCAGCGCAGGTTTTTTCAACAATCCAGCGCTTCGCTTCATCAGTCAGTTTGATCTCGAACCCGTGACGGCTCATCGTCTTGTTGATCTGGTCGAGCTGCAACTGGACGACTTCGAGCAATTCGTTGTCGAGCAACTGGTCGAAAATGATGATCTCGTCAAGACGATTGATGAACTCGGGATTGAACGTCTGGCGCACTGACGACATCACCATCTCTTCCACCTTCTCACGCGTGGCGTCGGTGTTGGCCTGAAATCCGAGCGTGCCCTTCTTTTGAATGAAGCGCGCGCCGATGTTCGAGGTCATGATGATGATGGCGTTCTTGAAATCGACTGTATTGCCGAGTGCGTCAGTCAGGATGCCGTCTTCAAACACCTGCAACAGGATGTTGAAAATGTCCGGATGCGCCTTTTCGATCTCGTCAAACAACAACACTGAATACGGCGAGCGTTTGATGCGTTCCGTGAGCTGGCCGCCTTCTTCGTGCCCGACGTAACCCGGCGGAGAGCCGATCAGTTTGGAGACTGAATGCTTCTCCATGAACTCCGACATATCGAACCGGATAAGCGCACGTTCGCTGCTGAATAAAAACTGCGCGAGCGAGCGGGCCACTTCAGTTTTACCGACACCGGTTGGACCAAGAAACAGGAACGAACCGACCGGACGCAGCGGATTCTTTAATCCCGCACGCGAGCGCCTAATCGCGCGAGCCAGCGCAGAGATCGCCGGTCGCTGAGAAATGACGCGCTTGTGCAGCTCTGCTTCGATTCGCAACAGCTTCTGCGTCTCTTCTTCTTTTAATGAGTTAACGGGAATGCCGGTCCAGCGCGCGATCACGTCTTCAACATCGTCGCGTGTGACTTCCGCGGAGACGAGCGCGTCTTCCTGATGCATGCGCAGGTTCGAAGAGTCGCCATAGGATCGCGACCACTCATTCAACTCGTTCCAGTCAGCAAGATTGCCCTGCTCGCGCCGCACGCGCAGCTTCACGCGCGCGCCCGCTTCGTCAATCACGTCGATTGCTTTGTCAGGCAGGAAACGATCTGGAATGTAGCGATGCGACTGGTAAACAGCGGCTTGCAGCGCTTCGTCAGTGTATCGGACCTGGTGAAAACTCTCGTAACGCTCACGCACGCCGTCGAGAATGCTCACTGCTTCGGCTTCAGACGGAGGCGGAACTTTTACAGCCTGAAAACGTCGTTCCAGCGAGCGATCTTTCTCGATCGACTTGCGAAACTCCGCAGGCGTCGTAGCGCCAATGCATTGAATCTCGCCACGTGATAACGCCGGCTTCAGAATGTTCGCAGCGTCGAGAGAACCTTCAGCGGAGCCTGCACCGACAAGCGTGTGCAATTCGTCGATGAAGACGATGTACTGCGGGTTCTCGACGAGCTCGCGCATGATCTGCTTGAGTCGCTCTTCAAACTGGCCGCGATACTTCGTGCCCGCCACGATCAACGAAAGATCGAGTGAAAGAATTCGTTTGTGTTCGAGGAACGACGGCACGTCGCCACGCACGATTCGCTGTGCGAGACCTTCCACGATCGCAGTCTTGCCGACACCCGGCTCACCGATCAGCACCGGATTGTTCTTTGTGCGACGGCAGAGAATCTGTACGACTCGTTCGATCTCGGCTTCACGACCGATCAATGGATCGAGTTTGTCATTCGCAGCGTCGTCAGTCAGATCGCGGGAGAATTCGACGAGGTGTGGCGTGTCTTTCTTTTGAGAAGTACGTGCGTCGGCTCCGGACTGGCGTGCAATTTCATCGCGAACGGCGTTCAACCTGAGGCCGCGCTCGTAAAGAATCTCGGCGGCCATTGAACGCTCTTCGCGAAGCAGTCCGAGGAGGAGATGTTCCGTGCCGATGTGCCGGTGTTGCAGGCGATCGCTTTCCTCGTGCGCGTAAGCGAGAACGTGCTTGGTTTCCGGCGCGAGCGGCAGCTCGACCGAGGTCGAAATCTTCTCACGCAGGAGCGTGCGACCCTCGATTTCCTTGCGAATTGATTCGATTGACACCTGTGCGCGCGGGAAAAAGCGCCCGGTGAGCGTCTTGTCTTCGCGCATCAGACCCAGCAAAAGGTGCTCAGGCTCGATGGCCGGAGCTCCGAATTGTGACGCTTCGTAGCGCGCGAAAAAGATCACCCGGCGCGCTTTTTCAGTATAGCGTTCGAACATCTTGTTATCTTTAAAACGTCCTTATAATTGCCTTTGCCGGGGAAACAGTGCTTTCGGCAGTTGGGCGCATTATAACCTAGATAAAAGTGGTAACGAAGCGATGTTTTCAGAGGTGATATATAGACACGATTACAGGATTTCAGAATTTAAGGATTTAATCGTGTAAATCATGTAATCCTGTCTCGAATAGTTTTCCATTAGCGAGCGCCAGAGTCCGGTCACATAGCTGAGACAATTTCCCACTATGTGTTGCAATAATCGTGATCGCCGAATGTTTGTGCGCGTAATCGACGAGCGTTTTCCCGATCTGCTCACTGATTACATCGTCGAGATTGCCCGTCGGCTCATCGCCTAACAACAGCTTCGGCTGAGTTACGAGTGCCCGCGCCACCGCGACACGCTGCTGCTCGCCACCTGAAAGATGCGAAATTGGATGGTCCGCCCTATCACTCAAACCAGTTTCACCTAACAACTCCATCGCCCGCTCAAACGCCCGCTTCTTCTTGCAACGCGCAATCAACAGTGGCAACGCCACATTCTCAACCGCCGACAGATCCGCCAACAAGTAGTGAAACTGAAACACAAACCCGATCTCATCACGATGTCGATCAAGCGTGATGCTCCCGTGGTCCGGCGTCTCCAGACCACCAAGCAAGTGCAGCAGCGTTGACTTCCCCGATCCCGACGCGCCAGTGATCGCGAGGCTCTCGCCGCCGTTCGCTTCGAACGTCACACCACGCAGGACCTCGATGCGCTCACCATTCGGCGCAACAAAACTCTTACGCAGATCGACGACGCTGATCATGAGTCGCGCAGCGCCTCGACGGGCCGCATACGCGACGCCGCCCGCGCGGGATAGATCGTCGCCAGCACACTCAACACGAACGCAACCAGCGCTGCCACGAGTATCTCACCAGGTCTCGCTATCAACGGCACGTTGCTGATCGAGTAAACATCCGCCGGCAAGCTGACTAGCTTGTAATGATTTGCGATCGCACACGCGACGAATCCAATCACGACTCCCGCCGCTGCACCGATCGCACCAACGACAGCGCCTTCGATAATGAAGAGCAACATCACACCCGTGCGCGTCGCGCCGAGTGCGTTGAGGATCGCGATGTCACGCCGTCGTTCGACAACAACGAGGATCAGCATTGTCGTGATGTTGAGTGTCGCGATCGCGATGATTAGACCAATGATGAATAGGCCCATGCGACGCTCGAGCGCGAGTGCAGCGAAGAGCGGCTGGTTTGCTTGTTGCCAGTCGATGATGGTGAAACTGTTGCCGAGTGCTTTCGAAACGTCTGCACTGACTTGCTTAACGTTGTCGACATCGTGCACCTGCACGCTCATCACTGACGCCGCGTGGTTGTTCCCCGCGAATTCGCTCGCGGTATCCATTGCGACATAGATCCACGTTGAGTCGTATTCGAAGAGTCCGGAGCGAAAAATACCCGCAACGTGCAGGCTACGCTCTCTCAATCCGTTCGCGGCGACAACATGGAAATCGTCACCGACAGCGAGGCCAGTGCGTGAGGCGAGGTCTACACCAACGACAGCATTGGGAAGGCAGGTACGGCCACTCGCGAAAACCGGGTCAAAGGTGCCTTCGCGCAACCAACTTGTTTGGGCAGTTTCTTTTTCGACACCACGTATAACAGCGTAACCAGAGCCTTTCGTTCCACGTGCAAGTGCGCCGTCATACGTCGTCGCTGAAGCACTGACCACACCATTAACTTGCCTGAGCCGGCTCCCGAGCTCCGCATAGTTCTCAATCGCACGTCCATCAGCACGCACAACACTGAGGTGCGCTGTGCCTTGCAAAATCTTCGCTCGCATCTCATCGCGAAAGCCATTCGACAACGCAAACGCGATAATCAGCGCCGCAACCCCCATCGCAATCCCGAGTATCGCAGCCACCGACGTCGCCCTCGCGAGCCGCCGCTTCCTCCGCGACCGCAAATACCGTAATGCAAGAAACAACTCGTAAGGCATACTGTTAGAAACGGATCGGTTTTTAAAATCCGTCTAATCTGTGGTTACGGCTTTGGTGGGCACTTCTTCGTATCTTCCGGCCTATTCTCCGGCAACAAGCGCGTCAAGTTCGGATTGTCAGTCGCCGCCGGATCGCCCTTCCCTCTGATCTCGTAAATCGTCTCGTTCAAGTGCCGGAAACTAAACTGTTTCTCCAGCTCAACAATCAACGGAATCTCGTCGCGCTGCCACCCGCACGGCAACCACCACCGCGGATCCGCGTCAATAAACACGCGCCGCCCGTGATTCAAGTGATTCTGCACGATCGAAAACAACTTATCGCCCGGCCACCCGCCGCCAGTTCCAATCGTCTTCCAACGTCCCGTTCCAATCGCTGCCCAGTAATTAACCGCGATTGTCTGCGCGCCCGAGATCAGGATCGCATCGGGCGGCACCTGTTCTAATCGATGCTTATATTCCTTACTCATCGCGCGCCGCTGAATAAACTCGTAACTCACCGGCCGCACAAAAATGTAAAAGGTCACCGCGAGCGCCGTGAGTAGAAGCGAGCACGCGAACAACGCCCGTCGCTCGCTTCCGAGAGGCTTCTCCACAATCCGTAACAACCAGAACGCACCCAACGGCACGATCCCCGGCAAGCCAGTTAAGAAGTAACGCCAGTTAACAGTCGTGCTGTAGTTGAAAAACAACAACAAGTTCGCGAAGAACGCCACGGACCACAGCACCAACATCGGCGACATCCGGCGCTTTCGCCATTCAAGCACCGGCGCAAACAGGTTCGTCAAAAACACGAGCGGCGCACTGATGAAGTACAACACCACGTAAGGCTTCAGGTTGCTGAGCTGCACCGGATGTCGCGCCGACTCATCACGCATCGACTCACGCCAGCCATACCAGATCCCGCGGTAATGCGGATCGGTGATGAACCAGTAACCAAACCATCCCAACGCCAGCACCACAAAAACAACGCAGGACGTCAAAACCCACAAAACTTCGCGACGCTGAAACTTCCACCCGAGTAGAAACGGCGCCAGCACCAGCCATGGCGCGTAAAACCCGATCGTCTCGCGCAGATTCACTCCCAGCCCCAGAATCGCTGCGCCGAGCAGCAACATCCAAAACTTCTTCTCACGAATGCCACGCAGGTGAATGATCAACGCCGTCGCGAGCAACAGCACTGACGGAACATCAGTCATCACCTGCCCGCCGTAAAGCACAAACACGGGCGCGAAAACAATCAACAGCGCCGCCGCCGTCGCCGTGTAAAGCGAACCGCTGATATCGCGCGCTAGTATCCAACACGCAATCACGGCAAGCGGCGACTGCGCCACGACTGCATATTTAAAAATCAAATACGCCTGGTCAGGCTGAACATTAAAAACCTGGTGCGCAATCAGGTAGAGAAAGTGATTACTGAAGATGAAGAGGTTGCGACCGAGTGCCATCGACGACGGATAACCATCCAGCGACAGCATCGTGTAATCCATGCCGTCCCAGTCGCCGATAAACGGATCGACAAAATACAGAACGAGGCCTAACGCGATGATTGCCGGCGGCAGCCACCAGCGCCACGCACGCCAAAATGAAGCAGTACCAGCCGGGGCACTGGATTGTACGAGTGGAAACGTCTCAGACGTGTTTGTCGTCAGGGGTATTTGGGTCAACGAGTTGAGCTTCGACCGGAGCTTCCGGTCGCTTGATCATCTTTACGCGATTACCCTGCGCATTGTACTCAACTTCGTCCATGATGTTGTAGATGAGGAGCACTCCACGGCCGGAGGTGCGAAACAGGTTCTCGGGATCGCATGGATCCGGAATTTCCCGAATGTCGAAACCTTCGCCTTCGTCTTCCACGGTAAAGGCCGCTTCTGACGGCGACAACTCGGCCGTGATCTTCACCAGCTTTGTCAGATCGTTTTTGTTGCCGTGCTTGACTGCGTTCACAAACGCTTCGTCGAGAGCGACGAAAAGATTCGAGCGTTCTGGACGAATCAAACCGAGCTTCGCGACGCGCTCCTGTAAATACTCGAGCACGCCATTCATCAACGCGAGATCGCTCGGCAGCTCAAACTCGATCTTCTCGTGGACGTGCGAAAAGGCGCTGGTGTCGTCGACATAGCGGAGCTTATTCGCGAGCGTCTGTTCAACTATTTCGCGCAGCTCTTCGCGGTTGTAAGGCACGCGCAGGTAATTGGCGGCGCCCATTTTGAAGGCTTTGATCACGCCAGGACCGTTGTTTTGTGCGCCGAGCGGAGTTACGAGGTGCTTGCGGTGGAGCTCGCTGATGGGTTCGCCGTTTACTTCGGCTTCGGAAAGGTCACTGATTATCAGGTCGAAACTATCGAGATCGTCGCGACGGAGCGCCTTCTCTCGTTCGCCAGTCACAATCACGTCGTGACCCAGGCGACCGAGGGCCTGTTCGAGTAGAACACGCAACTCATCGTTATTATCGACGATGAGAATCCGGCGTTTTTCCATCAAGCTCCAATCGAAAGAATCGTTTGAGGAGAGATACCGCGCGTTGACCTGTACGAAAATCTATCGCCCCACGTTCGAAATATATCAGAAACCCGTGACAGGATTACAGGACAGACGGGATTTGCAGGATGCGGGCAATCCTGATAATCATGTAAATCTTGAAATCCTGTCCAACTGATGGCTAAACACGGAAAGCTTCGCACTTATCTCGAATACGCGCCGGTCAAGCTCGCTCTCGTGACCCTCGGCCATTTGCCGCCTCGCATGGCCTACGCTGTGGGCCGTTCGCTCACAAAAATCGCTTACCTGCTTGCCGCGGATCTCCGCCGCACCGGAGAAATTAATCTTCGGCTCGCGTTTCCGGAGAAGACTGACGAGGAGCGGGCGGTACTGCTGCGTGAATGCTTCGACAGTCTTGGCCGCGAGCTCGGACTGTTTAGCCAGATGGCGTCGCGGTCGCGTGAAGAGCTGAAGCAACTTATCGAAGCCGAAGGATGGGACAATCTCGAAAAAGCCAGGGCCGAGCGCGGCGAGCGGTTGATCTACTACACCGGCCACCTCGGCGCGTGGGAAATGACGAGTTTTGGAATCTCGCTACTTGGTTACCCGTTTACGTTTCTGACACGCAGGCTGGATAACCCAAAGATCGAGGAGCTTGTCGACGGTGTGCGCACAAAATTTGGCAACAAAACGATCGACAAACTTTCCGCCGCGCGCTCGATGCTCAAACTTCTTCGCTCGGGCGAACATGCGTTAGGGCTGTTACCCGATCTGAACACGCTCGATGACGAAGCGATCTTTGTCGATTTTTTCGGCGTTCCGGCGGCGACGACGTTTTTGATTGCGAAGCTCGCGGTGCGGACCAACACGCCGCTTGTTCCGTTCTTTGCGCCGTGGAGTGAGGAAAAGGGAAAGTATCTATTGATCGCTGAACCGCCGATTTTCCCTGAATGTACCGGCGATGAAGAGGCAGATGTGAGGCGGGTGACGATCGAGATCACGCGACGAGTCGAGAACCAGATCAGACGGTTTCCGGGGCAATGGCTGTGGATTCATAAGCGCTGGAAGACGCGCCCGCCCGGTGAGCCGAAGATTTATTAACGGATGGATACACGTATCAATCGGGCATACGAATTTGCCGATCTGGCGCAGTATTCGTTTCTGGACCGGTTGAAGATTCGTGCCGCGGATTTGGTGTTTTATGTGCTCATAAATCTTCTCGGGCTGACTGCGCGTTTCGAGGTCGTCGGCTGGGAGAATCACGACAAAGCGGAAGAAAACGGCGGGCTTCCGATCTACGTCTTCTGGCATGATCGCATCTTTCTGACTACTTACTGGTGGCGAAAACGACGCATCGTTGTGATGACGTCGCGCAGCTTTGATGGTGAGTACATCGCGCGGTTTATTCAGCGATTCGGATATGGAGCGGTGCGTGGCTCGAGCACGCGCGGCGCTGTCGGCGCGGTTGTGGAGATGGCGCGGCTGATGCGCTCCGGTTGCACTACGGCGTTCACGATCGACGGTCCGAAGGGTCCGCGCTATGTCGCAAAAATGGGCGCCGTGTTGCTGGCGAAAAAATCAGGTCACCCGATCATGCCGGTCACGATGGCGCTGGATCGTTACTGGACGATGCCGAGTTGGGATCTATTCCAAATCCCGAAGCCTTTTACACGCGCCCGCGTCTACGTCGCACCTCCAATCTATGTCCCCGCGGACGCAAACGACGCACTGTTAGCTGCGAAACGTGATGAATTGCAGCAAACTCTCGACGATTTGAATCATCAGAGCGAAGAGTGGCGCAATTCGCTCCGAAAATCAGCGTAATCTGTGGTTAAGAAAGGTACTAACTAATGAAATCGATTATTGCATTCATGCTTTGCATGGTGATCGTGGGCCTCGCAAACGCGCAAGTTAAGCCCCCGACTGAATCCGCCATGGATCGTTTTCTTCGCTACGTGAAGATCGACACGCAATCGCAGGAAGATCAGACGACCACGCCCAGCACGCGCAAACAACTCAATCTCGCGAACCTGCTTGCGAAGGAGTTGACTGCGCTGGGAGCACAGAACGTGCGCGTCAGCGAGTTTGGCATTGTTTACGCCACCGTGCCGGGTAATCTCGCGGACAACTCGAAAGTGCCGGTCGTCGGTTTCATCGCACACATGGACACGTCGCCCGCGGTTTCCGGTGAGAACGTTAATGCTGTCATTCACAAGAACTACCAGGGCGGCGATATCGTGTTGCCGAAAGATCCGGCTCAGGTAATAACAGTCGCGAAGAATCCGGTGTTGAAAGAACTGATCGGCGACGACATCATCACGGCCGACGGCACAACGCTGCTCGGCTCGGACGACAAATCAGG
>DASTTS010000351.1:0-14068 GCA_035760085.1 Pyrinomonadaceae bacterium
GGAAGAGACGATTTCGCATACAACTCCTTCTCCTTCGGCGCAGATTACAACTCATTCCGGCCAGAGATACAAGGAGAGAAGTCGAGGACAGGATTTACAAGATTCTTCAGGATGGACTGGTAGTCCTACGAATCCTGAAAAAATCTTGCTAATCCTGTAAAACTATTGAAGCCCGTCGAGTTGCAAGCCGACCGGGCTGGCGCCCGTGGCCTTCAATCCGTCCATCACTCGAACGACTTCACCATACGTAATACTGCGTGGGGCTTTGATGAAAACCGTCTTCTCAATTCGATCCCGCTCAGGAACGTCCAGTCGCGCCAACATATCTGCCCGATATGCACGGTTCTGCGTTCGTTCCTCGAAAATCGATCTCAACTTCGAGCTGAGCGGCGAGATATCATCGACGGTCCCCATCTCGGACAAGCTGTTAAGTTTCAACGTTCGATCGGGCTCAATCGTGACGACGAGTGTGTGAATGTTAGGAGGGAGGTCCGGTGTGTTTTGTGGTACGGATGGCACCTTTGTCAGGAAGCGGTGCGGCTTCAAAGGCGCCGCCACCATGAAGATGATGAGTAAAACAAGCAGCACATCGATCAGCGGCGTAACGTTGATGATTGGACCAGTGACGGTACCTTTGCGTTCACTCATCTGCATTCCTCCCCAAAGCAGGCTGCACGGTTAGACGCACGATTAACCAAAAGGTTCCCAGTCTGCCGGGACATGATCCGATCTCGTCAGTGCGATCTGCGGCATAATGTTTCCAATGAGCACACGACCAAGAGGGATTTCGAAATCAAAAATCGCTATTTATGCAGCGATCGCCGGGAATCTCGCGATCGCCGTGACGAAGTTTGTCGCGGCTGCGTTCACCGGCAGTTCCGCCATGCTCTCGGAGGCGATTCATTCTGTTGTTGACACCGGCAACGGATGGTTGATGTTGCTCGGTGTGCGAAAGAGTCAGAAACCGCCTGATTCTGATCATCCGTTCGGCCACGGGCATGAGTTGTATTTCTGGACGTTGATCGTCGGCGTCCTCATCTTCGCCCTCGGCGGCGGCATGTCAGTTTACGAAGGCATCATGCACATTCTTCACCCGAAATTTCCGGAGAATGTGGTGTGGAGTTATGCGGTGCTTGGGATGGCGGTGGTGTTCGAAGGCACGACCTGGTTGTTTGGATGGAAGGCATTCAATGCGGAGCGTGGACGCAAAGGCGTTGTCCAGGCGATTCACGAAACTAAAGACCCGACCAGTTTCACGGTGCTACTTGAAGACTCCGCGGCGCTACTCGGACTCGTCTTCGCTTTTGTCGGCATCTTCTTAGGCAATCAATTGGGACTGCCGCATCTCGACGGAGTCGCTTCGGTGCTCATCGGATTGTTGTTGTGCAGCGTCGCCGTGTTGATGGTCTACGAGAGCAAAGGTTTACTGATTGGCGAAGGACTCGATCGTGAATCGTTGAAATCGATTAAGGCTCTGGTTGAAGCAGATCCGGGGGTCGAGCGCGTCGGGCACCTGCACACCATGTATCTGGGGCCGCACGAAGTACTCCTCACGATCGAGATCCGCTTTCACGGTCACATCTCATCGCTTGAAGTAAGACAAGCCGCCCGTCGCTTGCGCGAAGGCATTCAATCCCATCACCCCGACATCAGCCGCATCTTCTTCGGCGCCGAAGCGCTCAGCGAAGAAGGCGATCTCTCGCTCGGTCACAACGATTAAGCGTTTCACAGGATTTACAAGATTTTTTTCAGGATTGACATGTAAATCCTGTCTCAATCCTGTAAATCCTATCAAAATTCGCTTAACTAACACGGATCAGCGAGCACTATCGCGTGGGAAAAGCACGCGGTCGGGTTCGGCGTTCAGGCGCTCGAGGAGTTCTTTGATGAGGCGTGATTTGACCCGGCCGGCTTCTTTCGGGTGGACCAGATAGCGCAGGATGGCTTCGAGCCAGGTGTTCTCACTCACGCGGAATAGGACCACCGGGCGCTCCTGCACTTCGAGCTGATTAACGGGCGTGTGGGCGAGTATCTCGCGAAACACCTCGACCTGCTTCATCATCTCTTCGCCAACTTCCTGCTCCGCCACTTCTTTCATCGTCGCTGCGATAAATTCAAGATCAGCGTTATACGCAACCTGAAATTTGATCTCGTTCCAGATGTATGGAAAGAGCGGCCACGTGTAGTTATAGACAGGCGAGCTGAGCACGGTCGAGTTGGGAAACTTGATGATGCGGCCGCTCGGATGCTCGGTGGAAAGATAATCTCCGCCAAACTCCCAGAGCGTCGTGTCGAGATAGTTGACGTCAATGACATCGCCTGTGGCTGTTCCGATCTTGATCCGATCGCCGACGCGATACGGCTCGCGCACGAGAATGTAGATCCAGCCAATGAAACTCGTGATCGGTGTTTGTAACGCGAACCCGAGGATCAGCGAGATCAGACCGAACGAAACGACCGCCGTGTACCAATTCTGAAAAAAGATCGTGAGGACAAAAAAGCCGATCACAAGCCACACCACGAGCCGCGATACGCGTTTCAGGTTGTACTGGTAGACCGCGTTTCTGACGCGTCCGATGAGGTAAACGTCGATGAGTCGCAACACCGTGAAGCAAACAACAACGACACCGATCGCGAGGAGCAATTTGAGAACCAGCGGGTAGGCAAACTGCGGCAGCCGTAAGCGAATGAACTGGTACAAAGCACCGAGCACGATCAGCAGGAATAATTGCGTGCCGATCCAGACTTTGTCGCGCGCACGGGCGCGGCCCACGGGAGCTTCCGTCTTCTCAGTGGGCGTGGCTTGCTGCAGGGCGCGTTGCACATCCGCGTCCTGCTTTACTTCCTCCACTTTTCTTTGTAATTCGTCTCGATTTTGTGAGCTCACTTGACGTCCTTCAGTCCGTCGATCACGACGCGCGCGACAGTGGGAATGATCTCACGATCGTTTGAATGATTACTCGTGAACGTGGCGAGAACAAATTTCCCGCCGTCCGGCATCTCGACGTACGCGACGTCGTGTCGCGTGGTGCTGGTCCAACCGGCTTTGGACCAGAGTCGAAAGCCTTCACGGCCCTGGAGCGCCATGCCGGTAAAACCGTGCCCCTGATCGTCATTGTCGTTACTCGTGCCCGTGTATTCGCGTTTCAAAAGCTCCATCATAGCCGCGGTGCGTGCCGGGTTTGCGACTTTTCCGGTGACGATCTCCATCAGCAAACGCGCAGTGGCGTCGGTCGTGAGCTTGTTGCGGTTCTCGCCGTTTGGACCACGCGACACGCGCTCGCGACCGTAAGCGTCTTCGCAAAACGTCTTCTGATTGACGTTGATGTTCGTGTAGCCAAGCGACGAGAAGTAGCGGTTCACGGCGTTGCGTTGATACTGCCATTCCTCCATCTCTTTCGGCGGCAACTCGTAACCGCCGGTCGTGTGCGTGATCACGTCGAGCACGTACTGCGTCGCTTCGTTTGATGAATCGACGATCATGTCCTTGATAGCGCGTGTCAGCTCAGGCGTTTGCTCGATCTTCTTGTCTTCCAGCCAGCGATGCGCCGCGACGAGATAGAACAACTTCACGACACTCGCAGGATAGACGCGCTCGTTACCGCGAAAACTTGCCGTCAGCGGGCGCTTCGGATCGCGTATATCGATCAGTGTTATTGAGAGCTCGCTCTCCTGGAGTTTCTTGTCGGCGAAGCGATCGAGCGTTGTCTTCGCCGCACGGTTAACGAGATCCTGTAACGAAGTTTGTTGTGCTGGAGCCGGGGCTGCGAAAGTCAAAATCAGTACGAGAACCATTAAGCTTTTGATCATAGCCGCTAAGAATACACAGATTACACAGATTTTGTTATAAGCTTTTCGTGCAGAACCAACCTGAGGCGGACCTGGTCCGCGGCATACGTCGCTGGGACCTCGTCGCAATCGCGATCAACGGCATTATCGGCGCCGGCATCTTTGGTCTTCCCTCCAAAGTTTACGCTCTCATCGGCACTTACAGCCTCATCGCTTTCGTCGCCTGCGCGCTCGTCGTTGCGCTCATCATACTTTGCTTCGCCGAAGTTAGCAGCCGTTTTGACGAAACGGGTGGTCCATACCTCTACGCGCGCGAAGCGTTTCAGCCTGCGGTCGCGTTCGAGATCGGCTGGCTCATCTGGCTCGCGCGTATGACGGCGTTTGCCGCTAACTGCAACCTGCTGATCAATTACGTCAGTTATTTCTGGTTGCCGGCGACGACGCCACTCTGGCGCGCTTCGATCATCGTACTCGTCGTCGCGGTGCTCGCGTTTATCAACTTACTCGGTATCAGGCAGGCGGCGATCGTCAGTAATGCATTCACGATCGGAAAGCTCGTGCCGATCATACTCTTTATCGCTGCTGGTCTGTTTTTCTTAAACCCACAGGCATACGCGTTTGGCCCAGCGCCGACGACGGGTGCGTTCTCGCAATCGGTGCTGTTGCTGGTCTATGCGTTTACCGGCTTCGAGATGGCGACGATTCCCGCGGGCGAAGTGCGCGATCCGCAGCGGAGTTTGCCGCGCGCGTTGCTGATCGCGATCGTGGTGGTGGCGATTCTTTACATCATGATTCAGGTGGTTTGCGTCGGGACGTTGCCCGGACTTGCGCAGTCGCAGAAGCCTTTGGCGGATGCTGGTTCGCAGTTTCTCGGTGCGGCGGGTGGCGCGATCATTTCGGCGGGCGCGATCATTTCGATCACGGGTAACTTGAACATTCTGTTGTTGTCAGGATCGCGGTTGCCGTTCGCGATGGCGGAGCAAAAGCAACTGCCGGCGTTTGTCGGCAGCATTCACAGGCAGTTCTTCACGCCTTACGTGTCGATCCTGATCACGGCGGGATTGATGTTGTTTCTGACGTTGAAGAGCTCGTTTGTGGCGGCGTTGACGATCAGCACGATTGCGCGGCTCGTAACGTACGGTGCGACATGCCTCGCACTGCCGGTGTTTCGTGCGAGAAGTGAAACGCCTGCGGCGGTGTTCCGTTTGCCGGGCGGGACGGTTGTAGCGATTCTGTCGTTGTTGTTGATCATCTGGTTACTACTTCACAGCACTCGCGCAGAAGCCGAAGCCTCAGGGTGGGCGGCGGTGGTGGGGTTGGTGATCTACTTTGCATACTGGCTTTACTCTCGAAAGTAGTTTTCTCACGCAAAGGCGCAAAGGCGCAAAGAAAGCCGCAAAGAGGAGCTAAAATCTTCGACAGCGTTTCTTTGCGGGTTTTCTTTGCGCCTTTGCGCCTTTGCGTGAGTCTTCCTGTAAACTATCCCCACTCGGCACGTGGATAATCTAATCGACAATCTAAGCCAGATCGTTGGGCGTGAGAACGTTCTCTCCGAGCCTGACGAGTTGCTCGTCTACGAGTGCGACGGGCTACCGCAGCACAAACATCGCCCGCGCGCCGTCGTCTTCCCTTCTTCAACCGAAGAGACGTCTGCAATCATGCGCGAGCTCGCGCGGGCAAACGTTCCGTTCACACCACGCGGCGCAGGTACAGGCCTTTCCGGCGGCGCCCTCGCGCTCAACTCAGGTGTCGTGATCGAGATGGCGCGTATGCGCAAGATTCTACGCATCGACACTGAGAAGCGTATCGCGGTGGTCCAACCAGGCGTCGTGAACCTGCACGTGTCGAGAGCGGTCGCGCCGTTTGGGTTGTATTACGTTCCGGATCCGTCGAGCCAGCCAAGCTGCACGATCGGCGGCAATATCGCCGAGAGCGCTGGTGGTATTCATTGTCTGAAGTACGGAACGACGACGGACCACGTGCTCGGGTGTCGTGTCGTGCTGGCGGGCGGTGATGTTGTTGATCTCGAAGTCGACATGCCCGGATATGACTTGCTCGGTACGTTCATCGGTTCCGAAGGCACGTTTGGGATTGCAACCGAGGCCACCTTGAGATTGGCCCAGGTGCCGCCTGCGGTGCGAACTCTGCTCGCGGAGTTTATGGAAGTTAACGATGCGAGCCACGCGGTGTCGGCAATCATCGCGGCGGGCGTCATGCCGGCGGCACTCGAGATGATGGATCACGAGATCATCCGCGCGGTCGAGGCGAGTGTGTTCGCCGCGGGACTGCCGCCCGACGCAGGCGCAGCGTTGTTGATCGAGTTGGACGGCATCGAAGCAGGTCTTGATGACGAAGCCGAGAAGGTCAAGAGCATTTGTATGGAGTACGGCGCGCGCAGTTGTCGTTACGCGCGCGACGAGGCTGAGCGCAAGAAACTGTGGGCCGCGCGCAAGGGCGCGTTTGGCGCGATCGGCCGTATCTCGCCTGACTCGATGATCCAGGATGCAGTGGTGCCGCGCTCGCGTCTGCCGCAAGTGCTAGGCGCCGCTTACGACATCGCCGCACGTTATCAATTACGCATCGCGAATGTCTTTCACGCCGGCGACGGCAATCTGCACCCGCTCATCTGCTTCGACTCGCGTTTCGTAGACCAGGTGCAGCGAGTAAAAGACGCAGGGCGCGAGTTGATGGAAGTTTGCGTGGCAGCAGGCGGCACGATTACAGGTGAGCATGGTGTGGGGCTCGACAAGCGTGAGTTGTTGCCGCTCGTGTTTTCCGATGCGGATATGAATGCAATGTTGAGTGTGCGTGCAGCGTTCGATCCGCTCGGGCTTTGTAACCCAGGAAAGATCGTGCCGATGTTGCGCGGTTGTGGCGAGGCAAAGGCGGTCGCTTCTGGTAACGGATCTACGTTGCAAACGCAGGCCGTGATCGCGCCGGTAGTTGCGAAAACGGGAATTGAAGTGGCGACGCCGGCTGCATTCGATCCTGATCGGGCACTAAGATCACTGGCGCAGATCGTTGGTGATGCAAACGTTTCCGCGATCAATGAAACAGTGAAAGTTTCGCCTGCTTCCGGAGAAGAGATCTCGGAGATTTTGAAAGTCGCGTCATCCGAACGTTGGACCGTCGTGCCTGTGGGTGGAATGGATTGGACCAGTGCAACAGCCAATCTCATTGTCAGCACGCTTCGGCTTAATAAAATAATCGAACACGAGCCCGCAGACTTGATTGCGATCGCCGGGGCGGGCGTCAGGCTAACTGATTTCAATGCGACGCTCGCACAAAATGGTCAATGGCTGCCACTCGATCCGCCGGACGATGGGCGCGCTACGCTCGGCGGTGTGGTTGCTACGGGCATTGGTGGCCCGCAACAGTTCGGATACGGACGCCCTCGCGGCTCAGTCATCGGCATGAAAGTCGTCCTCGCGGATGGCAGCATGATCAAAGCTGGCGGACGTGTGGTGAAGAATGTGGCGGGTTACGATCTCTGCAAACTGTTCACCGGCAGTTATGGAAGTTTGGGAATCATTACAGAGCTTAATTTTAAACTGAGGCCGCGACCGGCGTGTGAAGCGACGGTGATCGGGCGCGGTGTAGTTAAGGATATTTTGGAGGCGCGATTATTTCCGGTGGCAGCCGAGGTCGTTTCTGAGAGACTGCTTGTGCGCTTTGCGGGAAATGAGAAAGCTGTTGCGTATCAGATCGAACAGGCGCGGAAGCTGTTGAAGGCTGCTGAGGTCGTGATAGATGATGCTGATCTTTGGAAGAAGATCACTCCGCAAAGCAGGAACCGTGAAGAGCCGTCCGGGACTGCGAAATTGTTGATGCAAAGGATCAAGAGACAGCTTGATCCTCAGAATATTTTAACCGCGGATCAAACTGATTTTGGACGGATTGGATCATGAAGAAAATCAAAATGATCGTGCTGCTACTGGTTGTAGCATTGAGTGTACCGGTGACGTTTGCGCGGGAGCCGGTGCGGGCGCGGCATGGGATGGTGGCGTCGACGAATGAGATCGCGTCGCGTGTCGGTGTTGAGATCATGAAGCGCGGTGGGAATGCGGTTGATGCCGCGATCGCGGTCGGGTTTGCACTTGCCGTCACGCATCCGGCCGCGGGCAATCTCGGTGGTGGCGGGTTCATGATGATTCGACTGAGGGACGGCCGGACCACCGCGATCGACTATCGTGAGATGGCACCCCTGGCAGCTCATCGCAACGTTTATCTCGATAAGAACGGCAACCTGATCGAAGGCGAAGGTGGATCGCTTGTCGGCTATCGTGCCGCGGGTGTTCCCGGCACTGTGCGTGGGATGGAGCTCGCCCTCAAGAAGTATGGATCGGGCAAACTCAGTTGGGCGCAACTCGTCGAGCCCGCGCGACAGCTTGCCGGCCGAGGCTTTGTCGTTACCAACTCACTCGCGCGCTCGCTTTACGCAAACCGCGAATATCTCGAGCAGTACGCCGAAACAAAACGCATCTATTTAAAAGGCGGACAGTTTTACAAAGAAGGCGAGCTGTTTCGACAGCCTGAGCTCGCCGCGACGTTCGCGCGTCTTCAGCGTTTTGGTCCAAATGAGTTTTATGAAGGTGAAACGGCGCGTCTGATTGTCGCTGACATGAAACGCCACAACGGTCTGATGACGATGGAAGACCTGCATGGTTACGTTGCAAAGGAACGCACGCCCGTGCGCGGTAACTATCGCGGTTACGAGATCATCTCGATGCCGCCACCGTCGTCAGGCGGTGCCGTGCTAATCCAGATGCTCAATATTCTCGAAGGATTCGATCTGCAAAAGCTCGAGGCGAGCTCGTCCGATCGTTATCACCTGATGGCCGAGGCGATGCGACGTGCTTTCGCCGATCGCGCGGAGTACATGGGCGACGCCGATTTCGTGAAAGTGCCGGTGCCGGGTTTGATCGACAAAGCGTACGCGGCGACTTTGCGTGCCACTATCAACACCGAGCGCGCGTCGACGAGTGCTGAGGTTCGGGCGGGTCGTCCGGCGGGTTATGAGTCGGAAGACACGACGCATTTCACCGTCGTCGACACGCAGGGAAATGCGGTCTCGAATACTTACACACTCAACAACTCTTACGGTTCGGCGGCAGTGGCTAAAGGCACGGGCCTGCTTCTCAACGACGAGATGGACGACTTCGCGGCGAAGCCCGGCACGCCGAATCTTTATGGATTGATCCAGGGTGAGCGCAATGCTGTTGCGCCGAAGAAGCGCCCGCTGTCTGCGATGACGCCAACGATCGTGCTTCGTAAGGATGGTAGTTTGTGGTTCACGGTTGGGAGTCCGGGTGGGCCAACGATCATTAACACCGTGCTCTGTGTCATCACGAACGTGATCGACTACGAGATGAATATCCAACAAGCGATCGACTTCCCGCGCATTCATCACCAGTGGCTGCCGGATGAGCTTGTTGGCGAGCCGTTTGGTCTGTCAGGTGACACGCAGAAGGCGCTCACCGCGCGTGGTCACACGTTGGCGAAGCTGCGTTATCTCGGTGATGCGGAAGGGATCATGATCGAGGAGAAGACGGGTATGCGCCTCGGAGCGACGGATCCGAGACGGAGTGATGGGCTCGCGATTGGATATTGACTAGTTAGACAGGATTACAGGATTTTTCAGAATTGACAGGATACATCCTGAAAAATCCTGTCAAGGTTTTATGTTACTTCTGTAAACAACCGGTTATTAATCCCACTGGTTTACGGTTTACGGTTAACGATGGAAACACTCGCGACTGGTTACGAAGACAAACTACTGGCCTGCATTCATTGCGGGCTGTGTCTAGAGGCGTGTCCGACTTACGTCATTACGGGGAATGAGAATGATGGACCACGCGGGCGATTGTATTTGATGCGCGCGGTGGCGGAGGAAAGAATCGAGAAGACGTCGAGGGCGTTTGCGACGCATATTGATCGATGTCTCGGGTGTCGGGCGTGTGAGCAGGTGTGTCCGGCGGGTGTGGAGTACGGGCAACTGCTCGAGGCGAGTCGCGAAGTGTTGCTGGATGCGCAGCCGAAGTCGGATCTGGCGAATAGGGTTTTGCGGTTTGTGTTGCGGCACGTGTGGTTGTCGCCGTGGCGTTTGCGGACGTTCTTTGGAGCGTCGAGGTTGTTTCGGGATTCGGGGCTCGCGCGGTTGCTGCTTAAGACGGGACTGCTTTCGAAGCGGGCGGCGTTTGGGATGGCGTTGCTTGAGAGCTCGAAGGAAGTTTCTCGCACAAAGGCGGAAAGGCGCAAAGGAAGACGCAAAGAGACGCGAGCGGGTGAAAGCGTGATGTTGTTTGAGGGGTGCGTGGGTGAGGGACTTTTTGCGCGTGTGAATCGGGCGACGGAGCGGGTGTTGCGCGCGAATAATTTTGAGGTAAAAAAACCTGCGGAGCAGGTGTGTTGTGGGGCGCTGCACGCACATGCTGGACATCTCGAGGGGGCGCGAGAGCTTGCGCGCAGGAATATCGCGGCTTTCGATTCTGGGGCGCCGATCGTCACGAATGCTGGTGGGTGTGGAGCAATGTTGGCGACGTACGGGCATCTGTTTGCGCAAGATGAAGCTCTTGCCGGCAAGGCTACCAGGTTCAGCGCGCGAGTTCGCGATGTGAGTCAGCAGCTCGCGACTACTGAAATGCGAACCGCGCCCAGTCCGATGGACCAGAGCGTGACTTACGACACGTCATGTCACCTCATGTACGGCCAACGCAGTGGCGAAGCTTCGGAACGTATGCTCCGCGCTGTTACAGGCAAGGATTTCGTGGCACTCAACGAGACCGAAAGATGTTGCGGCGCGGCGGGTGTCTATAACCTGCTCCAGCCCGAGATGTCGCAGCGCGTGCTAAATGAAAAGTTGGGCCACATCAAAGAGACGGGTGCTGGTATACTCGCTACCGGCAATCCCGGTTGCCAGATGCACATCGGCGCGGGAGCGTGTTTGTCAGGAATGTCGCTGCGCGTCTGTCATCCGGTTGAGATTGTGGACCAGGCTTATGAAGCTGCCGGTTTTTACGATTGATGGAGAATAAGACGCTCAACCAGAAGACCCTCCTGATCTTCGCGCCGATCCTGATACTGATTGGTATCGCCGGGTTTGTCATTCCCGAACGATACAGCCTCACGAGTGGAGCGGCGCCGTATAACCTGTTTCACATCTTCTTTGGCGCGATCGGTCTTATGCTCGCAATGACGAACCGCGAGCTACCGGCAAGCTTGTTCAACTTCGGATTCGGGTTGATCGATCTTTACCAGGCGGTGGCGAGTGTTTTCGGGTTGACGCCGATCGAGTATTTCCACTGGACGTTCGCCGATGATGTGCTACACGTACTGATCGGGTTCGCTTTGGTGATCATCGGGAGCCTCGGATTAACACGGATTTTAGGCGGAGATCAGACTGATCAAGCGCGATAAGGTCGGCGCGCTTACCAACTTCGATGGAGCCGCAATCAGCATCAATACCCAGCAAGCGTGCCGGATTCAGTGAAGCCAGGCGGGCGAGATCGACGTAAGACACGCCGAGTGAGTGCAACAGACGAACAGCGTCCAACATGCTGATCACCGAACCCGCAATACTTCCCTTCGCGTTTGCAGTGCGGCCGTTCTTAACCGAAATCGTTTCGCCCCAGATTTCGTAATCACCGTCTCCCTTCCCGGTTGCCGCGATCGCATCACTGATCAAGCTGATGCCGTTCACGCCCTTCATCTTCAACAGCAACCGCAGCATGAAGGGATCTAGATGGATGCCATCCGCAATCAGATCGACTGTTACATCGTCGCGGGAGAGGCCCCATGCGATTGGGCCGGGACTGCGATGATGTAACGGCGCCATCGCGTTCATGAAGTGCGTCATGTGATGCGCGCCGGCGTCACACGCCTGGTCCAGCACGTTCAAACCTGCGCGAGTGTGGCCGATCGAGATTACCCAACCACGTCGCTTCAACTCCCGCACGAGCTCAACGCCACCCGTTACCTCCGGCGCCATCGTGATCATGCGCACGGCATTATCCGGTACCGGCAATGCATCCAGATCTGAAGGCGCGGAATACGTCTTGAAGTATTCAGTGTGCAACGCGCCACACTGCGCCGTGTTTACGAAAGGTCCCTCGTAATGCAGGCCAAGAACACGCGCTCCTTCGCCGTCGTGCAGACATTCGGACACCGCGGCCGCCACGCTCGCATAATTCTCATCACTTCCCGGCACAAGCGTCGGCAGCCAGGACGTCACGCCCTGCGACGCGAGATAGTTCGAAACCTCGCGCAAACCGTCGGGCGTCGCTTCCATTACATCAATGCCAACTGCGCCGTGAATGTGAACGTCGATGAATCCTGGCAGGAGGATCGTACCGGAGAGATCAATTACCTCGTCCGCACTTTCCGTTTCGAGTGAAGCTATCTTCCCGCCAGCAATGAGAACGGAAGCATTCTTCGCTTCGCGGTCAGGCAGCACCACGTGTGCATTCTTGAGTAAGAGAGTCTCCATGAATTATTTAGCCGCGGATGAACGCGAATAAACGCAGATCTGCGTTTGTTCGCGTTCATCCGCGGCTTTTACTTCTTCTGCCTTTTACTTAGAACGTCAGCTTCGCGCCGAGTTGGATCGTGCGCGGGTCGCGGACCGTGCTGATCGTTCCGAACGTGCCGCCGAGGTTCTGAATCGCAAGACTCGTGATACCTCTGAAGTTCGTCTTGTTGAAAATGTTGAAAACCTCACCGCGAAGTTGCAGCTTCCAGGTTTCACCAAAACGGAAGTTCTTGAACGTAGAGAAGTCAACGCGCTTGGTCGATGGTCCCTGGATCGTGCCACGACCGGCATTGCCCACCACATTCGCGATTCCGGTTCCCGTGGTCGGATTGACCTGGAAACATACCGAGCCCGGCGTGTTTGCAATCCACGACTCGAAAGTATGTGGCGCGTTGGCATTCGGATCGCAGGTAACGTTAGGACGATTGCCGGCGACGAGTGCCGGAATATTTCCCAACCCCGCTGCGTCAAAATTGGTGGTAGCCGTGAACGGCAACCCACTCTGCAATGTCACGATGCCCGAGAACTGCCAGCCTCCCAAAACGTGCCCCTTGAAGCCGCCTTCATTGCGGAAGTACGGCAGCTCGTAAATGTAGTTGCCGGTGAAAACGTGGCGGCGATCCAGCGTCGCAAGCCCGCGATCCAACCTGATGTTGTAGGAATTCTCGGGAGCCGTGCTGCGATCCGTCTGGTTATCGGTAATGTTCTTGGACCACGTGTAAGCAACGTTGAGCTGCGACGATTCTTTGAAGCGACGCTGCGCCATCGTTTGCATGCTGTGGTAGTTCGAGTTGAACTGCGGCGTGATCATGTTGATTGAACGATAACCACGGAACGGCCTGATCTGATCGAGAATGTTCGATGACTGGCCACCCGTACCGCCGAAGTAAGTTCCCGGCGTCTGGCACGGAACCGTCGCGACGTTCGGTGTTTGCAAAGTGTTCGCACCAGTCGCACAACGCGCATTCAAAGCAAATCCCGGCGGCAGTTCGTTCAACTCGAAAGCACCGATCAAGTGCGTGCCCTTCGAACCGAAGTAACCAACACTGAAGATCGTGTCGTTGCTGAACTGCTGCTGCCACTCGAGTGACCAGTGCTGCATGTACGGATCATGCCAGTCTGGTTGAATCGCGCGAATGCTGAACGGCGTGTTCGATACACCAACCGTCACCGGAATACCAGTCGGGACTGGCCGATCGAGTCGCGGTGTTACTGCGGCGCTGCCACCCGAAACAGCACTGACACTGAACGTCTGCTGGTACGGCGGATTCGTACCGATGTTCTGTTCGTAAGTTCCATTCAACACCTGGTCATAGTACATGCCGTAGCCCATGCGGATTGAAGTCTGTCCCTTGCCGAATGGATCCCATGCAAGACCAAAACGCGGTGCGAAATCGCCTTTCGGAGCTTTGACCACGTACTTGCCATAAGGAGAAGCAGTGGGCACACACAGGCCGAGCGTTTGGAAGTTCTGACTATTAACGATCAAGCCGTTGCAATAGTCTCCAGTGCCGGGAACTCGATTGCCCGCACCCGTGACTTGAGGCGCTTTCGCGGGATTGAAAAGAGATGGATCGAAGTTTGAAAGCCTGCCATTTTTGTCGTACGGAGAACCGAAGTACGAATAACGAACTCCGTAATAGATAGTCAGGTTTGACTTCAGCTTGAACTCGTCCTGCGCATAAGTTTCAACAGTGAACTGGCGCAGGTCAGCGACGTAGTCAAACGCCGCCTGAGTGAACGACACGTTGT
>DASTTS010000352.1:0-7021 GCA_035760085.1 Pyrinomonadaceae bacterium
AGCGATGCCCAAACTTTCCTGATCGCATCAATTAGCTGCTGTTCGCCGCGCACGTTCGGCACCGTTGTATAAAGACCAGCGCCACTAAAATTCGGCAGATCTTCCGAGTTCGACGAGCTGCGCACGAACAACCCCTTGTCCGCATATTCACGCGCGACTTTCTGTAACACCATCTGCTTCAGCTTCGGATCGAACTCAGCGCTTTCGATCTTCTGTCGCAGTTGGACCAGTTGCTCGCGACGGTAAGCCGGGTCGTGTACAAACTTCTGATCGTTCAGGAGTCCGTAAATGATTTCGTCGAGGTTGTTGCGCTTGATGAAGTCGTCGTAGTAGTAAAAAGGAATCGTGAAACCACCCGGCACAACGATGCCGGGCAGGCGCGCGTTCAACACTTCTCCGAGATTGGCTGACTTGCCGCCGTACGCAAGGCTCGATCGCGAACGTTGCTCCGCGAGACTCAACAGTCGCGTTTCCGACAAGTTGGACCGCGGCTTCATCACGTCGAGTCGTTCGGCCTGGCGGCGTTGATACTCGCGCAACTGGTTCATGTCAGCGCGCTTGATCGTGTAGGTTTCGCGCAGCGTTTCGAACGACACCCACCAGCCGTCGTACTGCTTCAGCAACTCTTTCGCGTTCTTGATGTACGCGTTGGGAATGCCCCAACCTTTCGCGAGCAGGTTGATGTGCGAAAGCGGCGTTGATGGTTGCGAGGTGATGATGCCGGCGACGGGTGGAAGTTGGACCGGCACTTCGTCGAGCACGAGGATTTCGTTGAAACCGATCTCCACGTGATCGTCGAGCTTCGGAATTATGTGAATACGACCGAGGCCTTTTGCGACGTTGAGCGCCTGGTATGCCTGTTCCGCTGCGATGTCGCTCTGCAATACGCGCTGCACACCGGCGAGAGATCGTGATGCTTCCTCCTGACGCAGCGAGTTTGGTTTGAACGCAACCGGTGTAAAGAAAGTCTTGTTGATTACGTCGTAGGCGAGCTGGATCTGATCCGCAGGAATCAGATCGCCTTCCCAGAACTCGAACGTCCAACGCTTGATTGGAGTCTGATACGCGAGCGTGCCGAGAATGAAGCGGCGATTCGGCTTGATGTAGTTGTTTACGAAAAACTCCCGGCCGCGCTCGAGGGAGAGATAGGTGCCGTTGACGAAGTCCTTGTGGAAACTGTAGCGCTTCTTGTTGACGTAGTAGATCTTGTTACCGTCTTGACGATCGATCACGATCATGACGTGCGGCAAAGCGAAGGGAGTGTTCGCGTCGTAGGTGATGGAGATCTTGTCGAAATCAGCTTGCGACTTGATCGCGGGCAGCGATTTCTGCGCGAAAACCGCAGCTTTAGCCACAAAAAGCACAAAAAGCACAAAGAAAAGTTTTTTTCTAGTCTCAGTCATTTAATGTGCCTTTTGTGATCTCTGCTGCTGACCTGACGAGCAATTCTACCAGACCGTCAATGTGATTTTTCTCGGTAAGGAAGCTGTTGACGTTCACACGCATCGCGCGACGACCGTGCAGCACGGTGGTCGTCAGCCACGCTTCGCCGCTGCGCTCGATTGTCTGCTGCAAGCGCTGCTGTAGACGATCGATCTCCGACCCCTCAAGTCGAAAACCACACACCGCCGTCTCAACTTCACCGGCGCGCTTGAAATTCTCGAGCTCGTCAATCCTCCGGGCGAGATATTTTGTCAGCTCGATTTGATGTTCGACCGTCTTCGCGTAGCCTTCGCGGCCCATGAACTTGATCGCCATCCACAGTTTCAGAGAGTTGAAGCGGCGCGTGCCCATCTGACCGTAACGGAAGAAATCAAATTCAACATCGGCACCGCCACGATCTTCGCTCAGGTATTCGGGGCTCATATCGAATGAATCGCGCAGCACTCGGCCGCCCTCGCGCACGAGTGTCGCGCCGCACGAAAATGGCACAAACATCCACTTGTGCGGATCGAAGGTGATCGAATCGGCGAGGTTGATGCCGCGCAGCATGTCTTTGTGTTTTGGAGAGAAGGCGAGTGGTCCACCGTAAGCAGCGTCGACGTGATACCAGCAACGGTTTTCACGTGCGATTACGGCGAGTTCTTCGAGCGGATCGATTACACCGGTCGAGGTTGTGCCCGCGACGCCTACGATGCAGCAAGGGATCAATCCCGCCTCGCGATCTTTCGCGATCGCTTCTCGTAGTGCGTCCGGAATGATGTGAAAGCGCTCGTCGGTTGGAATCTTTCGCAGACCTTCACGGCCGAGTCCGAGAAGATCGGCGCTCTTGTCGATCGAGTAGTGACACTGTTCCGAGGCATAGATCACGAGATCGCCGGGCGCTGTGCGTACGCCGCGATCCTTGATGCTCGCGGCGACATTGTCGCGCGCGCATTTCAACGCGATCAAATTCGCTTCTGAACCACCACTCGCGAGTGTGCCGAAACTCTGTGGACCGTAGTTCAGCAGTTCGCATAGCCAGCGGATCACGCGCGCTTCGAGCATTGCCGATGTTGGACCATTGCGCCATGCGCCCGCGTTTTGATTGAGCATCGAGGCGAGCGCGTCGGCCCACACGCCGATGGGCAGAGGCGTTGGGTTGAACTGGCCGAAGTAACGCGGGCTGGGGACGCCCATCGCGTTTGGTGCCACGTCGTTTTTGAAACGCGCAAGGATCTCTTCAAGCGCGATTCCCTTCTCTGGTAGTGGTTCGTCGAAGAGTTTCTCCAGGTCGGCTGGAGTTGCAGTTGGTGTAACGCGGCGCGAGGCGAGCCCGGCGACGTGGTCGGCGACAATCTGTGCGACCGCCGGGCCGAGGAAACGATGTTGCTCAACAAAATCGTCAATCATGATTTATGCTTCGTGTGTGAATCGGTTCGAGCAAACTTTAGTAGCAAACATGGGGAGCTTCGAAATCGAGCTGTCTCCCGAGACGGTAACACAGCTCGCGGAGTTCTACAGTTTACTCACGCGGTGGAATGAACGGCTACACCTCGTGGCGCCCTGCGCGCCCGAGGAGTTTGCGGTTAGGCACGTGCTCGAATCTTTACTGCTCTTGCGGTATTTACCTTCTCAGGCGACGGTGGCAGACATCGGCTCAGGTGGCGGGCTACCTATTATTCCCTGCCTGATCGCGCGCCCGGATCTCGAAGCGACCTTGATCGAGTCTTCACAGAAGAAGGTCGTCTTCCTTCGCGAAGCTTCAAATCGTCTCGGCCTGCGTACAACCATCATCGCACGCCCCTTCGAAGAGGTCCCCGCTCCGGAGGTGTCGTTCGTCACGTGCCGCGCCCTGGATCAGTTCATGCAGAAGCTCCCGGCGCTGCTCAACTGGGCGCCGCGAGGGAGTAAGTTGCTGTTGTTTGGTGGGGAGACGTTGGGCGAGCAGTTGCGGAAATCGGGTTTGGAGTTCGAACGGTTCCTCATCCCGAGGTCTGAGAAGCGGTACCTGTTTTTAGTCACGGATTAACGCGGATTTACGACGGATCTTCCCGCACGACATCCGTCGGTTTTTTATCTTCGCGCAACCCTTGAAAAGAGGGATGCCGGATGACACCCTCGTCGGTCCACTCCGTGAACGCAACTTCGCCAACAAGCTTCGGCTCGGTCCAAACAGCCCGCCGCAGACCGGGGTCTTTGGGGATCTCGGCGAAGGGGCGTTTGTCCACTGCGATGCGGTCGAGCTTTTTCTTTAGTTCGACGCGCATCGTGTTCGTGTAGCCAGTGCCTGCCCGGCCGGCGTAGATGAGTTTGCCGCGATCATAAAAGCCCAGAATGAGAGAACTAAACGGGATGCCTTTGTCAGACAGTGTATACCCCGCAATCACAAACTCCTGCCGCTTAATACATTTGATTTTCATCCAGTTGCGACTGCGCGTGGACTCGTAAGCCGAGTCGGCCAGCTTCGACACGATCCCTTCGAGCCCGAGCTTGCAAGCCTCCTTGAAAAACTGCGCGCCGTTCCCTTCGATGTGATCGCTGTAGCGAAGTATTCCAGTGTCACCGAGCGGCTCCAACAACTCCGCGAGCACACGCTTCCGCTCCCGCAACGGAGTCCGCGTGATGTTGAACCCCTCGATATAAATCAAGTCGAAGACATTGAAGACCAGCCCCGCCGCCGCGCCCTTATTGATCGAATTCTGCAAACGCTGAAAACTCGCGCGCCCTGACGGATCGAGCGCCACAATCTCTCCATCGAGTATCGCGCTCTTCAACGGCAACGCTTTGACCGCCTTTCCTACACTCGCAAACTTCGCCGTCCAGTCTTTGCGGTTGCGAGTCCAGAAGCGCACCTGTCGTCCTTCCAAATGACACAGCAAGCGGTAACCATCAAACTTCAACTCGTGGAACCACTCCTCGCCTGACGGCGGCTCAGTCGTAAGCGTGGCAAGTTGGGGCGGAATAAATTCGGGCATCGACATCTTGCGCGCGCCCGGAAGGTTTTTGATCTGCTTCAAATTCATGGAAGTTGGTAGCGGCATCGTGATTGCAATTTAACAGAACTGCCGTGTTTAGCTGTACTGAAAGAAGTCAACGCGAGATGTACGCAACGCGCATGATGACCGAGATTTATCATCTGGTCCAACCCGGCGGACAGCATACGCTGTGTGGGCTTAGGATAAGCCGTGTGATGTCAGAACGAAAGACTAATACGTTGCAACTCGTGATCGATCTGACGCCAAACCTGACTATTTGCAAACATTGCGAGAGGATTCAAAGGCAGGACGGGGTGGGGAATTGAAAAGCCGCGGATTCACGCGGATGAACGCTGATCTGCGTTTATCCGCGTAAATCCGCGGCTAAAAACTACTCTTCGCTATCTGAACTGGCAACAACGTCACCGTCATTTCCAGAGGGCACTACGATCGGCTCGCGTGCAGGCATCACGATGTCGTGACCACCCACGATATCCGGAAAGTCATCCAGATCCCGATCACGCGCCTGATCGATCGTCTCATCACGCTCGATATCAACGTTGCGATAGTATTCCATGCCCGTTCCGGCCGGAATCAACCGCCCCATGATCACGTTCTCCTTCAGCCCACGCAGGTAGTCAACGCGACCCGAAATCGCGGCCTCAGTAAGAACGCGCGTGGTCTCCTGGAACGACGCCGCCGAGATGAACGAATCCGTCGAGAGCGATGCCTTCGTGATACCCAACAAGAGCGGCTCGGCTTGCGCCACTTCGCCATCTTCCTGTCGCACGCGCTCGTTCTCGTCCTGGAAGCGGAAACGATCGACCTGCTCTTCGAGCAGAAACTCGGTGTCGCCGACTTCCTTGATCTTCACCCAGCGCAACATCTGACGAACAATCACTTCGATGTGCTTGTCGTTGATGTTCACACCCTGTAGACGATAGACCTCCTGAATTTCGTTTACGAGGTATTCCTGCAAACGACTCATTCCCAGAACTCGCAAAATGTCGTGCGGGTTTAACGGTCCATCCATCAGCGCCTCGCCGGCACGAACGCGATCGCCATCCTGCACGTTGATATGCGTACCACGCGGGATGTCGTACTCGCGCTCTTCACCGTCGTCGCCAGTAATGATCAGCTTGCGTTTGCCCTTCGAGATCGCGCCGAGCGTAACGGTGCCGTCGATTTCAGACATGACCGCCGTCTCCGCCGGGCGTCGTGCTTCGAATAGCTCGACAACGCGCGGCAAACCGCCGGTGATGTCCTTCGTCTTCGTCGTTTCGCGCGGAATCTTCGCGATGATGTCGCCCGGCTCAACTTCTTCGCCGTCCTGCACCATCAGGTTCGCACGCACAGGCATCTGGTAAGTCTTCAGCACCTTGTTGCTGGCACTGCGAATTTCCAGACGCGGCTGTTTCTTCTCGTCAGGCGAGTCTTTCACGACCATGCGCGACTGACCGGTTACTTCGTCCACTTCCTCGTCAAACGTCACGCCTTCCTTCAAGTCCTGGAACTTAACGTGTCCGGCAACTTCAGTCAGGATCGCGAACGTGAACGGGTCCCACGTGGCCAGCAGTTGATCCTGCGTCACGCGAGCGCCGTCCTCGACGAGGATGTGCGCACCGTAAACGATCTGGTAACGCGCGGCTTCACGGCCACGGTCGTCGATGATGATCAGCGAGCCGTTGCGGTTCATCGCGATACGTTCACCCTTGCGGCTCTTGACCGTTTGCAGGTCGAGATACTTGACCGTGCCGTCCTGACGAGCCTCGTGTTTTGACGACTCTTCAAGACGGGCGGTGCCGCCGATGTGGAACGTACGCATCGTTAGCTGCGTGCCCGGTTCACCGATCGACTGCGCGGCAATAACGCCGACAGCCTCACCGATCTCAACCGGACGACCAGTCGCGAGATTGCGTCCGTAACACTTGATGCAGCAGCCACGACGCGATTCGCAGGTCAACACCGAACGAATACGCACGCGCTGCACACCGGAACGCTGAATCTCGGACGAAAGGTCTTCGTCGATCTCGTGATTGGCATCGACAATCGTGTTGCCTTCGATGGGGTCGACAACCTCCTCGAGTGCGGTGCGACCCACAATGCGGTCACGCAGCGACTCGATTTCCTCACCGCCTTCAACGATGGCGCTGGCAGGAATACCGCGCAGGGTACCGCAATCGTTCTCACTAATGATCACGTCCTGTGCGACGTCAACGAGACGACGCGTCAGGTAACCTGAGTCAGCAGTCTTCAGTGCCGTGTCAGCCAGACCTTTGCGAGCGCCGTGGGTCGAGATGAAGTACTGCAACACGTTCAAGCCTTCGCGGAAGTTGGCCTGAATTGGAGTCTCAATGATTTCACCCGATGGACGAGCCATCAGACCGCGCATTCCGGCGAGCTGCCGAATCTGCTGCGCGCTACCTCTCGCACCGGAATCGCTCATCACCAGGATTGGATTCAATTCACCAGACGACTTCTCCCGATCGTCCATCGCCTTGAACATTTCCTTCGCCACTTTGTCAGTGACTTCAGACCAGATGGCGATGACTTTGTTATAGCGTTCGCCATTTGTGATAACGCCATCCAGATACTGCTGTTCGACAGCAATAACGTCCTTGTCA
>DASTTS010000353.1:0-4461 GCA_035760085.1 Pyrinomonadaceae bacterium
GCCGTAATCTTTGTCGAGGAACGCAATAAACTGCGGCCAGTCGTTGACGGCGAGGTCAAGCAACTGCTGCTCGATCGTTTTGTCGCGCGCCATCAAATATGCCTCTTGTTCGGAGATGCTCGGCTGTGTGCGAATGCGCACGGGCGCACCAATCGTCCCGCGTCCTTCCAATTCACCATCGAAGATGACCGTCGGTCGTGGCGGGTAGAACGGTGCGTACGCTTCGGCTGACGCCGTCACGGTTACATCAGCATCGTTGGCAACGAGCAACCGGAACGGAACACCGTGGCCGGGAGTTGCGTCGCGCTCAAATTCCGCGACCAGCAGCGGACGTTTTTCACGACCCTCGTTGTCATGAGCTGCCGGCAGGAAAGAGGTGAAGTACGGCGCGCGGTCTGGTTTGACGGCAAAGCGATCGGCGAGTTTCGTGTCGAGTGCGTACGATATAAGCCGGCAACTCGTGTCGGTCGCGACGATGGCGAGCGACTTTTCAGGCCGAATCTCGAGCCACCGCCATTCCGGCGAGGCTGGCACTTTCACGCGCGATGCAGCACCCGGGCGATCGATCGGCAACGCAAAGATGCCGGCGGACTGAGCGTTACTGCCCCACAAAAGCTTGCTCTCGACACGCGGGCGCACACCCGGTTCCAGCGACGCACGGCCCTGTGCCGGCCAACCATCCAACTGCTTGAGCGGACTGGAGTCGCCGTCGACGCACACCACTTTGCCGTCTTCGGTGACGTAATAGACCCAGCATGAGTAATCGGCGCTCTGATGTTCGTTTTGTTCGGCAATTGCGAGTGACGGTCGCACGTTGCGGTCGAAACGGATTGAGCCCTTATGCTCAAGCTGGTTGTCGAGCGAATGGATCATGCCGTCACGTCCGATGACGAACACCATCGAGTCTGCTTTGCCGCCGGTTTGATTCGCGCGCACAACCGGAGCGGATAAGATCTGTGCTGCCGCGGCGGTCTCCGCTGCGGCGAGCTCGGCGCGCAGCGCGTCACCAGACGGTCCAACCAATTGGCGCAGGTCTGCTGCGAGTTGCTGAAGTCGCGCCGTCTCCTCCGGAGTGCGCGTTGGTGAAGGCATCGCCAGATACTTCTCGGTTGTCTCGAGCAAGCGCAGCCACTCCACCTTTCGCCTGGCTCTTTGGAGTGTGGTCTGCTTCGTTTTGTCTGCGGCGTCCAGATTGTGCAGGAAGTTCCAGTCCAGCTTTGCTCCGGTGTTTATGTTAAAGCGCTGCTCTTTGGGTTTGAGCAGATTGATGGCCGCAAAGCAGCGACCGTCAGTCAGTCCCCAGCGGCTCAAGACCGGACCATCCTGCACGTACAGCATGCCGTCGTACGTCGCCCAGCCGGATAGGCGCACGCGTGCGGGAACGAGGAGCCTCAATTCCGGCACGGATGTCAGGTGAACGAGGAAGAGAGCGGTTGGTCCACCTACGATGATGTACGCTCCGGCTTTGTACGGCTGAAAAGGGTGTTCACCGAACGGTGCGCAGTCGCCCGGCAGGGGAACGGGTGTCCATTTTGGATTCATAAGTTTTTCAATGTGTGAATGCTTTGCTCAAAAAGACGGTCGCATACACTGAATGCTGCGGAGAGTTTGGGGGTGACTCGCATCAGACCGGGTACGCTATCGAGTTTTCGACAAAAGCCTTCTTGATGTTGGTGGATTCAGAGGTGCGGAATCCTCGGACAGCACAGCACTTCTATGTGCTGCTAAATGGGGCGGGAGTATATATCAAACGGCGTCCCACTGACTAGATTAAAAGTTTAGCCACAAAAGGCACATAAGGCGCAAAAGATTTCTCATTTCGTTTTGTGCCTTTTGTGGCGGCTTTAGTTTGAGTTTGGTTTGGAGATGGTTCCCGTAAACGTTCCCACCGCCGTACCGGCGCACAAGTCGGTCACCGTAACGATGGTCCTGCTCCCGCATTATTCGTCGGTGCGTTTGCCAGACGATGAGGGGTGAACCGAAACGTCGAAAAGTTTCGCGTATTCTATTGTCGGATGACAGCGACAGCGATGAGTCATCCGGCATGTAAGCGAGCAGAGATGTTTATTTATACCGCCTGCTCGGAAGGGAACATAGAGGATTCTTACTGACTCTATGTAAACACTCGAAGGACATTAATTCGTTATGAACCGAAAGGGAAAAATTCTCATGAAACGCAGTCTCAACGTAACCGTTCTCACACTAACCGCTTTCATTTTGCTCGGCACTATTTCCGTAATGGCGATTGAGCGACCTTTTGCTCTTAATGCAAAGGGAGTCGCGACCTTTATCACCGATGGAGCGGGTAACCCGATTCGCGCCGACGTCAGCAGTTCCGGCACGGCTACCCATCTTGGCTTGACCACCACCGTCGGGACGATCAATTTCACCCCCGACCCCGCTAACCCCGGTCGTCTACTGACCCACGGAACAGGGACAATGACTGCCGCTAACGGTGATACGGTTCTCCTGGAGCTTGACGGAGCATTAGAACCGAGCCCGGGCAGTCCTACGGCTACTGATAAGTTTGTTATTCGCTTCGTAGGGGGCACAGGCCGCTTTGCGGGGGCCAGCGGTACCGGCACAGGCATAGTGGTTGTTAACCTGCTCACCGGCGCATTCGAAATCACTATGGTCGGCGATATCAACTTCTAATTTTCAACCGGCATAGAGAGTGTCTGACAGTGCTCGCGACAAACTTATTATCGACAACGCTATCGTTATTAGTTTGATCAATTGCGAACTTCAGACACTCTCGCCGGTTTAGCAGACAACCGTACCCACTCGCCTCAGGGAAACGAAACTCCCGTCACCTCTTCGCACAGGCTCAGAAATCTTTCTTGTAAGCGCACATCATCAGCTTCAGGGTTATGGTGAGTCACTTTTCGGTGGTGAAAGTAGTTGCCGCTTACTCTTGCCTCCGCGTCGTTGCTTGTAGAAAGCCATACCTGGGTCTCGTAACCTTTTTGCAGATCGTCGGGTGCACCTTTCCCACCCATTCTGGTGGGAACCCATCCGGGGTCGACCGCATTCGAGTAAACGTTGGTCCAGCGGCGTGCGACAGCCTTCGTGAGCATTAGCACATGTAGCTTGGAGTCGGAATAGGAGATGCGACCAACCTGTCCCTTGAAACTCTCCGATCTGAAATGCCCCTGCATATGCATGCCGGAACTCAGGTAGATCAGCCGCTCTGGTCTCTGTATCAGGGACGTTAGGACATAAGGCGCCAATGTGTTGACCGCAAATATCTCCTCTGCTGAATCCTGGTAAACACCAGCGTTATGAATGACCGCGTCGAATGTTCCCAGCGCATTCACCTTTGAAGCGAGTTCTATTGTGTCGTCGATATTCGCGAGGTCCGCGGTCACGACACCTTCCGCACCGCGCACCTGGTCCATAGCTTGTTGCCCGCGAGTTTCATTACGTGCATGGAGCACGACCTGGTGACCCTGTGCGATCAGTGCTTTTGCCGCCAACTGACCAAGGCCGTCCGCCGATCCGGTGATCAATATTCTTGCCATTAATAGAGGCCGTATCCGGCTACCAATAAAACTGGATCACTTAATACCCTCGACCCCGGATTGAGTCCGACGTAAACTCTGTCCAGGCAAAGTTGTCCCTGGCGCTCACCCGCATCAAGTCTACCGTTATGCGACGGGTGGCGGCCAGTGGGGCATCAATTGGAGGTAGTATGACAAAGGACATGTTCCGCGACCGTGGGCGTGGCGAGGAGGAGGCCTATTTCCGTCATCAGGATGCCGAGTTGATCGCGAAGCTGCGTCAGAAGGCCCAGTTGAGCGAGGTTGCTCACGCGCTAGCGGAGAAACTTCAGGCGGACGAACCGGCGCTTCTCGAGCGCATCCAGAAGCTCGGCGTTACGCTCGACACGGGTTCGGCGTTCATCCTGGCACCGCTGGTCGAAGTCGCCTGGGTCGATGGCAATGTCAGCCATGCCGAGCGCGACACCATTCTGCACATCGCGAACCAACGCGGCGTGGTACCGGGGTCTGCCGATTATGATCAGCTTCTCGATTGGCTGGCCCACCGTCCATCCGACGAAGTCTTCCGGACGGCGTTGGAAGCGATTCGAATCGGCCTCTCCGTCCTTCCGCCCGACGAAGCGGACAAACGGATCGCGACCATGATCAAGGCGTGCGAAGACGTGGCGCAAGCCGCGGGCGGACTAGCCCAAATGCTCCGGCTGGACGGCGTCTCATACGCGGAGAGCGCAGTGATCGCCGCGATCCGCAGCCATCTGCAAAGTAAGAAAACGGACACCAGTCTCGCAGATCCGGCTGCAAAAGAGGTGTGAAACCAAATACGCCGAAGGCGTTCGCTAATTTCAAACTGAGACGGCTTTGCCTCAAAAGTCACGAACGCTGTTACAGACAACTGTAGGGGCGGCCCTCCGTGGCCGCCCGTTTCACGAATTACGCGTGTTTTCGAACAACGGGCGGCCAC
>DASTTS010000354.1:0-14315 GCA_035760085.1 Pyrinomonadaceae bacterium
CTGCCCGTCGCGAATCCGGCTGACTATCAGGGTCTGTGGAACACACGCGTGCCGCTTGCGTGGTACGTAAACATCTGTCGCCAGTTGAAAGCCGCACTCGGCAACAACGTCACGTTCATGCTGTTGACTGACGGCAGCGAAGCTGAATTGAAAGACTTCGTCGCCGAGTTTAACCCGATCACAAACTTCGGCCAGCCGCACGCAGTCGTCAGCGATCTGCTCGCACTCGCAACCGCGGACGTGCTCGTCTGTTCGATCTCTTCATACAGCATGTGGGGCGTGATGCTTTCCGGCGCACCATATTTCTGGTACTTGCCCAACTTACGCGAGCTCGACGGCTACCTGACACTCTGGCAGGAACGCATCGCAGGCATCGGCGACGACACCGCCGTCAATGAAATCCTGCCACGCGGAATTCCACTCGCCGAAAACGGTCGCATCCCCGACTCAGTGCTCGATTACTTGCGTTTGAAGATCAAACTCAACTCTCTTTCTCTCGATCTCGTGAAGTCGGGCGGCATCCCGCTCGACTATGAAACGGTGCGCGAACAATGCATTTCCACTTAATCGGCATTTGCGGAACAGCGATGGCTTCTCTGGCCGGCATGCTTCAAGCACGCGGCCATCACGTCACCGGATCTGACCTCAACGTCTATCCGCCGATGTCCACGATGCTCGAACAACTCGGCATCCACGTCTCGCACGGCTACAAGCGCGAACATCTCACGACGGCGCCTGATTGCGTGATCGTCGGCAACGCGATCCCGCGTGGCAATCCGGAAGTCGAAGAAACGCTCAAACGCAAACTTCTTTATCGCTCGCAAGCCGAAGTCGTGAAGGAGGAGTTCATTCGCGGTCGACACTCGCTCGCAGTGGCGGGTACGCACGGTAAGACGACCACCACGAGCATCGCCGCGTGGGTGATGGACCAGGGAGATCTCAATCCGACTTTCCTGATCGGCGGCGTCGCACAAAACTTCGGCACCAGTTTTCGCGTCACACACAGCGACTACTTCATCATCGAAGCTGACGAGTACGACACGGCATATTTCGACAAAGGTCCGAAGTTTATGCATTACCTGCCCGAGCTCGCGATCGTCAACAACATTGAATTCGATCACGCCGACATCTACCGCGATCTCGATGCCGTGAAACTCGCGTTTCGACGTTTCATGAATCTCGTGCCCGGGAATGGAAAACTGATTGCCGGTTGGGACAGTCCGAACGTGCGCGCCGTAGTCGAATCGTTTGGCGAAAAACTGTTCACGCAGCTCGAGACGTTCGGGACGGACACGAGCGCGAAGTGGCAAGTCCGGAATGCTGAGTTTGGCGAAGGACTCTCGCGGTTTGAGGTGTTTTGTGAAAACCAGTCGTGGGGCGAGTTTCAGACGCCGCTCGTTGGTGAGTTTAATCTATTGAACTGTCTTGCCGTGATCGTGGCCGCTGATGCGTGGGGAGTCAGTAAAGACAAGGTTCAGAGCGCGCTGGCGAGTTTTCAGAATGTGAAACGACGTGCGGAAGTGCGTGGCGAGGAGAAGGGCGTGCTCGTAATCGACGACTTCGCCCACCATCCGACGGCTGTGCGAGAAACGTTGCGCGCGCTACGGGCGAGATATAGCGATCGTCGTTTGATCGCCGTTTTCGAGCCGCGCTCGTGGTCGTCGCGACTGGCCGTGTTTCAGGATGACTACGCCAACGCCTTTGCGGCGGCTGACTACGTGGTTATCGCCGCGGTTTTCGATAGTGACAAGGTCACAGAAAAGGGACGCGCCCTTGATACCCGCGCATTAATTGAGGCGATTTCGCAACAGGGAAAACCCGCCCTCGCCTTGCCTGATGCGGATGAAATCATCAAGCATCTCGTGCCCGAGCTTCGCGAAGGCGATGTGGTGGCGATTATGTCAAACGGCGGCTTCGGCGGTATTCACGAACGGATCCTCACCGCACTTCGACGGTAGTTTGGACAGGATTTACAAAATGTCTCAAGATGAACAGAACAGTACATCTTGAGTAGTGCCCTAATTTCAGATTTTCTCTGCGGTTCTCTGCGTATCTCTGCGTTCTCTGCGTTGAAATGGCTCTTTAACGCAGAGAACGCAGATACGCAGAGAACCGCAGAGATAGCTTTAATTTAGGGCACCACCACATCTTGAAACATCTTGTAAATCCTGTCTAATACTCTCTATGTCCCCTGACGCACACACTTTAACGAAATCTTCGTAACGCTCTCGCAGTGTTAGTCCGCTAAAAAGTCTCTCGGCTAAGGTAGGGAGGCCCCCCTCAGTGAGAAACTTTTCAATCTTCGAGCGAGCCCTCAAATACTCCGGGGCGCAGAACGTCGAGAACATCGGGGAAGTTGCGAGCCTCGCGCGGCGTGATTTCCAACGTGAAAGCTTTATCTGTCACACCACCACGGCTTCGGTCGAATACGGCTGCCTGATGATCGAAAACGCGATTCTGCTGCGGACGAATCGCTCCGGCCGCGTTTACGCGGGCGTCGAGAAATTTTCGGCACTGCAACCGATCATCGATCGCTACATGCGCATCGCGGACGTGTCAGAGTCCGTTTACCTGTTTGGACAGGACGACTGGAGACCGCCGCGACATCCGAACATCAGGCTCATCACATTAGAGAAAGATTTTCGGCTTGCCCGCGAGTGGTTTGTAATTACACACTCAAAGTCGCTGAGCTGCGCGCTCGTGGCGTTTGATGAAGCGGGTTCCGAGGCAGCGGCCGAACAGATCAGATACTGGGCGTTGAAGACGAGTAATACGCCATTCGTCGCTGAGCTGGCGAACGCAGTGGAAGGTGTGATCGATTGGTCTCTCGCCGCTTAGGCTTGCTGAACAGTTTCAGACTCCGCGACTGGTCGTTCGATCAGTAACGGCGTTTTCGTTGATTCACTTTGCCCGCGCGGGATGTTCGGTGCTTCGACATTTGACGTGAGGACGCGCCGGATCCGCTTAGGTAATAGTTTGCCCGCCAGGAGTGCAGTCGCTCCAACTAACTCGACCACGTCTCCGCCACCACGCCAATGTTCGCGCACGACGCGCGGATCGGTCACAGTCATCAGGCGCAGCAACGTCAACGAGATCAAATAAGCATCATCGACCTGGCCCACAAACGGCAGCATGTCCGGAATCAGATCGAGCGGTACGAAGGCGTAGAGAATCGCGCCCGCGACGAGCAGTCGCTCCTTGGCAGGCACCCGCGGATCCACCATCAACCGCGCGCTGAGCAAAAGCAGGTTGGGGATCACGAGGAGCAGGTTCGTCAAACGACTTCGCAGCTTTATATCTGACATGCGGAGGATTATACAGAACCGTGCTGATCCGTGTAATCTGTGGCAACATTAGCGCCCATGGACATCCTCGATCGCATCCGACAGCGCGCCGCGTCAAGGCCGCAACACATCGTTCTGCCCGAAGGGAATGATCCACGCACGGTTGTCGCCGCCGCTGAAGCCACCAGCCAGCGTCTTGCGCGCATTACCATCCTCGGTGATGAAGGAACAATTCGCACGATTGCTCGTGACAATGGTCTCGATCTGGGTGGCGTCGCCATTATCGATCACAAGCGTGCGGCGGATTTCGAGAAGATGGTGTCGCTCTTTCACGACATGCGGCGCGCAAAGGGACTGATGGCGGACGAAGCGCGAACACTTGTTTCCGATCCGTTGTACTACGGCAACCTGATGGTTCGATCAGGACTGGCGGACGGCTCCGTTGCCGGCGCGACGAACACAACCAGTCACACTGTTCGTGCCGCACTTCATTGCATCGGCGTGAAATCTGGATTCAAGCTTGTTTCGAGTTTCTTTTTGATGGCGCTGCGGAATAGCGAGTTCGGACACGATGGCGCAATGATCTATGCAGACTGTGGCGTTGTGATCGAGCCGAGCGCGGTGGAACTTGCGGAGATCGCTTTAGCGGCGGCGGATTCGTGCCGGGCGTTGTTGGGTACAGAGCCGCGCGTGGCGCTGCTTTCGTTTTCGACTAAAGGAAGTGCGAAGCATCGACTGATCGATAAAGTCGTGGAAGCGACGCGGACGGTAAAGGCGCGTGCGCCGGAGCTGCTCGTTGATGGCGAGCTTCAGGCCGATGCCGCGTTAATTCCAACGGTCGCGCAGTCGAAAGCGCCGGGATCGTCCGTTGCCGGACGCGCAAACGTGCTGATCTTTCCCGATCTGCAAGCAGGAAACATCGCTTACAAGTTGACGGAAAGACTCGCCGGCGCCACGGCGATCGGACCGATTCTCCAGGGTTTGGACAAACCCGCCAACGATCTCTCGCGCGGCTGCACCGCGCGCGACATCGTCGACGCCATCGCCATCACCGCCGTCCAGGCGCAGGCACGGAAAACATAGAGGAATGGACGCGCCGTTGCGTCTCTGCGCCTTTGCGTGAGAAATCCTATTCAGGCAACGTCGCCTTCTGCGGGGCATCAAACCCCCGAACTCCACAATGTTTCGTCTGAAGCGCACAACTGGTCTCCTGGTCTTGGTGGCACTGTTTGCACTCGCCGCCACGCAGATTTCCAGCCAGGAACCCGCCAAACCAAAACCGTCACCAAAACCATCTCCAACCCCCGAAGATTCCGAGAAAATCTTCACTGAAGAAGTTCGGCTACCCGTCACGGCCTTCGACGCCTACGGGCACTACGACCCAACCCTCGAGCTTGATGACGTTCTGGTGCTCGAAGACGGCATCGCCCAGCAGATCCGCAGCGTCCGGCACGTGCCTGCAAACGTTCTGTTCGTGCTCGACACTGGCGGCGAGCTGAGTGGTCTCGGTGGCATGGCCAAGAAAACGAGTTTGACACGCGACGTTGCGTCGCAGTTGATCCTGAAACTTGAGAACGGCGCGGCGATCGCGGTGATGCAATCGGGTAATACTGCCGAGATGTTGCAGCCCTGGACCACTGACAAGTCTGCCGTATTGAAAACGCTCAAGAACAAGTTGACTTCAACTAAACGCGCCCGGATCTCCGAAGCGATTGCGAACGCGAGTGTGCAACTGAAAGATCGTCCGGAGGGAAGTCGTCACGTGGTGATGATCACAGACGGCGTCGACTCACCGGGTAGTAAAGTCGATCGCGCTGACGCGATCAAACAGCTCGTCGCGGCGCGGGCCACGGTCCATATCATCAGCTACACAGAGTTTGTGCGACAGAGAAGTGAATCTCCGTCGTCTCGAGTTAGCGCCGGCCAACGTCCACCGAATGCCGATCCGATCAGGGCCACTGATCCGACCCAGCCTCCAGGTACAACTCGTCAACCGTCTTATGGCATACGCATTGGCTTTGATCCGCCGATGCGAAAGCAGCGTAAGGCTTACGAAGCTGAAGTGAAGAAGAGCCAGCAGGTTTTGAAGAATGTCGCTGACGAAACTGGCGGGCAGATGTTACTACCGCTCGACAGTCAGGAGATGCTGGCTCAGGCGAACGAAGTCGCGCGCGCGATCGGTGCTGAATACGTTGTTACTTACCGTCCGAAGCGGCCGCTTGCTGAAGCGAAGCCGGGCGAGTATCGACGCATCCAAGTCGCGTCACGCCGCGTCGGCCTCAGTCTCCAATCACGTCGCGGCTACGTCGTCCCGCAAGTTCAAAATTAGCTCGAGCTCATCTTGTAAATCCTGAAAATCATGTAATCCTGTCAAAACATTTAGACAGGATTGCAAGATTCACAGGATTTACAAGATAAGTCCTATCTAACGACGGCTTCGAGACTTTCCATCATGCGCATGACCTGGCGCACGTCAAATTGATCCGGCTTGGGCATCAGCGACTGCCGGTGCAACTCTTCCCAATCTGACTTCGGCACCCGGTGAAACGCCTCCACGATTTTCGGATCGAACTGGCGGCCGGCCCAGTCGTCTAACTCCTTCGCTGCGGCTTCGTATGGCTTTCCGCGTCGATACACGCGATCGCTCGTGATCGCGTCGAACGCGTCCGCAACCGCGAAGATGCGCGCGCAGATGTCGATCTCTTCGCCATGTAAACCCAGCGGATATCCGGTGCCGTCCCACTTCTCGTGATGTTGGGCCACCACGCGTGCCGCGCCTTCGAGAAACTCGATCCCACGCAGGATCTGTTGCCCGTGCAGCGGATGTTCGCGCATGCGTACCCACTCCTCTTCCGTGAGCTTCGCGGGCTTGCGCAGGATCGAATCCGGCACGCCAATCTTGCCGATGTCGTGCAACAACGAGCCAAACTCCAGCGCCTTCATCTCAACGCTGCTCAAACCATACTCGCGTCCGAGTCGCAGACTGTAAGTGACCACGCGCTCTGAGTGGCCGTGCGTTTCCGAGTCTCTGGTTTCGAGTGCGGCCGTGAGTGCTTTGAGTGTCGAGCGATAAGCGCCTTCGAGCGAGTTTAGTGCTTTGTCGAGCTCGACCGTTCGCTGTTCAACTAATTCTTCGAGGTGGTTTTCGTAACGCTGTTTCGCGACGACGAGTTCGTAGTGTTCGAGTGCGCGTTTGACAACTGCTTCAACCTGCCGCAGATCGAACGGCTTCATCAGGTAATCGAATGCGCCGAGACGCAGGGCGCCGATCGCGCTCTCGACAGTCTGCATGCCGCTGATCATCACAACGACGGTGTCCGGTGAGAGCGCTTTGATGTGAGGAATCATGTCGAGACCGCTCATGCCCGGCATGGTGATGTCGCTGATTACTAACTGAAAGTTTCCTTCGTGAAGGCGTGCGAGTGCTTCCTCTGCGGACGCTGCCCGCAGGCATTCGTAATCTTCACTAAGGAGATCGGCGAGGATTTCAGTTATCTCGACTTCATCGTCAACTATCAAAATGCGGGGCGACATAGTTGTCGGCATTGGTTTCTCCTGAGATTAGGCAGGGCACAGCGGCTAGAAAGTTAGTAGAGCTTAACCAGCTTGTGTGAGATTTCGTGGGTAAGGGGCTGGGTAGACCCCGCCAGCACCTGGCTCACGCATTCTAGCCGTTTTGTTGGTCCTATGCCAACAGGTTTTTACGCCAGATGTAAGTACGTGTCGTTTGAGCAGTTTAGCTGGGGAAAGCAGACCGCTCGACACGGTTTTGTCTCAACGTGTGATTAAAAGCGCACCCCTGCGGCTCGCGGTTGCACTACTTTGAAAACGGCACTATTATGTGCATCCCTTCGCGCCGGAGTGGCGAAATTGGTATACGCACCAGACTCAAAATCTGGCGAGGTTCACTCCTCATGTCGGTTCGAGTCCGACCTCCGGCACCATCTCCGTTAATAGTCTTCCGGTATCTCAACAGGCGGTAGGTTCGTGGCCGCCGAGTTGTGAAGAATTAACCTGAGATCACCCTTTCCGTATTTCCGATAGACAAAGACTTTATCAACAACCGTGTCTTTGCCATCGGTGCTAACCTCAGGCGTCAGGTAAACATTACCCATGACGATGCCAATGGTTCCGTGAGTTTGAATGGCTTCTTTACCCTCGATGATGTTGTCGTACCTTGCATCTATCCAATTCAACTTAATGAAACCTTTGTCGTTAGGAAAGTTTCGATCTTCACCGATGAAGTAAGCGAGTGCGCCTTCACGCGTCGTTCTGAAGTTTTGCGGCGCCATTGCTAACGTGGGGCGGAAGAATACCTGGCGCTCCTCCCAATTGTCGTACAATTCGTTGACGAATTTGCGAGCCAGCGTCCTGTATTCATCACCTCGCGTCTCACGTTCCATGTATGCCTTGCTTATCGCCACCAATCTGGTACACCAAGTCCATTGGGCTTCATTGATCTCTTCCGGCGTGATGTCTGAGGGTGTCGTCATGTCGTTAGATTCTCCTTTTGAACTGTCTGGTTAGAAGAAAGATCGCCGGAATCCCGGGGGTGAAAAAGTCTGCCGGCGAACTGTTGAAACGGAACGCGTAAGGTTCTGCGAGGACTCACGCTACGTGCGAAAACGTGAGGAACTCTAGCCGTTAGTATTGATCCGTGTCAATGAAACGCTGCACGAAACGGTAGTCAGCAAAAACCGTTGCTGATATACTCACGCGCCCACGAACCCGCAACAAAACCTCGGGCCATCAAGAGGAGAAAACATGTCTGAAGAACCCGCCAAGAAGAAATGTTTTGTCGTTATGGGCTTCGGCACCAAGACTGACTTCCAACAACAGAAGGCGTACGACCTCGACAAGACGTATCGCACCATCATCCGCGCGGCCGTGAATGATGCAGGCCTCGAGTGCATTCGGGCCGACGACGTTATTCATGCAGGAATCATCGACAAACCAATGTACGAGTTACTGCTGAACGCCGACGTCGTTGTCGCCGACGTTTCGACATCAAATGCCAACGCGATTTACGAACTGGGAGTCCGCCACGCTTTGCGTCCGTACACCACGATCGTCATAGCCGAACAGAATTTCAAGTTTCCTTTTGATATTGGTCACCTGCTGATTCGACCTTACAAACACGGCGGTGAATACATCGACGCCGAGGATGCAGCGAACGCGCGCGAGGCGTTGGCGAAAGCGATCAAAGAACTCGTCGAAAAGAATGAGTGCGACAGTCCTGTCCACACGTTCCTCCCGTCGTTGCTCAAGTCAAACGCGGGTGAAGTCTCCGAAGCTCAACCAGGCGCTCCGGCCGCGGCCGCAGCGGAACCCGATCAAACAGTCACGCTTTTGATGAAGATGTTTCGCCAAGCCCGGTCCAGCGAAAATTGGGCCGGCGCGAAGATGGCCCTCGAGCAACTCAAAACAAGAATGCCCGGTGATCCATTCATCGTCCAACAGCTTGCTCTCGCTACTTATAAAGGCAAGCAGCCGGACAAAGTCACCGCATTAGCGGAAGCAAAGAAGATCGTCTTAGAACACTTGCAACCCGAGACCAGCAACGACCCGGAGACGCTTGGAATATGGGGCTCGATCCATAAGCAACTATGGGACATGGACAAGAAACCTGAGGATCTCGAAGAGTCGGTTCGCTCTTACGGCAAGGGATTCCACTTAAAGGACGATTACTACAACGGTATCAACTACGCCTTTATGCTGAACGTGCGGGCAGCCGTGGCTGCCAGCACGCGTGACGCAATTGCCGATTTTGTTTGGGCCGAGCGGGTGCGGCATCGCGTTATCAAGTCGTGCGAAGAGCGGCTCGCGGCGGGCGTCAAGGACGAAGCCGGCAACGTTGACCGTGAACAACTCTTCTGGTTGCGGGCGACGTTAATCGAGGCCCTGGTTGGCACTGGCGACATAGCCCGCGCCGAGTCGCTAAAAGACGAGGCCATCCGCGAAGCGCCCGAGCCATGGATGCCGAAAACACTCGAAGACCAACTTGCGAAGCTCAAGGAACTAATAGCGAACGCTCCCTCCTAAATTTGCCGGATAGGCAGAGTACTGAGCGCGGTAGCGCCCGGGTCAACTCTAAGATCACGCCGCTGGTGTCTTAAATTGAACGATTTTCTCTGCGTCCTCGGCGTATCTCAGTGTTCTCTGCGTTAAACGGCAACTCTAACGCAGAGTGCGCAGAGATACGCCGAGAACCGCAGAGAAGATTTTCAAATTAAGACACCACCATCACGCCGGTCAATAGAATTTGACCCGGCGCTACCGCGCTCGGTACTGTGCCTACCCGGCATTTCAAAATAATCGAATTCTCGTCAGAATGCCGTCCCTACCTGTTAGTTTGACTCAATAGGCCCAGCCTTTCGCGCGATTTATCTGCAAATACACACTGGCACACGAGTGGCTTACAGTCGGGTGGCCAATAGGCCCGCCGACTTTTGACAATCACTCCGCTCCACTCGAATCAAACATTACTTTGAGCCGGTATGTTTCTCGATAGCAACTCTTTCATCTCCCGCGCCAGCCGAAAACTTTGGCCCCTCCCTACGTTCGTGATTCCAACAGCGATCGGCTTCTGCTTCATCGTCTCCGCCCTCTTCGGTTCGAACCTCACTGAATTCGTCGTTATGCTCATCGTCGCGCAAGTAGTCGCGAGCGTCATTGTTTGGAAAAGCTGGAGCGGAACTCAGGAACAACTCACCGGCGTTAGGCACGAACTTTCCAGCCTGCAAGGCATCGTCGATGTTTCGCGCGACGCCATCATCGGCGTGACCACCGAAGGCGTGATCATGAGCTGGAACCGCGGCGCACGCGGCATTTACGGCTACACCTCGAAGGAAGCTCTCGGCGCACCGATCTCGATGCTCTTCGATCATCGTCGCGGCCAGGAAGCTTCGCTACTGTTTGAAAAAGTCACACGCGGAGAGAACGTCACCCAACACGAGATGGTCCACCTCAAAAAGGGCCGCACTCCGATTGACGTCTCGCTAACAATCTGCCCGATTATGGAAGGCAAAACCATGACGGGCGCTTCCGTGGTGGCGCGCGACATTACCGAGCGCAAACGCGCCGCCGGCTCTCTTGCCCAACAAGCCGCGGCGATGAAAGCGTCGATGGACGGTATGGCCATCATCGATCACACCGGCGTTTGTATTTATCTCAACGACGCCTACGCGAAGACTTTTGGTTACTCCGATCCCACGCGTCTGATCGGCGCAAGCTGGGAAATGTTTTACTTCGAAGAAGAGCTCATCCGCATGAAAGATCAGATCATGCCCGCCGTCTGGCGTGACGGCTCGTGGCGTGGCGAAGCGATGGGTTTGAAACTCAATGGCGGAACGTTTCCGTTAGAGATCTCGATCTCGAGCGTCGACGGTGGTGGTCTGGTCCAGGTCGTGCGCGACATCACCGAACGTAAGAATTTCGAAGAGACGTTGCGCAACAGCTCACTGAAAGACGATCTAACAGGTCTGTTCAACCGTCGCGGCTTACTAAAACAGGCCGCGCCTTACTTCGATTTCGCGCGCCGGCAAAAAGAAGAGCTGCTGCTACTCTTCATCGACCTCGATGGCATGAAGAAGATCAACGACGAGTTTGGACATAACGAAGGCGACAACGCGCTCATCCAAACCGCCGCGATACTAAATCGTAGTTTTCGCAGCACTGACATCATCGCGCGCCTCGGAGGCGACGAGTTTACAGTGCTCGTCACGGATCTGAACGCGAGCAAAGAAGACGCGATCGCAAGACTCAACGACAACCTGAAGGCTTACAACGCGAGCGAAGTTCGCAGTCACAAACTCGCCTTCAGTATCGGTGTGGCAACGCTCGAGCCCGAGCGCATGGCGTGTTTCGAAGAGCTACTCGAACAAGCTGACCAGGCGATGTACGAGCAGAAGCGGATGAAGCGTCGCCGTGCTTCCGAGCACGGCTACTCGGAGGATCTTTCGGAAACGCATTCGGACTCGCAGTTCGCACCTGATTCAATTCCCTTCGCGCTTTCGACGAATCCAAAGGCCTATGGTGGCAGCCACGGCACGTTCGATAACGCTGCAATTGGAATGGCTGTCGTCTCGGTCGACGGCAGTTGGCTTCAGGTAAACGAATCGCTTTGCAAACTGCTCGGCTACTCAGAACAGGAGTTGCGCGCGACGAGTTTTCAACGACTCACGCATTCGGAAGATCTGCGACACGTGCAGTCGAGCATCCAGCGCGTGCTCGAAGGCTACATTCAAAGTCATGAGCAGGAGAAGCGTTACATCCACGAGCATGGTCACACGGTTTGGGTGCAGTGGCACGTCTCGCTTTTGAAAGATTCGGAGACCGGGACGAAGCGATTGTTCTTCCAGGTGCAGGACATCAGCGATCGCAAGAAGGCCGAAGAAAAGTTGACGCAAGACACGTTGACCGGTTTGCCCAATCGCGCGCGCTTTTACGATCTGCTCAAGCTGCGTGTGTCGCGTCGGGATCAGCAGTGCGCAGTGTTACTACTGGACGTCGATCGTTTCAAACTGGTCAACGACAGTCTTGGCAACGCGAGTGCGGATCAACTGTTGATACAGATCGCGCAACGCGTCAAGACGTGTATGCGACAAGGTGATGTGCTCGCGCGCGTCGGTGGTGACGAGTTTGCGGTGCTGCTCGACGATGTTTCCGGTGAAGAAGAGGCGTCGTCGGTAGCGACGCGCATTCAGCAGGCGCTTTCGATCTCGTTCAACCTGTTGGGCCAGGAAGTTTACACAACGATGAGCATCGGCATCGCGTTCGCTTCCGACTACGAGCAAGTTTCAGACATGCTGCGCGACGCCGAAACAGCGATGCACCAGGCAAAGGCGCGCGGCAAGGCGCGTTATGAAGTCTTCGGACACGACATGCACGGCGAGTTGATGAGTCAGTTGAAGATGGAGACTGATCTGCGACGCGCGTGCGAACGCGACGAGCTGTTTGTTGATTATCAACCGATTGTTTCGCTCGACAGCCGCACGTTGATCGGATTCGAAGCGCTCGTGCGCTGGCGTCATCCGGAGTTTGGGCTCGTGCCGCCGCAAGATTTCATTCCGGTTGCGGAAGAAACAGGACAGATACTGACGATCGGGCAGACGGTGCTCGAGTCAGCGTGTCGACAGGCGCGCGAGTGGCAACAGACGTATCCGGCGGCGCCGCCGTTGTTCGTCAGCGTCAATTTGTCAGTCAAGCAATTCAATCAGCCGGGATTGGTCGAGAACATCGCGGACCTGCTGGAGCGGTTCCAACTGCCACCGCGTTGTTTGAAGCTCGAGATCACGGAGTCAGTTTTCAGTGACAACATCGAGGCTGCGGTTGGGTTGTTGACGCAGTTACGCGACCTCGGCGTGCAGTTGAGCATCGATGACTTTGGCACGGGTTATTCGAGTTTGAGTTACTTGCAGCGCTTCCCGATCGACACGCTGAAGATCGATCGTTCGTTTGTGACGCAGATGATGGAGAACGAGGAGAACCTCGCGATCGTGCGCACGATCGTTGCGCTCGCGCAGAATCTCGGGATGGACGTCGTCGCGGAAGGTGTCGAGACGGAAGATCAGTTGAAGCTGCTGCGCAAGCTCGAATGTGAGAACGGCCAGGGTTATCTATTCTCAACGCCACTCGGCGGCCGGCAATTAAACCAATTCATCGCCGACTACGTCGACACACCCACGGCCATGGTGGCATAAAACTTTCTCCCGCAAAGGCGCAAAGGCGCCAAGTTAAGACCTTCGGCTGCCGGAGGTCTTCTTTGCGCCTTTGCGCCTTTGCGGGAGAAAGTTTTATGAGACTTGATAAAGATCTCTACCGGCATCTGAGACGATCAACGTGTCAGGATCGGAACGCATGGCTTCGTGATCGAGCGTCCGGTAGTCGAGATATCCGAGGTTGACACGCCGGCAAGTCTCCTCATCCAATCCACTCGCCATCGTAATTCGATAACGCGGCACAACCCGGCCCTGCTCGTCTAACCTTCCTGCGTAAGCAACGTGCGCGAGGTGCGCCGCGATGCACAGATTCTCACGCAACTCTTGCGACAGGCCGAGCATATCTCGCACGCTCTCCAGCGGCGCGTAACCATATTTCTCAATCAGCTCGCCATGCGTTTCGGAAAGCTTCGTCAGATGCGGCGCGTAGATGATCAGCTCGCCACCTTCCTCGATGATCGCTCCGAGCTTGTAACTCGCCTTGCCGCCAACCCAAAGCTCATCGTAATGCGGATCGAGTAGTGCGACGACTCTTTTGTACTTGCGACCAGTGTAACGAATATGTACCTGGCGGCTGACTTCCGCAGCACGTCGAAACGCTTCCTTAATATCTCCCGTGAACAGCGCGTAAGTCACCAGCTCGCTGTCGTTTCGCGAGACGACTGTGTTCAGCGAGATAACACGCGCAGGAATCAGATCAGCAGCGGCTTCGATCAGGCGACGCGTAGGCGTCTCGACTTGTCCGATGATGTTTTCGATGCCGGCGAGCGCGCCGAGCCAGTGCGTGGTGTGCGTCAACTCCGGCCCCGCGACGCCCGGAAAGAAGTATTTCGCACCGCCCGCGAAGCCCGCAACTTCATGCGGGACTGTCGCGCCAAACACGAGAACAGTGTCGTAAATTCCGGGCGCGAGCAGCTTGTTGATAGTCACGGGCACTGCCTGATGGCTCAGTCCGTTCGTTAACTCATCTACCGTATCCGCGCTCAACTCACCGAGCGTGATCAGCTCGTCAGGATCGTCCCAGCGATGATCGAACAAAGATCCGCGGAAATCCGTGTTCCCGATTTTCGAGAGCTTCTGCGCAACGGACATCGGCGGGTGTGTGCCCTGCGCGACGAGCGCGTCGAAAGATGCGACGCCGCGCTTGTTTAGAAATTCAGTGGCGATGGGGAAGAGTTGATGTGTGTTGTCGTCGCGCGTTTTGTCGGGAATGATGGCGAGGACACGTTCGCCAGGTTGGATGACGTCAAGGGCTTCTTCGATTGTCTTGGACAGGATTGCAGGATTTTCAAGATTAACAAGATTCACAGCG
>DASTTS010000355.1:0-16241 GCA_035760085.1 Pyrinomonadaceae bacterium
CGTACGCACCGCTTCCGAAAACAAGTGAAGCCGGAGCTTTCCGGCGGGTTCGTCGCCCCACAGGGCAGCTAGCAGGGCACCCCGTGGGGCGAAACCGTTTCTAGATTCAACGGATCATCGGCGGAGATCTCCGCTGATTGATCCGTTTAATCCGTGGTTACTGTTTTACCTGACATAAACGGGATTTGAGATTATCCAGGGCAGGTTACCAAGTTGTGATAGGTAGACCTCGGCCCGATAAACCCCTCGCTCCGCAACCGCGACCTCTTTGGCTGTAATCCCGCTATCATCAGTCCAAACCACGCCATCCTTATAAACCACGATCCGCGCCGGAACAGGGGTGCGCACGTGGAGACGCGTATCTGCTGTGAGGGAAATCTCATCGCCCTGAATCTTGCCGTTACCGGCTTCAAACACAAACCCCGACGTGTCGCCGAGAAAATCAAATCCGATGAAGCAGTGTCCTGCCCGGACGGCCTCCATCAGGGTTGTCGCATCAAGCGTCTTGCCTTGCTCAACCAGCACATGCAATCGCACCAGCCGGAAACTAGTTTCATAAGGGTCGAGCTGAATCCCGAGCAGCGTCTTGCCTGAGCTGTCTTTAAGACTGACGCCGATGTTCGCGTGCGCATCGTTGCCACCGGTCGCAGTCAACCTGGCGCGTGTTAAAGCTTGATCCCACTTCTTCAAATTTTCATCGGGTCGCTGCAAGTACAACGCGAAGATCAAATCAGGATAACTGCGCTTGGACCACAACACATCGAAAAACGCAACGACCGGATTGATGCGCCGCGCATTCGTAAAGACGTTGTAGACCTCGACCCCATTAATATTTGCCGCGTCCCAGTTCTTGAACTCCTCCGGATACGCCGCGATCGAAACATCACCGGGCAATACCAGCGATCGATCGCCATTCTCCGCACTGACTTCGTTGCCGTTAATGAAGAGCACGCCGCCATGAACACCCTGCAACGTCATCGCTGCCGTGTCGAAATCCTTCTCGGTGTGCTCGGTCATGATCACAAACTGCAACTGGTTAGCCTGTGCCGCAGAGATGATGTCACTAAATGTGCCCGCGCTGTGCCCACCGAGAAACGAGTGCACATGGACCACGCCTTTGTATTCAGTGAAACTTGCGGTTGGTTGCTGAGTGCGTTGTGATTGGAGCTGTTGGATTTGACTGTTTAGACGACGAAGTCTGTAACGACGACAAGCGAAGGGAGTTTGAGAGATTAGTAGGACAACAAGGAGGATTACGAGAATGAGCTTTTTGGAGCGCACCAAAATCATGTTAATCCTGGAGAATCCTGTCAATCTTGTAGACAGGATTTGCAAGATTAACATGATTTGCAGGATGGTTTTAGAAGCTAATCCTCATGCGCAAACTTATGATGCGATTGCCGGCCGAACCTCCACCCGGTCCAAAGAAGAACTGGCTCGACCCCGACGGTGATTGCAGGAAAAACGGCGACGACATATTTCCCACCGGCACGCTTTTATTAGTGCGATTGAAAATGTTAGTCACATTGATTCCGAAATTAATTGCATACGGTCGTTGGACCTGAGGCTTCGCCGGTGGCTTTTGATCGCCGCCAGTCGCCGGTGTCGTGCTCGGTCCACCGGGCGGTGGCGACTTCGGCTCAATCGCCTTACCAAACTTGATCGTCTTGCCAACACTCAGGTTGAGCGAAAGATAACCCGGCCCACGTCCAAAGTTGCGCGGAATGATCGTCTGCCCCGGCGACGGCGTCGGATCGAAAGCGCCGAGCGGCGTCACGACAACTCCGGGCTCGTTTAGATCGGTCGCAAACGCCGGACGCTCGGTAAACGACGTGTCGCCGTTTGTGTCGCGACCCGTGGTGATGTTGAACGGCTGCCCCGACTGTCCGACAAAGAACATGTACATGTTAATCCCGCCGGGCGCGGTATAATTTCCACCCGCATACACAAAGCTCAACGTGCTGAAATTTCCGCGCGCGAACTCATTACTAAAATCGTAAGCATCGAAAGGCGAGCCGCTCTGACCGCTATCAGTGCTCCTCGATTTCGCGAGGTTGTAACCACTCCAGAACTGAGCCTTCTTCAACGTTCCATTTACATTTACGCTGAAAAAGTTCCCGACGGAGTGGCCGGTCGATTGATACTCGAACACGTTACCCGCGTCAGCGCCGAGCGGTCGCACGCCGCTAGTCGGCACACCGGGAATGAACGTGCCGCCGAGTGGCGCGTTGATATTGACGATGCGCATCGTGCGGTTTGTGCGCGCGTGTGTGTAAGTGAGTGAGAGTTTGACGTTCGCCGGGAGCGCACGTTCAACGGTGAACATGAAACGCAGGGAGCGCGAAGTTTCGAGATCGTCGTTTTTAAGACGGCGACTCTGTGGCTGAGCAAATGCATCAAGCACTTCGATCGGCGGCACGAGTGGAAACAGATCCAACACCGTCGGACTCGTGACCAAAAACTGTTGTTGATTCGTCCCGTTAAAGCGGATCGAATTCAGCGTTATATCTTCGCCGATGCGGTTGTAGAAGATGCCCACGCCGCCGCGGAAAACGGTCTTGGGTGGACCAGCCGGAGGCGCAGCCGCAGCCGCGGGCGCAGGAGCCGGCGCGGCCGGGCCTGACGAGGTTGACGCAGTTGGTGTAGCCGGCTTTGCAGCCGCGGCCGCAGCCGCAGATGTAGGTGCAGGTGCAGGTGCAGGAGGCGCGGCTTTCTTACGTCCCCAAACAGGCGACCATGCAAACGCAATACGTGGCGCGAAGTTGTAATTGCTGTCGATGTTGCTCTGGTTCTCGTAACGGAACCCGGGCGAGAGCGTGAAGTTGGGCCGCACCTTCCACTCGTCCTGGAAGTAAAGGGCAACGTCGGTCTGTTTCAACTCTGCTTCCGGATTGCCGCCCGCAATGGAAAACTGTGTTGCGCCGCCGCCGAGCACGCGGATCGCCGCCGGAGTCAAACCCGCACGCGAAAACGCAAGCGTGCGGCGATAACGTTCCAAACTGCTGAGCTCGATGATTTCGGGTAGGCCGTTTGAACCAATCACGACTTGATCGTTCGCATCGAGCCTTGGACCAAGCCCGCCCGCGAATGTATACGTCCCACCAAAATTCTGCGGCGAGATGCTGTCGAGCTTCGCGTGCCTGAGCCGGCCGCCGATTTTCAGAAAGTGATTACCTGAAGTCCACGAAGTGAAGTTCTGAAGCTCATAGCGATCGCGCGCGTCCGTCGTAGAACCCACCTGCGAGCCGCCGCCCTGAAACGAATCCTGCACGTTCAAGGCGAAGGCATCGAGAATACTCGTTTGATAATTCCGGTTCCGGATGAACTGAAAGCGCGTCTCATTGACGGTTTTTTCATTGATGAGCGCAGTCTCGGTGAATTGAACGATGAAGTTGCTGCGCTTGCCCTTGTAAGCGCGTGTCGGCAAAGCGAAACCGCCGACACCCTGCAAGTCCTGAGTCGATCCGTTGTAACTGAACCGGCCGACGAGCGTGTGCACCTTGTTGATTTTGAGATCGAAGCGCGCGTTGCCGTAGTGGTTAACGTCGGGAGTTACAAACGACTCGTTCACTATCACCGGCGTCAACGACACCGGATCCAGCACCGTCGCATTCACAACTGAATTCGCGTCGCTGAGATAGCGGCTGAAGTAGATTGAAAACGACGCCCGCTTCTTCACGACCGGACCACTGAGATTCACGCTGTAGCCGCGTTGTTGATAAGGCGCGCGCGTGGAAGTGAACGGGTTGCGCGAGTTCAGGCTTTCGTCGTTGAAGTCGAACGCAAATGCGCCGTGCCACTTATCCGCGCCCGGCTGTGTGAAGATCTCGATGCCGTTCCATCCGGGAAACTCGTTTTCCGCCGAGAATGGATTGTTGTTGATGCGAACTTCGCGGATCGCTTCCTTTGGCGGGATCTGCCCGTTTGAGAAGCCGTCGACTTTGACCTGCGCGTTGCCGCCTGCTTCCGGATCCACCGGGCCAGCCATCGCCTGAAGTGCGGATGCGAGCGCCTGTGGATCGTTGGGCAGTGCCTCAAGCTCGCGACCGCGCAGCACGAGCGCGTTCTGGTTGTTGTCAGAATCAGTGCTGATGTTCCGATCTTCGACAGTTACTTGTTGATCCTCGAGCGCCACTTCGAGTTGCGGGTTGACCGTCGTCAACTCGCGCGCGCTAATCTCGATCTCTTTCTCTTCATAGACACTGAATCCAGGCGAGACGACCTTCAGCGAGTAAGTTCCGGGTTCGAGTCTTCTGAATTCATAGACGCCGGACGAGTTTGTTGTAGCTGTCGTGGTCACGCCGCGTGCGTTTCGCACCGTCACTTTGGCGCCCACCACGAGGCTGCCGAGCTGGTCCGTCACGGTGCCCTTCAGCGTGCCGGTGTTCTGCTGGAAAAAGAAGAGCGAGGCAATACACACAATTCTGAGGAACATCGGTATCCCTTGCGATCTGGAGGTTTCAGAAAACTGATTCCGCGGATTTCACGGATTCATCCACGTTAGTGAACGCAGCAACCAAAAAGTTGCACAGCACTTACACGTTAATGCCCGATGGAGGTTTCAAACTTTGCGACTAACCCGGACTAGCCCTCGCCGCGGACGGCTTTGAGGTCTTTGATCAGATCGCCAATCGCGTCTTCGGCGAACAGGACTTTCCTCGCGCGCCAGACGACGCGTGGCGGTTTTAGCATTTCCGGCGAGCCTTTGACGATCACAAACAGCTCGCCATAGGGATAAGGTGTGTCGAGGATTCTGCGAAACTCAACCACATTGAAATAGATCACGTAATCGGCTTCTGACAGTCCATCGGCAGCACTGAGACTCTTGTATTTCTGCATGTATTTGTTGAGCTTTTTGGCGAGTTGGGTGTAGACCCAACGATACCGGCCCTTCGGCTTTGGATCGGCGCGCAGCACGTCGTCGATGATCGCGCGTTCACGATTGCTCACGTCAAGCACACGTGATTTAAAGACAACGAGCAGCACGTTGCGCTTGTCGCGCACTTCCTCGAGCGAGTTGCCGAGTGTGAGATCCGGCGCCTGCGCGGCGGCGGACAAACAGCAGAACAAGACAAGCAGGACGGGGGCTAAAACTTTCATACTTCTAAAAACTCATATTGCTTTCGTGGCGCTCTTTGGCGGATGCGGCAATGCGGCAGCATCACTTTCTACTACATCCATTTCGTCGAGGCCGAGGTACGCGACTCCGTGTGACGTTAGGGAGATGTAGTCGTTGCCCTCGGTGGTGTGACGCACCAGCAGACGCTCCCTCTTTTCCAGGTCTTCGAGGGCCCGGACGATGTCGGCGTTCGCGTAGGCGGTCGTGCTGTCAAAGAGGTCTTTAGCCAGGATACGTGAATGCTGTTGTTCCTGGAAGAAGTTGACGATGTATCTCTCGATCTCTGCTAACCGGCGTTTATCCATTTTTCACCCCCAATTTGAGCTGTCGGGGGATGGAATGCGGAGATTATGCGCCGAAATGTAGTAAGATGGCTACCTCACCGCCCCACGAAAAAGGAGAAATCATTATGAAGAGGCTCCTCGTAGTGTGTCTGGCTGTGCTGGTCTTCTCCACCCTCGCTTCAGGCGCTGAGACTTTCACGCTCGCGGATCGTGTTGGCGAACCGGGGGAACGGTCGTTCTTTCTGTTTTCGACGTCAGCAGGGAACTACATCGTTCGTCAGGATGGAATGGGTGAGTTTAGCTCGCCGAAAGGCATGCGACGTGTGTTCACTTTGAAAGTCGGGGCGCGGGGAAGGATCGAGAGTGTTTACTTTCTGGAGCATGAGGGTGATGTGTTCATCTTGTATGAGGTGAATGATGCAGCGATCCTTGTGCGGATGGAGCAGAGTAAACGGAGGGTCAGGTGGAGCGCGCCGGTGGAGAAGGTAGGCACGCCGAAGATTGAAGGCGAAACGGTGATTATCGATTCCACGAGGATTAATAAAGCCAACGGAAGTCGTTTGACAGGATTACCGGATTGACAGGATGTTCAAGATAAATCTTGTAAATTCTGAAACATCTTGAAATCCTGTCTAAGACTTTTTCTGTGTCTTTAGATACTCCTGGAGATCTTTGATCGACATCTTGATCAACTTCTTGAGCGTCGGCACGTGGATGTCTGAGAGGCGTTTGATGTAGAGACACGACTTGCCGGTACTGTGCTTGCCGAGCTTCTCCATCAATTCACCGCGCTTCGCGAAGCCCATCATGAGGTAGACGGTCAGATCTTTTTTGCGCGGGGAGAAGGCCGCCACGGGCCAGTCGCCTTCGTGCCCACTCGCATACTTGTAGCGATAAGTGCCGAAGCCGACAATGCTCGGTCCCCACATCTTCGGCTTCTCGCCCGTGATCTCCTCCATGATTTTCGCGACCTGGAAACAATCCGCACGCCTCTCTTCATCTGAGATCTTGTTAAGAAAATCTTTGACGCTCTGATTGGTGGGTTTAGTTTTTGGTTCCGCCATTACTCGACTCCTGACGTACAGTCGGATATTTGATTCCCAATTGCTCCAAATACGTGTCGTACTTCGACGGATCGTAGTAGAACTTCCGCATACGATCGCGATAAGTATCCATCGTGCGTTGATTCAAGTACGTCGGTGGCTTGTCGTCAGGACCGATTAGCGGCTGGTACTTCGTATCTTTCGTCTGCACTTCTCGGAAGTACTTCCATGCTTCACTCACGAGCTCAGGCTTCGTCAACAGATCGACCAGCGTCATCGCGATAACTTTCGCGCCGGCGGTCACGCCTTTGTGTGCGATCGGTGTCGCCATCGCGATCGCATCAGTCCAGTTGTGGCCCGGCAGACCGGGAATGTTTGACGGGTATCGCAGCGAAACTGTCGGCACGTTCCACGACACGTCACCAATATCGTCAGAGCCGCCACGCGTCTGTTGCTCAGGCGTCACTGGACCAGCCAGCGGCATTAGCTGCATCGCGAGGCCTTGCTCGCGCGCTTTCAACTCCTTCTGCAACGCTTTCGCGAGTGTCTGATCCGCGTCACTCCATTGCGGCAGACCGACTTGTTTGATGTTTTCGTACATCGCTTCAGCGACAGGCCGGTTGAAGTGTTGCGGCCATGCTGAGCCAAGCACACGCGAGCTCATGGTCGTGTTTGTCATCAGCGCAGCGCCCTGGGCCATCGAGTCGCCGATCTCGCGCATTTGTTTGATGTGTTCGTAGTCGAGCTCGCGGAAGTAGTACCAGACACTCGCGAGACGTGGCACGACGTTCGGTTGATCGCCGCCGTTGGTGATCACGTAATGAGATCGTTGTTGCAGCCGGAGATGTTCGCGCCGGAAATTCCAACCGATGTCCATCAGTTCGACAGCGTCGAGCGCGCTGCGACCCTGCCACGGCGCGCCCGCGGCGTGAGCGCTCTCGCCTTTAAATGTGTATTCGACTGACACGAGCCCCGTCGCCGACGACTGGCCCCACGACGTGTTGAGGTTGTTGCCCACGTGTGTGAACAGGACCACGTCGACGTCTTTGAAAACGCCTTCGCGAACGAAATATGCCTTGCCCGCGACGAGCTCTTCGGCGACGCCCGGCCAGATCCTGATCGTGCCGGGAAGTTTTTCACGTTGCATCAGACGCTTCACCGCGATCGCGGCGGTGATGTTTAGCGGGACGCCCGAGTTGTGACCTTCGCCGTGACCGGGAGCGCCTTCGATTAGCGGATCGTGATACGCGACGCCGGGCTTTTGTGACGCTTGCGGGATGCAATCGACGTCCGAGCCGAGCGCGATCACAGGATGACCCGAGCCCCAGGTAGCGATCCAGGCGGTGGGAATGCCGGCGATGCCGTGTTCGATCTTGAAGCCCTCTTTCTTGAGTATGCCGGTGAGATATTTCGAAGTCTCGACTTCCTGGAAGCCCAGCTCGCCGAAGCTGAAGACCATGTCGACCATCACTTGCGATTGTTTCGCCATCGAGTTGACGTCGGCGATGACGGCTGCTTTGTAGTCATTGATGGGAGTTGAGAGCTGAGATCCAACCACCATGACCGCGAAACAACAGATGATTGCGACGGCACTAAAGAAGGGTTTACGCATGTGGGCTCCTAAGTTAGTTGTAGACAGGATTTCAGGATTTGCAAGATTCACAAGATGAATCCTGTTAATTCTGAAAATCCTGTCATCCTGTCTAAGACTTTGTCACCAGCGGCAGTTCGATGAAACTCGTGTTGTAGATCCGCTGCGTCGCTTTCTTGAAGTCTTCGGGTTTGGCCCAGAAGATGCTCTTCACAAACGTCTGCGGGTTGCGATCGTAGAGCGGGAACCAGCTCGACTGAATCTGCACCATGATGCGATGGCCCGGCAGGAAAACGTGATTCGCCGTCGGCAACGCAAAACGGTATTTCAGCGGCTCATTGGCGGTGATCGGCTTCGCCACCTCCAAACTCTCGCGATACCTTCCGCGAAACACATCCGCAGAGATCATCAACTGGTAACCACCCATGTTCGCCTGTCCTGCGACTTGCGGCGGATACAGATCGATCAACTTCACCACCCAATCCGAATCAGTACCACTCGTCGAAGCGATCAAGTTCGCGATCGGCTCGCCACTGATCTTCACCGGCTCTTTCAAAACATCTGACGTGAAGACAAGCACATCGGGACGCCCGGACATCTCGCGCTGATCGTCAACCAGCCAGCGCGACCAACTACTCGCATCGATCGGACGCGCGCGAAACGGCACCGGCTTCGCCGGATCCGAGATGTATTCTTCATAGCCCTGCGATGACGATTGCGCCGTGAAGCCGGTGGTTAGTCCTTTGTTGAGATAAAGCGGCGTCGGTTTGATCGTGCAACCGTTGTCACATCCTTTGGGCCATGCAGACATGCGATACCACTTGTTCGTTCCGGTCTCGAAAGCCGTAACCGGTGCGACGTCAGCCTTCGGCGCGCCCTCTTTCAAATAATGATCGAGGAACGGTCGCAGGATTTCCTTCCGAAACGTCATCGCCGTATCGCTGTTGAATTTGATCGCACCCAGCGCGCTGCCGTCGCGAATCATCTGCCCGTGATGCCATGGACCAAGCACCAGAAACACTTTATCGTTGTTCGTATCTTTCGGCTCGATCGCTTTGTACACCGCGATGTCGCCGTAGATGTCCTCCTGATCCCACAAACTGTGCACGAGCATCACCGGAACCTTGAGCGGTTCCTTCGCGAGGATCTTGTCGACAGCCTGTTCGCGCCAGTATGTGTCGTACGCCGGATGCGCGAGTATCTGACGCCAGAAGCCGACCTGCTCGAGACCACGAAGACGCCCGAGCTCGCCGGCTGACACTGCGTCCATGAACATGTCGTAGTCGTCGTAATGGCTGGTCCACCATTCGATGTCGTTCCCGCGCGTCGCTTCCTGATCGTAGATGTAGCTCATGCCCTGCTGACGAAAAGCGCCGTTGTGAAACCAGTCGTCGCCAATCCAGCCGTCGACCATCGGATTCATCGGCACCGAAACTTTTAGCGCGGGATGCGGATTGATGAGCGCCATCAACGGCAGGAAGCCGTCGTACGAGATACCGATGATGCCGACGCGTCCGTTCGACTCGGGAACGTTTTTCACGAGCCAGTCGATCGTGTCGTACGTATCAGTCGCGTGATCGACTTTGGTCGGGTTCAGCGGACCCTGGAGCGGACGGTTCATCACGTACTCGCCTTCCGAGCCGTACTTGCCGCGCACGTCCTGGACGACGCGGATGTAACCGCCTTCGATGATCACGTCAGTGGCGTTGTCGTAGCCGCTCAAGGCTGGGCCGAGATCGGAGCTGTTCACGTGACTCGTTGTCTGATCGGCGCTGTATGGCGTGCGCGTCATCAGGATCGGTGCGTTGCGCGCGCCTTTCGGGACGAGGATCACGGTGTGCAGTTTGACGCCGTCGCGCATCGGGATCATGACGTTGCGGCGCTCATAGTTGAAACCGTGGTTGGTCGGTTCGAATTTTGATGGCGTCTCGCTCTGGGCCATCACGATCGGGCAGAGGAGTACTAAGACAAGTAGGGTTCTCATGTTTGAAGTCCTTTTAACCGCGGGTTACACGGATTATAAAAACGGATCAGTATTTTACAAACTCAAACTTCAATCGGACACTGCGGTCGGCGCTGTTGAAGAATGTGCCGAACTGCGGGCTCGCGATGTTGTTCTGCACGTCGCGCGGGTTCCAGTGATTCGTGATGTTGAAGACCGTGAAGCCCGCGCGGCCTTTGTACTCTTTACCGCGGAAACGGATCTTCAGCGCTTTCATCACCAGCAGGTCGAGCGTCAACAGTCGCGGAAAGCGCCCGCCTGCGTTACGTGGTCCAACGAAGTCCTGGTTCTCATCGATGATAGAGAAGGGAAACCCGCTGCGCCAGTCGACGACGGGTGTCACGACCATGTTGAAGGGAACAGCGAAGTCGCCCCAGAAGAGCAGCCGGTGCGGCGCGTCGAAGGGTTGGCGGCCGTATTCGTCCGGACGAATGACGGCGTGCTTTTGATTGCCGAAGTAGGTGTTGAAGTCGTTCAGATTGCCGCGTGCCTGTGAGCGGACGTACGACAAGAAGATGTTGCGACCTTCCTGGAAGCGGAAGCGCCCCACGGCCTGGAACTCGCGATAACGTGAGCGGCCGTTGTTTTGTAGTAACAATGCGCCGGCAGTTGGCTCGAGGGTGAAGTCACGACGCGTGCTGCGTTCTTCGTAACCCAGGCGGAGTAACAGTCGTTCGCTCAATTGATGATCAAGTTGCAGATTCCACGCGAGCGAGTACGGGTTTTCGAGATGTTCAGGCGCGGAATTGAGCAGCAGGCGTGGACCATCAATCGGTGTCGTGCCGTCGTTTGCGAAAGTGGTTACGAGAAGACTTTGGAATTGCTCGAACGAGCCGACGTTGAGTGGGATCTTGTCATAGAAGAGACCGACACCGCCGCGTACCACAGTGCGATCTGAATCGGTTGGCGTAACGACAAAGCCCAGCCGTGGCGCGACGTTGTTGTTCTGGCCGATGCCGTCACGATCGTAACGCAGGCCCATGTCGAACACGAGACGCGTGTTCACGATCCACTTGTCCTGCACAAACGCTGAATACTCATTCTGCGCCAGACCGAGAACACCAGCTCCTGCGAAGTCGATGAGTTGGTGCCTCGTTCCGTCTGCACGCACGATACTCACGCCCGTGCTGCGATCAGTGCCGTCAAACGACGTGCGACTGATATTCACGCCCGCCTTGAACGCATGTGAGCCACGCGCCGTTTGCCACGGTGCGAAGTTGAAGATTTCCAACCACTCATACCGCCGGCTCTCTCGATGTTGTCGATTGAACCAGCCGCCAAAATTGCGATCAGGCGTGATCTCATAAGGCGCGCCACTGTTCCCGAAGATGTCGCCATCGAACTGCTTCACACTAAAACTCGATTGCAGCAATGCGCCCGAATCAAACGTCGCCTGTTCATTCAACGCGACAAACCAACCGCGTTGATGGAAGTTGGCAGTTGTGTCAGACGGGTTGAAAGTGTTCAGGTTGAAGAAGTCAAACTTCTGCGGAAAGATAGAAAAGCTTCCGGTGAGTCGATTGTTATTATTCACCACCCAATCGAGACGTGTGAACGAATCGAAACTCTCACGTTTGATGTCGCGCTGGTGCTCGTCGAGCGCTTCAAGACTCGGCACATTCGTCCGCACAAAGCGATATTCAACGCTTTGAAAGAAGAACAACTTGTCTTTCTTGATTGGACCACCGACAGCAATGCGCGGCGTCGCAGCGCCGATACCGTAGATCTTCCCGTCGCGCCAGCGCGGTCGCGGCAACACACCGAGAAACAGGTAACGAAGATCGTTACTACCAGAGCGCGTCTCGATCGTCGTCACCGCTCCAGTGAATTTTCCAAATTCCGACGAGTACGGATTTGAATGCACTTGCACCGTGTCGACCGCTTCGAGCGGCAACTCGATCGCGGGCGCGCCCGTCACGGGATCCGTAACATTCAAACTCGACACGAGAATACCGCTTTGACTCGGCCGCGTTCCTTTGATGTTCAGATTTCCGTCCGGACCACGGACGACACCGGGAAGTAAAGGCAGTGCGTCCTGAAACTTTTGATCGATGAGCGGCGCATCGCGCAACGCTTCCTGCGTGATTACTGACGGTGTAGTCGATTCAGTTTTGCCGGCATCAACTCGATCGTCCTTGATGGTGACATCTTCAGTGATTGGAATAGGTTGCAGCAGGATGTCCTGTTCGACTGTCGCTTCGATCTGAACACTCAATTTCTTTTCATACTTCTTGAAACCCGAAAATTCGACGGTCACAATGTAGTCGCCGGCAACGAGACCGGGAAAGTCATATTGACCTTCCAGGTCGCTGATGCTCTGAATTTTCTTGTCACCAAGACGTTCTGAGCTTAAAGTAACCGTCACTCCCGACAGAGGTTTACGCTGATCCGGAATATCAGCTACGACCTTGCCTCTGATATTTCCGGTTTGCAGCATCTTCCCCCGAACCAGACCGGAACTACTGGCCAAAATTAATGTGACCAGAAATGGGATAAAAATGCGCGTTAGTGTGTAGTGCTGATTTTTGTTCATTTACGTCGTGTAGTGCGAAAAGACTTTGTCATACCAAAGTCCTCATACACCGACTCACCAAAAAAATAACTTTCCACGAGGAGACCTCTCAATGAAGAACATTATAGGCGGTTTCATCATGGCATTGTTCGCCGTATGTCTCGCCTTACCAAATTTGGTTTTCGCAGGCGCCGAGGGAGCGACAGCTTCCGGCTCATTCAAATTTCTTTTGCAAGATGGCGAAACGAGATACGTCGAATTCAAAGCCAGCGAACTCGCTGATGGCACGGGCTCAGGTGAGATGACTTTGAGCGACCCTGCGGCTATCCCCGTTGACGATCCGGACAATCCGGAGCAACCGAAAACTCAGGGCGTCATAGTTCGGGCGAAGTTCGACTGTATGGAAACCGATAAAAACACGGCGATCATGGGTGGGGAGATTTTCGAGTCGAATGTTCCGAGTGCGATCGGGCAGCGCGTGCTGCTGATCGTTCAAGACAATGGTATCGACGGCGAGAGAGACCAGCTTTCGTGGGGTATGTACCAGCAGCCCGCGAAGGGTTGGATCCCGACGGACGCCGAACTTGACGACGACAAAGGCGCGAGCCTGACGTGGTGGGCGACGGATGCCGAGCGCAGGGATGATGTTGGAATTCCGATGCCTCCGAACAAGCTCGTGCAGTGCAAGACTTTTCCTGGCGGCGCGTATGATTTTCCCGAGATCAAATACGCCGGTGGGGATATGCAAGTAACGACAAGGCAGTAGCCACAGATTTACACGGATCAAAGCCGCGGATCTCATCTCTGAGGTCCGCGGCTTTCTCTTGGGGCTTGTTGACTTTAATGGTCTAAAGCCGTTATAAGCGGCCATCCAAACTGCCCAGTTAAGGAGCCTCCCAAATGAATCGGATTGTTTTCGGCGCTGTGATGGCGCTGTTGGTTATATCTATCGCTTTACCCGCCCTGACTCGTGCCGGTGCCGATGGCCCTTCCGCAACCGGTAACTTTCAGTTCACATTAGAAGACGGTCAAACCAGGTTTCTGGAATTCAACGCCAGGCAACAAAACAACGGTAACATCGTTGGCGCAATGACGTTCAGTGATCCGAACGTCGTCGCCATCACAGATCCTGATGCGACGCCCGGCCCAACCAATGCCGGAGCGCTTGTGCAGGCGGGCTTTGACTGCTTGAAGATCACTGGCAACAGGGCCGTGATGAGTGGCGTCATTTCTCAGTCGAATATTCTCAGCGCTGTTGGTCTTCGTATTTTGCTGGTGGTTGAAGATAACGGCGAGGGGATCAACGCAGCGACCACTGACAAGCTCACGTGGGGAATTTATCAACCGTCCGGTGGTGCGTGGGTTCCAAAAGACGCAGAACGCGAAGACGACAACGGCGCGGGCTTGTCATGGCTTGCTACTGACTTCGAGCGGACGGATGATGTTGGGGTTCCTTCCAATCAGAGCAAGGTCATCGGTTGTCAGAGCTTTAGTCTGGGAGCCTACTCGTTCGTGGACGTCTTGCACGGCGGCGGCAATATCCAGGTACAACCGTAAGATCTTGTGCCTTTTGTGTACTAACTAATCCTCCGCTCGATGCGGCGATCGGGTATCAGCCAGATCACTGCCACGAAAACGTAAATCGCGCAGGCGAGCCACGGGCGGACGAAGGCCAGCAGAATTCCGATCACATAAATCAGCATCGAGATCTTGCCTTTAAAATCAGAGCCCAACGCTGAGGCCAGTAGTTCATTGCCTGGCGCTGCGAGTAGTACGCGCACGAGGATGGTGTAGGCGATGGCGGCTAATAAAAGTACGGAGCCATAGAGTGCGACGGGCCACTGCGTGAAGTGGTTTTCACCCATCCACGCCGTCACAAACGGGACCAACGACAACCAAAACAGCAGATGCAGGTTGGCCCATAAAGCGCGCCCATCAATGTGTTCGGTTACATGGAGGAGATGGTGATGGTTGTTCCAATAGATCCCGACATAGATAAAACTCATTACATAGCTTGCGAAGACGGGAATTAATGGTCGTAACCCCGCCAGGCTCGTGTCGTGCGGTGCGCGCAGCTCCAGCACCATAATGGTGATGATGATGGCGATAACGCCATCACTGAACGCTTCCATGCGGCCGGTGCTCATCCGTCGTTACTTTTTCCGGCCGACGGCAAACAGACTCGCGGCGGAGCGCACGTACATCACTCCATCTGACAGCGCCGGCGTGGCCATCAACAGCTCCCCCATCGAATTCGTCGCGATGTGGTTGAACTTGTCCCCCGCAGACACGACGATGATCTCGCCGTCTTCATTCGGCAAGTAGATCTTTCCGTCCGCAGCCACGGGTGAAGCACTGAATCCACTGCCAACGAGCGGCAGTCGCTGCCGGTAAATTTCATCGCCGGTTTTCAGATTGTAAGCGTCGAAAGTGCCGTTGTTCGAGAGTATGTAGAGGATGCCGTTGTAGATCAGCGGCGTCGGCATGTAAGAACCGCGTCCGGTGCGACTCCAGATCACGGTGTCGCTACTCGTCTTGCCTTCAGGCAGAGTTAAATCACCGCGTGCGCCCGCTTTGACGACGAAGATCGGTCGCTCTGGTCCACGACCACTCACCACGACGAGCATGTCGTCAGCAAAGATCGGAGTCGGTGCCGTGATCTTCGAACTGCGGCCGAGTCGCCAGAGCTCTTTGCCCGTGCGCGGATCGTAGCCGCGAATGAAGTTTGACGCGTTTGCGATCAGCTCTTCGCCTTTTGAAGTGGTGGCGACGGTGGGCGTGCCCCACGAGGGGATCTCGTCGCGACTTGTTTTCCAAACTGCCCGGCCATTGTTTGCGTTGAAAGCGATCATGAACGAATCAACCTGTGTGTCGCACTGGAGTATCACGAGATCTTTCCAGATGATCGGCGAGCTGGCCGGACCCCACTCGTAAGTGGGAATGTCGTACGCGCCGAGATCCAGACGTCCGAGATCCACTTTCCATAAAGGCTTGCCGTTGACGTCGTAGGCATACAAGCCCTGCGATCCGAACCACGCGACCACGATCCGGCCGTCAGTTACCGGCGTGGAGTTCGCATATGTTGATTTGATGTGACGCTTTTCGCGCGGCTCGCCTTCGTACGCCGTTTGCTCCCACAAGATTTTTCCGCTTTGTTTGTCGACCGCGTAGATCATAAAGCGGTGCTTTGAACGATCGGCGGATGCGTCGCCGTCGCCATAAAGCCCGGGACGAAACGAAGCTTTTGGATCAGTGCTGACAGCGCTCGTTACAAAGATCCGATTTCCCCAAACAACCGGACTCGAGTGTGCAAGGCCTGGAATCGGTGTGCGCCAGAGAATGTTCTCGCCTGTCTTGCCGTTCCATTGATCGGGAAGGTTCTGGCCTTCGGCAACGCCGGAAGCGTTTGGGCCACGAAACGACGGCCAGCTTCCCTTGTTGCTCGCGATCGGTCGTGCCGGTGGTTTGCCGCCGTTGCCGGTGCTGACGATTTCACGCGCGGGCCTGGTAACAACTTCGTCTGACGGTCGCCACGTGCTGCGATTGAGGATCATCTGTCGTGGCCGGCAATCGTCTGAAATGAGATTGAAGGAAAGATGCTTGCCGTCAGTTTCGTAGCGATACTTGCCTGGGCCATCGCAGCCGCCCGGTCCACCGGACATCAAGAGCTCGACTTCAGACCCGAGGTTT
>DASTTS010000356.1:0-13441 GCA_035760085.1 Pyrinomonadaceae bacterium
GGAGCGCGGTTACCAATGCCAACTCTTTGGACAGGCATCGTACAACGGAGTCGCGATCCTCACGCGTGAGACATGCGAGACGCGACATCGCGGTTACCCTGATGACGATGAGACAGCGCAATCGCGACTAATCACGACGAACGTCAACGGGATCGACATCGTCAACGTTTACATTCCGAACGGTCAGGCAGTTGGATCGGAAAAGTACGGGTTCAAGCTCGCATGGATGCAGCGACTGGCCGACTTCTTCACGAGCCACTACGACCCCAAGACGCCGGTGTTATTGTGCGGCGATTTCAACGTCGCACCTGACGAGCGTGATGTGCACGATGTGCGACTTTGGAATGGACGCATTATGTTCAGTGAAGGCGAGCACGAAGCGTTGCAACGAATAAAAGACTGGGGTTTCACAGACTCGTTTCGTCTACACACTGAGGCTGGCGGGCATTTCACGTGGTGGGACTACCGCGCCGGCGCGTTTCGACGCAACCTCGGACTGCGGATCGATCATGTGTGGATTACTGAGTCGCTGGTTGGGAGAAGCGTGCGGACGTGGATCGATCTTGAGCCAAGGAAGTGGGAGAAGCCATCGGACCATGCGCCCGTGCTGGCGGAAATAAGTTAGACAGGATTATCTTGTAATCCTGTCTAAAACTTCCTCTACATTCAATCGATCAATTAGATGTGAGCTCCGCAGTCTTCTCAGTAATATCTTTCTGCGCCCACTCGTTATCGCGGCTTGTTTCGCCGGCCTTCGATCGCTTCGCGGCTTTCATGCGTTGCACGAGGTCCATGTGGGTCGAGAAGTAAGGCAGGCTCTTGCCGACAATTTCATCGATGGAGTTGAAACCTTTATCAACCATGAACTTCTCCACACCGCCCTTCAACTCATCGATCATCTTCACGCCCTGAAGCATCACGCCCGTGCAGATCTGCACAGTTGAAGATCCGAGCAGCATGAACTCGAGCGCGTCGTGCGAAGTCTCGATACCACCAATCCCGCTGATCGAAACTCCTTCCGGAATCGCCAGTGCGAGCTGGCTCACCATTCGCAAAGCAATGGGCCGCACCGCCTGCGCCGAGTAACCACCCGGCACACAGTGGCCTTCAACCGTCGGCATCGGTCGCAACGTATCGAGATCGACACCAATCACCGACAAGATTGTATTGATAGCTGAAATACCATTAGCACCACCACGCACCGCAGCAAGCGCTGGCTCGCAAATGTTGGTGATATTCGGCGTCATCTTGGCCCACACTGGAACCTTCGACACTTCCGTCACCCAGCTCGTCACTTCCTCGGTGAGATCCGGATGCTCACCCATCTCCGATCCCATCTTGCGCTCGGTCATGCCGTGCGGGCACGAGAAGTTGAGCTCGAAACCGTCGACACCGGTCTCCTGGACCATGCGCGTCAGCTCCTGCCAGCGACTCTTGTCGTACTCCTCCATGATGGACGCGATCAGGATGTTGTTCGGATACTCTTTCTTGACCTGTCGAAACTCATCCAGCCAAACGTCAATCGGTCGATCGGAGATCAGCTCGATGTTTTCGAAACCGATCACTTCGCCTGTAGATCTGGAACGAAGTTTTCCGTAACGCGGCACAACATTCACGACTTTCGCCGACTCGAGGCTGACAGTCTTCGCGACCGCGCCACCCCAGCCTGCATCGAACGACTTCGCGAGCACGCGCGCGTTTGTTCCCGGCGGTCCCGAACCGAGGACGAACGGGTTGGGAAACTTCATACCGTTGACGGTAATGGATAGGTCCATGATGTTCTCCGTTTTAATCTGCGACTAGTGAGCCGTATGTATCAGGACGGCGGTCACGGAAGAATTGCCACGTGTTGCGCACTTCACGAATCTTATCGAGATCGAGATCGGCGACAACGAGCGCGTCTTTATCGCGCGGCGCTTCCGCGACAAACTGCCCGCGTGGATCGCAGAAGTAACTCTGCCCGTAAAATTCGCCTATGTCCCACGGCTGCTCGTGACCGATGCGATTGATCGCGCCGATAAAGTAGCCATTCGCAACTGCGTGTGCCGGCTGTTCGAGCCGCCACAGATATTCTGACAACCCGGCGACTGTCGCCGAGGGATTGAACACGATCTCCGCGCCGTTCAAACCGAGTGCGCGCGCGCCTTCGGGGAAGTGACGGTCGTAACAGATGTACACGCCGATGCGAGCAAACGCGGTGTCGAAACATGGATAACCGAGGTTCCCGGGTCGGAAGTAAAACTTCTCCCAGAAGCCGGGGTTCACGTGCGGAATGTGGTTCTTGCGATACTTGCCGAGATACTTGCCGTCGGCGTCGATCACAGCGGCGGTGTTGTAGTAGATGCCCGTTAGCTCTTCTTCGTAGATCGGCACGACGATGACCATGCCGTGCTCCTTCGCGACTTCCTGCATCAGACGCACGGTTGGACCATCGGGAATGCGCTCGACCGCTTCATACCAGCGCGTTTGCTGCTCGGCGCAAAAATATGGCGTCGTGAAAATCTCCTGCATGCAGATTATCTGCACGCCCTGCTTCGCGGCCTCCTCGATATACTTTAAGTGTTTCTCAATGTTCAGCCGCTTGATCTCGTCGATCGGCAGATCGGTCGAGCCGGCGTTGGAGCATTGTATTAATGCGCATTTAACGGTGCGTGGCATGAGTTATTCCTCGTCACTTCAAGATGGGAAAGTATACAGCATCAATCTTGTAAATTTTGCAAAAGTCGGGCGTTTTACAGGATTTCAGGATTTACAGGATTTACAAGATTATTTCCCGACTCGCATCAGCACCCAGTGCGTCAGAAACGCGGCGCCGAAGCCGACGAACCAGGCGTAGTTATAGAGCGGGCGCAGAGGTGCCACGACGAGCCCGATCCACGCGAGGGCACAACCGATCAGGGTCGCGAGGATCGCGGGCCAGTTCCAGCCGCGAGTGTAAGTGTAAGTGCCCTGGGGCCGGTACAGGTCGCCGAGCTCGAGTCGTTTTTTGCGGACAAACCAGTAATCAGCGATCAGGACACCTGCGATCGAACCGAGGCCGCCCGAGTATCCCACGAGCCAGGCGAAGATGTAGCCACTCGGATCCGCGAGGAGTCGCCACGGCTGCATCAGTATGCCGATGATGCCGGTGATGAGTCCGCCGGTGCGGAACGAGATCCACTTCGGAAACGCATTCGCGAAGTCGTTTGCAGGCGAAACAACGTTAGCTGCGATGTTGACGGCGAGCGTAGCAACAACGACCGTGAACATTGAGATCGCGATCACCACGACGCTTTGAAACTGTCCAACGAGCTTCATCGGATCCCAGAGCTCGTCGGGACGCATGTGCGGGTAAATCACGACCGCTGCCGAAGTGATCATTACGCCCATCGCGGCAAACACTGTCATCGTGCTCGGTAATGCGACGACCTGACCCACGACCTGATCGCGCTGGCTCTTACCAAAGCGCGTGAAGTCAGGCATGTTGAGCGAGAGTGTGGCCCAGAAACCGATCATGCCCGTGAGCGACGGAATGAAGATGGTCCAAAACTCGCCGAACGTACGAAACTTGCTCTGCTGGTTGAGCAGGTAGCCGAGCCCGTTTGCCTTCCAGATGGCCCAACCGAGCAGCAGCGCCGTCATGATCAGGACGAACGGCGCGGCCCAGTTTTCAACTTTGCGCAGCAGATCCATGCCGCGATAAATGATGTAAATGTTCAAGCCCCAGAAGAGCAGGAACGACAGCCACTCGGTCGTCATATGTCCGCCGATTGGGCCACCGAGCAGTGTTTGCCATCCGGGGATGATGGCCTTGAAAAACGTGTTGAGTGCTTCGCCGCCGATCCATGCCTGAATACCGAACCAGCCACACGCAACGAGCGCGCGCATGAGCGCAGGAACGTTCGAGCCGAGCGTGCCGTAAGCGGCGCGCGCGAAGACCGGAAAGGGAATGCCGTACTTCGTGCCCGGATGTGAGTTGAGCAGGATCGGTATCAACACAATCGTATTGCCGAGCAGGATCGTGAACAGTGCCTGCCACCAGTTCATGCCGGCACTGATCAAACCGGACGACAGCATGTAGGTAGGAATACAGTGCGCCATGCTGATCCAGAGTGCGGCGTAGTTGTAGGTGGTCCAGTTGCGCTTTGAGACCGGCACCGGCGCGAGGTCTTCGTTGTATAAAGAGGATTTACTGATCTCAGCGAGCGCTTCGGGACGAAGCTCGACGCGTCCATCGGGGTGTTGGATAGTTTCGGTCATATTTTTAGCCGCGGATTCACGCGAATAAACGCCGATTTAAATATTTACGCAGGTACCGCGTTTCAGGAATTGCCCATTGCCCGGTTTGCCCTTGAACTCTCCTTGATCGACCACAACCTTGCCGCGTGAGAGCACAGTCTCGACCACGCCTTTGATCTTCTTGCCTTCGTACGCGTTGTAATCGCAGTTCATGTGTTGTGTCTTCACGCTCAGCGTCTGTTCCTTGTCAGGATCGAAGATCACGATGTCAGCATCGGAGCCGATGGCGATCGTGCCTTTCTTTGGAAACAGGCCAAACATCTTTGCGGCCGCTGTTGAAGTGAGCTCAACAAAGCGATTCAGGCTGATGCGATTCTCGACCACGCCGCCGTTATAGATCAGCGGTACGCGATTCTCGACGCCCGGCGCACCGTTCGGAATCTTCGTGAAGTCGTCGCGGCCGAGCTCCTTTTGCTCTTTCATGCAGAACGGGCAGTGGTCCGTTGAGATCACCTGAAGATCGTCCATCTTCAAACCTTTCCAGAGCTCATCCTGGTTGGACTTTTCGCGCAGTGGCGGTGTCATCACGTATTTCGCGCCGTTGAATCCGGGCTCGTCGTAGTTGTCGAGCGAGAGGAATAAATACTGCGGGCACGTCTCTGCGAACGCCGGAATGCCACGATCGCGCGCCTGGCGGACCTGGTTCAACGCGTCTGCGCACGAGAGGTGAACGATGTACACCGGCGACTCGGCCATCTCCGCGATCGCGATTGCGCGATGCACGCCTTCGGCTTCAGCAACTGTCGGACGTGTGAGCGCGTGATATTTTGGCGCTGTCCGGCCCTGCGCGAGTGCACGTTTGATGATCTCGTTAATGACGATTCCGTTTTCCGCGTGCATACAGATCAGACCGCCACGCTGGCCCGCGGCTGACATCGCGCGAAAGATCGTTGCGTCGTCGACCAGAAACACGCCCGGATAGGCCATGAACATTTTGAAGCTCGTCACGCCTTCGTCCATCGCGGTGTAGAGCTCTTCGATCTGTTTGTCTTCGAGCTCGGTGGTGATGAGATGGAAGCCGTAGTCGATTGCGGTTTTGCCCTCGGCTTTCTTGTGCCAGTTGTCGATGCCTTCGATCAGTGATTGGCCTTTGTACTGGACGGCGAAGTCGATGATGCTCGTCGTGCCGCCGTGTGCGGCTGCGATCGTGCCGGTGCGAAAGTCGTCGGAAGATTCGGTGCCGCCGAACGGCAGTTCCATGTGCGTGTGCGGATCGATCCCGCCCGGAATGACGAGTTTGCCGGCGGCGTCGATTGTTTGATCCGCTTCCATTTGAAGATTAGCGCCGATGACGGACACGCGTTCGTCTTCGATCAGGATGTCGGCTTTGTAATCATCGATTGCCGTCACGACGCGGCCATTCTTGATTAGAGTTTTCATCGTTTTTCAACCACGGATTATTTGCGATTTTTAAGACACGATTTGGTGGAGGAGGCGTCGGCGGAGCGACGCGCGTCCTCGTTTGCCGTTGGACCAGGTGAAATCTTGTCGACCACACAGATTTCGGTTGGTGTGATCTTGGCGACGGCCAGGTACGACGTTCGTTTGTCAGGATTATCGGGATCTTCACTCGCGTTGTAGCGCAGGATTAATGCGACGGGCACGGACGCTTTGAGGCGCCACTCGGCTTTTGGGCCAAGGCTCGAGAAGCCGCCACTGATCACGTCCCAGAGCTCAAGTGAATGCTGTTTACGTTCGGGCGTGATGACGGTGATGTTCTGGCGCAGATCGCCTTCGCTCAACAGCAAGGTGTAGCCGGCGGTGCCGGGGCAACGTCCTTCGTAGCCTTCGTCACCGGCCTCGGCCGTTTTGATAGTGCGGCATTGTTTTTCGCCGAGGGGCGTGTAGACGCTGCGGTTTGTTTGCGCCCCGACCGTGGCGGCGCATAGGAAAAGGCCGGCAACGAATATCACGCAGGGGCGGCCTCTGAAAACAACTGTAGGGGCGGCCCTCTGTGGCCGCCCCTGCGTGCCAGACGCACGTGTTGAATTAAACAATCGACCAATCTCCGTTAATAAAGATTGCCCTCGCGCTTGCGGCCGGTGTAGTCGACATAGACCACCTTCAACTCCGTGTAGAAGTCGAGCGCGGTTGAGCCTTGTTCGCGATCGCCGATTCCGGTGCCCTTTGTGCCGCCGAATGGAATATGCGCTTCGCCGCCCGTTGTCGGCGAGTTGATGTGCGTCATGCCCGTTTCGATGTCGTCGACAAAACGGAAAATACGCGCGGCGTCGTTCGAAAAGATCGACGACGACAGGCCATACTCACAATCGTTCGCGACCTCCATCGCGTGATCGAAATCCTTCACGCGCAGCACCGACAACACCGGGCCAAAGATCTCCTCGCGCGCTATTCGCATGTCAGGTGTGACACGATCGAAGACCGTCGGGCGCACGAAATAGCCTTTGTCGAGGCCGTCACCGGTGGCGCGCTCGCCGCCGCAAACGAGTGTCGCGCCATCTTCACGACCGATGTTGATGTAGCTCAGCACGGTTTTGTACTGGCTTTCATCAACAGTCGGCCCCATCTCTGTTGCTGGATCCGATCCCGGACCGATACGCATCGACTGCGCTCGCTTCGCGATCCGCTCGACAAACTCGTCCGCGACCTCGTCCACGACAACTGCGCGACTCGTCGCTGTACATCGTTGACCCGATGATCCAAACGCGCCCTGTGCAGTCGATTCCACGGCGAGGTCCATATCGGCGTCTTCGAGAACCACGACGGGATTCTTTCCGCCCATTTCACACTGAACCTTGGCGCCACGTCGCGATGCCTGCTCGTAAAGACGAATACCGACGCCATTCGAACCCGTGAATGAGATTGCTTTCACGGCGGGATGGTTAATGATCTCGTCGCCCGCTTCGGAGCCGGAACCGAGCACGAGGTTCAAGACGCCTGGCGGTATTCCGGCGGCTTCGAAGATCTCCGTGATGCGCACTGCGGTCGCAGGTGTGATCGAAGCAGGTTTGAAGACGACGGTGTTGCCGGCGACAAGCGCAGGCGCGATCTTCCACACCGGAATCGCCACCGGAAAGTTCCACGGCGTCACACACGCAACCACGCCGAGTGGTTGTTTGATCGTGTAAGCAAAGTTCAGCGGTAGCTCTGAAGGAATCGTCTCCCCGGTCATGCGGCGCGACTCACCCGCGCAAAACTCGGCCACGTTGATCGAGCGTTGCAGCTCGCCGCGTGATTCTGCGATCGTCTTGCCCTCTTCGTGCGTAAGCAGTTGGGCCAGCTCTTCCTTGTTCTCTTCCATCAAACGCGCAGCTTTGGCGACGATCTTGCCGCGTGCAGGTGCGGGTGTCGCGCGCCAGCCGCGGAAGGCGCCGGCGGCGGCATCGACAGCGGCGCGTGCTTCCTCCCGTGTCGCCTGTCGAATCGTGCCGAGAATGTCGTCAGTGTTGGCCGGGTTGATATTTTGCGCGGTGCGGTTGGACGATGATTCGATCCATTTGCCTCAGATAAAATTGCGATAAGTATTCATATAAGAGCAGGAATATATCCCGCCAAGGCGCAAAGGCGCAAAGAAGATTGAGGTCTTTCTTTGCGCCCTTGCGTCTTGGCGGGAGAAGTCATGTTATAAGACGGCTATGACCTCCGAGCCGCAGAGCATCCCTGAACTGCTGCAACGGCGCGCCGCCGCCACACCTGACAAGCACTTTCTTTTCTCGGAAGCCGATAAGCGCCAGTTCACTTACAAAGAATTCGAAGCCGCCGTCATGCGCACCGCGCGCATGTTGGTGGCGAAGGGCGTGGGAAAAGGGGACGTCGTGAGCCTGTTGCTGCCGAACAGCGTCGAATATGTCATCGCGTACTTCGCCTGCTGGCAGATTGGCGCGCTCGCCGGACCGATCAACTCGCTGCTGAAGTCGCAGGAGATCGCGTACGTCATCTCAAACTCCGAAGCCCGCGCCCTGCTCGTCAACTCCGAGTTTCTTCCGTTGATCGAAACGATTCGCGTTGAACTGACAACACTCCAAGCGATCATCAAATTCGACAACGAAGCCGACGCCACCCGTGAACAAACGACAGGTGATAATCCCACCGCGGAAATCGATGCCGATCACGAAGCCATCATCATCTACACTTCCGGCACGACCGGAAAACCAAAAGGCTGCCTGCTCACGCACTGCAACGTCATCGCGAACGCACGCCAGATCAGCAGTTGGCTAGGTTTCACCGAAAATGATCGACTGCTGACGATGATGCCGCTGTTTCACATGAACGCAGTTTCAGTGACGACGATGTCAGCGCTTTACGCAGGCGGCTCGAGCGTCGTGAGTCAGAAGTTTTCAGCTTCGCGGTTCTGGCAGGTCATTTCCGAGTATCAGATCACATCGTTCGGATCAGTCGCGACGATGCTTTCGATGTTGTTGAGCACGTACCCGGACGGAGTTCCCGAGGGATTGAAGACGGATCAGTTGCGATTTGCGATGTGTGGCTCGGCGCCGGTGCCGGCGGAAGTGTTACGGCGGTTTGAAGAGACGTTCAACTGTCTCGTGGTCGAGGGTTACGGTTTGTCTGAATCGACATGTCGCTCGACTTTCAATCCACCCGATCAGCGTCGACGCCCGGGCTCGTGTGGCGTTCCGATCGGTAACGAGATGCGCGTCGTCGACGAAGAAGATCGCGAAGTGCCGGATGGCGAACTGGGCGAGATCGTCTTGCGTGGCGAGAACATCCTGAAGGGTTACTACAAGAATGAAACTGCGAATGCGACTGCGTTTCGCAACGGCTGGTTTCACACAGGCGACATCGGATATCGCGACGCGGACGGGTTCTATTACATCGTGGATCGCAAGTCAGATATGATCATCCGCGGCGGCGAGAATATTTACCCGCGCGAGATCGATGAAGTGTTGTACCAGCACAGAGACGTTGCCGCGGCTGCGGCGGTCGGTGTTAAAGATGAGCTTTACGGTGAAGAAGTCGCGGCAGTGGTCGTGCTAAAGCCGGGCGCGACCACGACCGCGCAGGAAATTATAGATTACTGCAAAGCACGACTGGCCGACTTCAAATGCCCGAAGACGGTGCACTTCGTTGCGGATATTCCGAAAGGTCCGACAGGGAAGTTGTTGAAGCGAGAACTGGCGAAGATGTTGTCTGTGTAGCTCTACGATCGATCAGCCACGCGCCGAGCAGCCACAACGCACAGATCCCGATCATGATCGGGGAGAACCACTTGCCGTACAGTCCGTCAGGTGAAAACTTTTCTGTCGCTTCGTGCAGGAAGTCGCTGTTGGGCAGCAGACCGGCTTCGCTGAATTCGTGGAAAGAATAGATGCTCACCTGGACCATGAACAGCAGCAGGAAGATTCCAGTGACTTGAAAGAAGCGCTTGAGGTTGATCAGGTGCCCAAACCTGGCCCAACCAAACGCAAAGGTGATCGCGGCGAGTAATCCAAGCAGCGCGCCGGTGATCAGATTCTGATCCTTCACCTGCATCAACATCAGCGCGGTTTCCATACCTTCGCGCGTGATCATCAGGAACGTAAACAGAAACACACCCGCCACTGCCGCGATGCGCGAGCTCTTCGAAGAAACCGCACTCAGTCGTTCGCGCATGCGTTGCTGAATCTTCGGTCCGGTGCGCCACATGTGAATCACGAGTGTGCCGACCATCACGACTGCAATCGCGCCGAGTATCGCTTCGCGCAATGCTTCATTCGCAAAAAACTGGCTGACGTAGCCGCCAATGAAGGGGCCAAACATGCTTTGCACCGTGGCGTCGTCAACGCCGGTGTTGAGCACATAGGCGAGTCCCGCACTGGCCGCGAGGGCCAGGGCAATGGCGACGAAGACGGAAGAAGTCAGCCACTTTTGTCCTGATTTGCGGAGGTAAGCGAGAATAACGGCAACGAGCAGGAACGACTCAAAGCCTTCACGCATGACGATAATGAAGGAGTTCAGCATGGCCGAGGCAGTATAGCGCAAGTTGAAAATAGATTTCAATTTCAGCGGTGATCATCCTGAATAATTCTGTGAATCCTGAAACCTGTCTAAGTCTTTACAGGATTACATGATTTTCCAGAATTGGCAGGATTACTGTGGAGTAGTGGGCAGAATGGCGAGGTCGGCGCGCAGGGGGCCGAGCTTGGTTGTGCAGGTGATGCGTAGCGGCAGGCGCTGGCGATCCTCGCTGATCCACATGCGCAGTTGATACTTATCAGGCTGCGGATCGTCACTCGTGATCGATAACGCGATCGCCGGCACCGCTCGATCACCTAATTGGATCGACTCACGCTTTTGCGCTTCAACAAACAACGTCTTCGGTTTGTTCTCAACCAACACCGAAATCGCATTTCGCTTTTTTGCGGTGAAGTTGAAAGTGCGCAGTACATAAAAGAAGGACACGTAATCGTGCGTGCCGACGGGGATCTCGATTCGTGCACCGCCGTCAGCGGTTGCGACTCCAGTATCCTGACTGACATTGAGTGTTCGATTCAGCCGTCGTCGACCTTCAACTAAGTTCAAAACGGTGCGATAGGGCAACAACGCTTTCGGATCGACATACGAATCGATCTGATCCTTTGCGACGAAGAGTGACGCAGCCGCGCCGGTTGTTTGCGCAGTCACGTTCAGAAACACACCATCACGATCGAAATAACGTTGACGCCCGCGCACCTGAAAAGTCGCGATGCCCATCGGCGTGTTGTTGGTGCCGATGAACACTTGATAGTTGAGCTGCTCACCGATTTTGAATGGCAAATTCTCACTCAATGCAGGCGGCGCAACTGGTACCGGAGCCGGTGCAACGACGACCGGAGGCGCGGGTGCCGGTGCTTCGTCCGGCGGCTTGATTAGCTCAGAGCCGGCGAGCTCGGCAGTCAAATCGCCTGAGCGTATGCGCGCTCGGATGAGCACGGGCACGTGCCGTTCATCGTCGCTGAAATAGATCCTGATGTTTTTGAGCGGAGACCCGTTGGCTTTCACTTCCGTAACAATCGTCGGAAACGATCCAACGTTGGTCCTGATCACATCGTGTCCGACGACTTTCAACTCGGCCTGGTAGTCAACTCCCTGACCACGCACTGAAAGATCGTAAACACCGCCCGGAGCGAGTGGCAGTGCGCGCGCGCGATAAAAAGCGGAGAGGAAATCGTAGGTTCCGGGAACGCCTCGTTGCTTCGGCGCAATCGCTTCATTACCGGCGGGTTGATTGAAATCCTGAACCGAATCGGCCGATCTGATTGCGTCGCGGGCTGACTCTTCAACCCGAAACGGCAATCCCGTTGCGGGATCGACATACGTCATGTAGTCGTTATTGATGGCGAAGAGCGCGACGTTAATGACGCCATTTGTCTCGACGTGCGCGCGTAGTTGTACCGCTTCGCGGCCGAAGTGCATGCCACGCGACATAACCTCGACTTCCACATGCGCAGCGTCGGGAAAGTTTGAAAAAGAGACGTTGTAAGTCAGCCGTTCACCGACGCGATAGGGCGCCTGCGAGAAGGAAACGGGAATCGTCCCGCCGTTTTCCTGAGCAAAGACTGGAAAGACGAATGCGAGAAGGAGGATGGTTAGAGTAGAAATTAACGGGGGTTTCAAGCTGCGATTCACCGTGGCATGATAGTTTTTAATTGAAAGTTGGGCAAATAGTGGCTACGCCGCCAGCATTTTACACGCCACCTTTATTGATCAGTTCCTTTCGTTCGTAAAGCCTCTCCACGTTCGATGTCGGCGAGAATTTCGTTTGCGGCGGCGAGTGAATCGGGCGCGCCCGTGATTGGGCGGCCGACGACGAGATAACTCGCGCCTGCTGCGATAGCTGCTGACGGTGTCGCCACACGTTTCTGGTCTCCGGCTTCGTTTGCTGCCGGGCGAATTCCCGGCGTGACGACCAGGAATTCGGGGTTTGAGACAGTCTTGCGGATGGTTTCGATTTCCTGTGGTGAAGCGACGACGCCGTCAACACCAGAGGCTTCGGCGAGTTTCACGAGTCGCAGCACGGATTCCGCCGGAGTTGAAGTTACACCGATTTGCGCGAGTACGTTCCCGTCGATGCTCGTGAGGACGCTGATGGCGAGCACGTTAGATCGGAATCCGGTTTTCGCTGAGACTTCGTTAACTGACTCGACTGCACGTTGCATCATCTCGCTGCCGCCGCTCGCGTGAATCGTGAACAACGAGACGCCCAACTCGGCGGCGGAGCGTGCGGCGCCGGCGACCTGGTGCGGGATATCGTGAAATTTCAGATCGAGAAAGACCTTCGAATCGTGCGCAAGGATGTCGCGGACGATTTGCGGGCCCGCGGCGGTGAAGAGTTGAGATCCGACCTTGAACATGCCCCCGACGCTGTGGAGTTGTTTCACGAGGTCGAGGGCTTTTGTGGGTGTTTCGACGTCGAGTGCGATTATTAATTTTTTATTTTTCATATCTGTGTAATCCGTGGTTAATGTTTTTTGCCCGGCAGCCGATGGCGGCATCCAGGTTCGCAAAACCTTCGCGAGCCACGATTTTTGCGAGGCCTTCGTTGATTTGTTGTGCGATGCGTGGGCCCTGGTAGATGAAGCCGGTGTACAACTGCACGAGACTCGCGCCCGCCGCGATCTTTTCCCACGCGTCTTCTGCGGTGAAGATGCCGCCCACGCCGATCAGCGGAATGCGACCGCCTGTTAGCTCGTACAGATCTGCAATCATGCGTGTCGCTCTGTCCTTTAAAGGTTTCCCACTCAACCCGCCTTCGCCACATGCAGCCACGCGATTGGCGTCCGTTCGCAAATGGTCGCGACTGATAGTTGTGTTAGTTGCGATGATGCCGTCGATCTTTAAGCGGTCGATGACTTCGACAATCCTCTCGAGATCGCGGCGCTCGAGATCCGGAGAGAGCTTTACGAGTAGTGGAACGTTTTTCTGTAATTCTCGGCGGCGCGTTTGCAGCGCCGAAAGTAGTGTTTCAAGCTGCTGTGACTGTTGTAGCTCGCGTAGCTGTGGTGTGTTCGGCGAGCTGACGTTTATGGCTACGTAATCCGCGATGTTGTAAACGAGCTCAAAGCTCGCGAGATAATCTTCAGTCGCGTTTTCGAGTGGTGTGATCTTGCTTTTGCCGATGCTGACGCCGAGCACGCAGTCGGGTCGATGCTCCGCAACCCGTCGCGCGAATGCAGCCGCGCCTTCGTTGTTGAAGCCAGCGCGATTGATGAGGGCCTGGTCGGCG
>DASTTS010000357.1:0-3219 GCA_035760085.1 Pyrinomonadaceae bacterium
GTGACAGTTAACTGCCAGCTCAGGCTTGAATGGCTGGCGATGATTGAACAACTTGTTGAATACCTTCAACAGTCGCGTCATCATGATCTCGCGATTCTTCATCGCGTACATTTGCGCCCACTTCAAATCTTTCCAGTAAGCGTGGAATTCCGGCGTACCCGAAAGGAAGTAAGCGAGGTCAGGAGCAGGCAGCTCGTTCAAACGCCACAAGCTTTTCGCTGTGGAGATGTGACGCTCCGCCAGTTCCTTACCGATGTTGCGCGAACCCGAGTGCAGCATCAGCCAAACGAAATTTTCTGTATCCAGACAGACTTCGATGAAGTGGTTGCCACCACCGAGCGTACCCAACTGCTTCATCGCTTTCGCTTTGCGATCGTGAACACCTTTGTGAAGGTCTTTGAAGTCGTTCCAGCCTTCCCAGTACGACGACTCGTCAACCGATTCCTTGTATTCACTGAATCCGGTTGGAATTGCTTCTTCGATTTTCAGTCGCAGCTCCTTCAACTTTCCATCGAGAATGCCGCTCTTGAACGGTGTCTTGACCGCCATCATGCCGCAGCCGATATCGACGCCGACTGTTGCCGGAATCACAGCTTCCTTCGTGGCAACAACCGAACCGACCATGCTTCCCTTGCCCAGGTGCGCGTCAGGCATCAGCGCGACGTGCTTGAACAGGCATGGCAGACGCGAAACGTTGCGCAGCATGTTTTGCTCTTCAATGCTGAACTCGTGATTGGCCCACGACAGCACTTCGCTGTGAGCGCCAGGGAGTTGTAGCTTTTCATAAGACAATGCGGTGAACCTCCTTTCTTAAGAAATTGTATAGATCGTATATGTCCTATAGGATTTATTTGAATGTCAAAAAACTGAAAGGAGCGGGACTTCAAGCCTCCCAGGGAAGCTGCCCGCTCCTTACAATTCTCGCGATTTTTCGTTGGAGATTTGGGAGCGGGAGTCCGCTCCCGCTGATCTAAAACCTATTGATTGAACGCCGTTTGGCGGTGGGTTGTACGTATAACGTGTTCATCATCATTCGATTCACCTCTCAGGGCGAAAACGCTCTTTGTAAGGCAGTCGACGTGGTCGTGTCAAGAAAAAATTTTTTTAATCCTGAAAATCCTGAATCCTGTGAGACTACTGTCCCGACCACAAGTCGTTTACAGGATTTCAAGATTCTCAGGATTTACAGGATTATTTAGCGTAATAACCGGGGCGATGACGGATTTCGAGTTTTTCTTTTTTCAGGTCGGGGTTTGTGATCTCGACTGTGATCTTCCGGTACGAGCCGTCGCGCTTTTTATTAGTTGATGAATATGCGATCAGATACTGCGTTCGCAGTTCTTTCTCGATCTCGGCAAACGCCGCGTTCAGGTCAAACTTCTTGTCCGGAAAGAACGCGCGGCCGCCCGTGCGCTGCGCGAGATCTTTCAACGCATTGCGATCCAGACCGTAGCGCGCACTGCCGATCCCGATCGCATAGACCACTGCTTCGGCGCCCAACACACGATTGATTGCTTCTTTCTCGCTGATGCGGCTACCGTTGTTCAGGCCGTCACTCAACAAGATGATGGCTCGTCGCCTGAGTCCGGTGGCATTAGCCAATACCTTATTCGACGTAAGCGCCACTGCCTCCCAAATCGCTGTGTTAGTTTCGTCCGGCGGCGCCGCCTGCCCCGGGCCGGTTGGTATTCCACCCAGCGGCCGCCCGGTGCCCAGATATGTCGGATACCCCATTTCGATTTGTTGCAGCACGCGATAGACACTCAACAGATCGCGCGTCAACGGCTGTTCGAGGTACGCGAGGCCCGTGAACGGAATAAGCGCAACCTGATCTCTATTCGATTTGATCACCTTCTCGAGAAACGCTCTCACCGCAGCTTTCTGGTCCGGCAGTGTGGACTCCTGCGAGAAGCTCACATCGATCAAAAACGCGATCGCGAGCGGTTTGTCTGTCTCCTGTTGAAAAGTGAAGAGCGTTTGCGGCACGCCGTCTTCGAGCACGCGCAGATCTTCGGCACGCAACGTCGTGATGAAGCGATGCTCTTTGTCTATTGCGGTGAAGGGAAGGTTGGTGACGTCAGTCTCGACGCGAATCACATCGTCCTGATCGACATTCTGTGCGAGCGAGACGCCGGCACATAGAAACAGCACTACAAACAGCAGTAAAACTCGCATGTGAGGATTTTACTCGGGGAGTCCCACCCGGCGCACGAGGTCCCTGAATCTCGGGTCGGATCTTAACCTGTCAAATTCGAAGGAAACGCTGAGCACTGTCATCCGGAAATCACGTTCTTCGTACCCTTTTTCCAACCACTGGAGTGCTTCGTTATCACGTCCCAACCTCGCGTAAAAGGTTGCGATCATGAAAGCCGGATACCGGCGTTGCGGAGAGTTCTCCACGAGTTGATCCAGGTTGAATTGCACGTAAGCTTTCCACCCGGACTTTTTGTAAACATCATTTGTTTTTACCAGCACGTCCTTGAGCACCGTACCGAGTTCCGAAGCACGCGTGTACGATCTGACCGCATCGTCGTACATGCCTTTCGCCTCGTAGGCCCGGCCGAGGAAGTAATGCGACGAGGGGAAATTCGGATCGAGATCAATCGCTATCTGATACTGGCGAATCGCTTCGTCGTACCTTCGCCCATCAACCAGAATGTCCGCATAAATCCGATGCATGATCACTGAAACGGGATCGAGCTCGAGCGCGCGTCGAATTTCAACGAGCGCCTCATCGTTGCGCTTCATCGCCGCGAGGAGCTCGGCGAGCCACTGGTGCGCCGTAGCGTAATTCGGGTTGAGCTCGATCGCGCGTCGATACTCTCGCTCTGCGGTTGGAAAATCGTAGTCGTAGTAAGCAGTGATCTGGCCGAGTGAGGCGTGCGCTTCGGCCAGATTGTCGTCGAGCGCGAGTGCTTTGAGTGCGGCTTCCTTTGCTTTCGGCATCAGTTGTCGCGGCGGCTCAGTTGTATAGGCGGTCAGCAACGCGTAAGAATCCGCGACGCCTGAGTAGGCCATCGCGTAATTTGGGTCTTTTACGGTGGCCTCTTCGAAAAACGAAATCGCCTTTTGCATGTCCGAAGGCGTGCGCTTGTTCCAGTAAAAACGTCCCTTGAGATAGAGCTCGTAAGCTTCGGAGCTGGCCGTGTACTGCTTGCTCATACGCGACTGGTCGACACCTGACAACGTCGGTCGCAGGTTGTTTGTGATCTCACGGGC
>DASTTS010000358.1:0-18418 GCA_035760085.1 Pyrinomonadaceae bacterium
CAACCACGCCGCCCGATGGGCCAGAGAGAATCGTGCGTACTGGTTCGACTGCCGCGACCTCCGCGGAGATGCTGCCGCCGGACGATTGCATTACGCGGAGGTTACGCAATGGTAGCCGCTTCAAATAGCGGCCCATTAACGGTTGCAGGTACGCATTGATCACGACCGTCGAGGTGCGCTCGTACTCGCGATATTCGGGGAGAATGCGACTCGAGATCGATAACGGCACGTCCAGCTCAGCAAGCGACTCCGCGATGCGCTCTTCATGTTCCGGGTGCAGGAAAGAAAACAACAGCGAGATCGCAATCCCTTCCACACGTGACTGCTTCAACTTCTTCACGAGCCTGCGCAAGTCGTCTTCAGCAAGCGGCTCGAGCACTTCTCCTGACGCAACTACACGTTCGCGAACACCGAGCCGGAGATCATCGTCGACAAGTGGAGCAGGTTTGATGGCGTTGAGGTTGTAGAGCTCAGGACGCGCCTGCCGTCCGATTACAAGCACATCTTCGAAGCCCCTCGTCGTGATCAGTGCGATGCGTGCGCCGCGTCGTTGCAACAACGCATTCGTGCCCACAGTAGTGCCGTGCACGACTTCGACTTTCGAGAGCTGTGCGCCGATGCGTGCGAGACCTTGTTGGATTGCGAGTGATGGATCGGAGGGAGTTGAGGGAAGTTTGAAAAGTTCAACACGGCCGTCTCGTTCGAAAACGAAATCGGTAAAGGTTCCGCCCGTGTCAACGCCGATGCGTATGAGTTTCTCCGGTATGTTAGACAGGATTACAAGATTTTCAGGATTTACGGGACCACAGATTCCCAGCAGCCACTCTCATTCGAAGCGCGAATGGCATCGAGCGCGAGTTGCACGCGATAGCCGTCTTCAAATGTTGCCGCGTCCTTGACGGTAGTTCGGCCCGCGCGCAACGCCTCGCAGATCGCCACTGAGAACGCAGTAAAGCCCCTGGACCAACTTCCTTCGCGCATGCCCTGGGCCATGTGGTCCTGATCGACTTGCACCGGTCGCCACGTGCCCGATCCAGTCGGTGAAAGCCACAGCTCGCCCGTCTCTTCAACCATCAGCGCGCCTTTCGTGCCGTAAACCTCGAGCCGGTTTTCATACTTGCCTGATTCAACCACCGAGATCGACGCCGCACCGGTCGCTCCCTCTGTGTGTGGACCATCACCGAACTTGAACAAGACTTTCGCTTCATCATCAGTTGTGACCGGACGCACTCCGCCGCTCGTTTTGTCACGACGCTGTTTGATGTGCGTCGTGAGCATGCCAAGTACTTTCGTGACTTCCGTGCTCAGAAGCCACCGAAACGAATCGACAACGTGCGATCCGATCGCGCCAAGCGCCCCACCGCCCATCGTTTCATCCGACCACCAGTCCCACCCGCGATCTGCAATGCCGCGATAGTCAGATCGAAAAACATAATTGCAATGACGCACTGACCCGATCGCGCCCGTTTCCAACATTCCGCGCATCACGCGACGACTATTCAGAAAGCGCAACTCGTGATCGATCAACGCAAGCACGCCGGCAGCTTTCGCTTTTTCGACCATTTGTCGAGCTTCACCCGCGTTCAGCGCCATCGGTTTTTCACACAGGACTGCTTTGCGTTGTTCGAGTGCGGCGAGAGTGATCTCCATGTGAGTTGATGGAGGCGTAACAATGCTGACGAGATCGACGTCAGGATGTTTGACCAGGTCCTGCCAATCGGCTGCGACCTGATCTATACCAAACTCTTTAGCAATTACTTCGGCGCGCTCGCGAGTGCGACTGGCAATCGCAATGATCCTCGCGCCCATGCAATCGCGAAAGCCCGGGATTTGCGTCGTGCGGGCAAACCCCGTCCCGATAATTCCGATTCCAACCGGTGACCTCTTCATGAAGATATTATTTAGCCGCAGATTACACAGATTGCAACTACGATTCGCGTCCGGCGAGGCGCGCAATCATGGTTACGAGCTGGCTGGCGCCGATGGGTTTGGCGATGTGCATCTGGTAGCCGGCCGCGAGCGCCTGGCGTCGATCGATGTCGCGTGCGTACGCAGTCAAAGCTGCCGCGGGCGTTTCCCCGCCCTTATCGCGCGGCAACGAGCGCACTTGTCTAATGAAACTGTAGCCATCCTGTTCCGGCATCGCGATGTCGCTCAGAATCACGTCCGGCTTCCACTCAGACAGCTTCGCGAGTGCTTCATGGGCCGACTCGCAGCTTTTCACTTCGGCTCCAGTGCGCGTGATGACGGTGCTGATGATCTGACGTGCTTCCGGTTCGTCGTCGACGAGCAACACTCGGAGTCCATCGAGCGCGTAGCTATCCGCCACACTAACTTCCTGACTATGGGCCACCGTTACGGGCTCCGTGCGGTCTGCGAGAAGCGGGAAAGTCACGGTAAACATCGCGCCTTGGCCTACGCCATCGCTTTGTGCATAAACAGTACCGCCGTGAAGCTCGACGAGATGTCGCACGATCGCGAGGCCGAGTCCGAGCCCGCCGAAACTTCGCGTCGTCGAACTATCAGCCTGACGAAATCGATCGAACACGCGCGGCAGAAACTCCGGATCGATTCCCTGACCAGTGTCCCTCACCGTCACGCGCGCATCCGATCCATTCCGCTCGACACGAACGGAGATCTTTCCATTGTGCGGAGTGAACTTCACTGCGTTCGACAAAAGGTTCCAGATGATCTGGTGCACGCGCGCTGAGTCAGCGGAGATCGCGCCGAGTCCGGGTTCGGCTACATAGTCCAACGTGATGCCTTTGGCATCGGCAGCCGGTTGGACTACATTGATCGCCGCACGCGCAACTGACGTGATGTCCAACGGTCTGACATCGAGATTGAGTTTGCCCGAAACGATGCGCGACACGTCGAGCAGATCGTCGATGAGCTGCGCCTGCACACGCGCGTTGCGATCGATGGCGTCGAGTCCCTGCGCCAACACTTTTTCATCGCGCCTGCCTTCGCGCAACACACTCGACCAGCCGAGTAGCGAAGTCAGCGGCGTGCGCAGTTCGTGTGACAACGTCGCCAGAAACTCGTCTTTGATGCGATTCGCTGCTTCTGCTTCAGCACGTGCGCGTTCCGCGCGCAGTAACAGGTGACCACGCGATTCTTCCGAATGTTGCAGCTCGCTGATGTAGCGCGATAACTCTTCGACGTGCCGTCTTGCCGCTTCAGTCTGTTCGAGCGAAGCCTCGATATTCTTCAGGTAAGTTTGATATGTGAAACAGATGATGAGAATGATCGGGGCGGTCGCGACAACGGCATAGAAACCGTAGGTATTGATCAGAATCGCAATAATTCCGGCCGCAGACGCACCCGCGAAATAAGTCACCGAAGTCCAAAGGTAATAAGTACGCCACGTGTTCCAGACGGATTCCTTGATCTTGCTCGCCTTCTCGATCGCGATCAAAACGGTGTTCGCAATGTACTGCACGAGCGCCATCATGCAGATCGCGATAAAGAACTCTTCCGAGAAGCCGCGCGAAAGGGTGGTTATGGAGCCAAACTTCAAGCTCAGTGCTGAGGCAGTAAAGAAGGTTGACGTTGCCAGAATCGCCGAGTTGAAAAGAATCGTGCGCGGGCGTTTGCTGATGATGAGCGTAGCGGCAACGCCTTCGAGCGCTGACACGAGAATCGCCGCCGCGCCTCCGTAGAGCAGCATCGTCAAAAAGACAAATGTGTCGGCGACTGTAATGCGACCACTCACGCGCGGGATCGGAATGGCGATGAGCGCGCTCGCCATTACCATCAGGCAGAGGAAGCCAAAACGTGCATCGAGTTCGTGAAAGGGCAGGAAAACAATCGAGACAAGCACGATCGCAGCGCCCGCAATTACGAGCGACCACATGTAAACTTGTCCGAACTGAGGTCTATTAACGTCTACTTCCGCTGCGCTCATTGTTGTACCTCGTAGCACAGGACCTACCGGTTACACAGATCAGAAAGACTCCGTGTAATCAGGGCAGTCTATGTAAACTGTGGATCAGTTTAATAATCTAAGCAGTCGTGGCCATCGTCTGATGGTGCCGCCATCGTTGCACTACCATCGCCATTAAGCATGGCTGACTGAGCGCTGGCTACGAGGTCGCCTGTGATCACGCCATCGCCAGTAATGACACCGTCTCCGGTTATTACTCCGTCTCCCACCATACTACCTTCCGGCAGCAAATCCTGGAACAAAAGATTTACCGCGAGGAAGGCAGAACCGTCTCCCGTAATAACGCCGTAACTCGTAAGTATATGATCACCCGTGATAACGCCGTCGGAAAAATATGAAGGATCAAGAGCGAGTGTGCTGTCGCCGGTGATTACGCCGTTGTTAAGCAGCATTCCCAGCGAGTAGACGAGTTGATACTTCGTGATCAGATCAGCACCCGTGACGTACGTGTGATTGAGAATGATTCCGCGCGACCATGTGAACGGGTAATTCGCGATCGTGGTCTGGGGCGACGGCGGATCGCCTGTTAACAGTGATGAGCCGACAGTTGTAGTCGCGCTCAGATCCGTCCGTACTGACTTTGCCAGCGCGATCGCGCCCGCGGTATTTAGCTGTCCGGCGCCCTGCTCGAACATGTTGTAACCGGCGAGGGGTTGTGCGCTGTACATCAACAACGCCTTCACCAGATTCGGCGTGAGACTCGGATTCGCTTGCAGCATCAGCGCCGCAGTTCCGGCTGCCACCGGAGTCGCCATCGAGGTGCCGCTCAAATACATCATCCTGCGATTGTCAGCACCGCTGACACCCGCATCGAGCGATGGTGTTTGCGTCACAAGGTAATTACCGTCTGACTCCGCATCGATCAGTTTGTTGCCCGGCGCTACGAGATCGGGTTTGACTAGATTGTCGAAGTGCTTCTCGCCTGCGTCGTCTGTCGTAAAACTACGCGTCGGTCCACGAGAGCTGAACGTGGCGACGCCGTCGTCGCTGCGATCGTCAGTTCCGAATGTGTTAGTGGCGCCCACGGTGATCGCGGAAGGCTCGTTGCCGGGCGAGTGAATGCGACCGTAAATCTTGTTTCCGTCGCTGTCTTTGCCGTTGTTTCCGGCCGCTGCGAATACGACCACGCCTGCGTCAACGAGTCTGCGCACGGCGCGACAAACCGGATCGTTGCGATAAGAATCGATAGCAGGCATGCCGAGACTCAAATTGACCACGCGAATGTTGTACGTCGTGCGGTTGGTCGCGACCCAGTCTAACGCGCGCAGTACGTACGCTGTCGTACCAACGCCCGTAGAGTTCAGCACGCGCAGATTGATCAGATTTGCGTTCGGAGCAATGCCGGTATATTCGCCGCTCGAGATGCGCCCGTTGCCTGCGGCGAGCGAAGCGACGTGAGTTCCGTGTCCGTAGGGATCGTCAGTGCGGCCTTCGCCGGTGAAATCTTCGCTGTACACGACGCGAACGCCGTTCGAGCGATCGAGGAAGGAATGATGATCGGTATCGATCCCCGAGTCGAGAACTGCGATGCCGATGCCTGTGCCGTCGAGTTTCGTGGCTGCTGGACCACTATCGCGAATTTGATCCGCACCGGTCGTGCGCGAGAGATGGCCCATCGGTAATACGTTCCGGTTCATGGAGACGTACGAAACGTCGTTGCGGCTCGCGAGTGCCATTGCGGCAGAGACCGGCAAAGTTACAACGCGGACTGCGAAGTTCTTGAATTTGCGGATGTTTTCACCGCCAGAGTAAACGAGGGTGGTATCGATTGAGAGATCGGTGGAGTTTGCCGGTTGAACAATCACGCGGACAAACTCACCGCCACGGCCCTCGGCAGCCTTCTTGAGGATGTCTTTCGAGACCTTCCGATCCAGCGACACTGTCGACTGAGCGTGTGTCCTGGTCTGGACCAGAAACAGGGCTGCGCACAGTATTGCGACGAAACTACTCCACAGCCAGGGATTTAGGTAACGCTTCATTTGGTACTCCGGAAACCGTGGGGTGGTTTCACTCAGGACTAATTAAGTCGTGATGAGGGCTTGGGGCAATTCCAGGCATCCTCCGGGAGACTTTGTCGGGGGAAAGAAGTCTAACAGGTTTAACGAATTTAAAATGTGGAGTTTTCGTGTCGGACAACCCTAAAAGGGCCGAAAAAGCCCCAAATTGGGCCCCTTCGTGGTCTGCGGTAACTGAATTGTCACACAGCCTTTACACCTTGGCGGGACCTCAAGTGCGCGAGAAAAGCCAAACTTTTGAGAGGCAACGAATCCAGGTCACCGCGAGGTAATCCGTGTGATCTGTGGTTACGCTTTTATCCGGATCGTGCCGGCGTTGCTGGTTCGTAGTTGATGTTTGATGCGGAGGGTGCAGGTGCCGACGGCGAGGCTGTTCGGTAGCCGGAAGGTTACCTGCATAAGATCCGTGTTGGGCAGAGCGGCCACTTGCTCTGCCGGAACATCAAACGACTGGCTGTTGTTATCAATCAGATTCACGATCACTGACGCGGCCGTTTCGCCTTGCGACAACTGAAGGTTACGCACGAACACAATCACGCGTGTATTGTGATCGGAGCCCTGGTTGAGCAAATCGCCGAGGTTTACAACCGGGAACGGATCACGCAAGAACAACAACGAGTCGAGTGCCGCGATCTGATCCAACGCCGGACCTGATTCATCCAGCAGCAACTGTAACGGCTCCACTGCCACAACCGTGTAAGCGGCACTCTTAATCTCACTAGCAGCAAAGCCAGTCCTGAACGCTTTCGCTTTCAACGTCAGCGAGTGGTCCACCGCGACCGCGGTACCCGATACAACTACGGGATCGCTTTCAGTCGGATCGGATCCATTCGTCGTGTAGTGAATGACGGCGCCCGGTGTTCCACACGCAACGAAGACCTGATTTGACGACAAGGTTCCGGCAGGAGCACTAAAGATCGGTTTCGCCACCGTCAGGTTCTCCGGGACGATCGTTGGCCTGGTCGTGGAAAGGTCCGATCCAATTCCAAGTATGCCAAAGAAGTTGCCGCCCCACGCTTTGACTGTGCCGCCTGTAACAGGATCACCAATCAAAACAAAACTCGCGTTACTTCCGGTCGCAGTAGCAAAGACTCCTGACAACCCTTCCACCACCGCCGGCGACGGATGCGCCATGAAATCGATATGGCCCAGGCCTAGTTGGCCCGAGTCATTTCCGCCAAACGCTTTGACCGTTCCATCAGGCAATGTCACGAGCGTATGCGAGTATCCTGCTGAGACTGCCTTCCCAAGCAGATCCGGAATCTGAGTTGGGACAGGAAAATTGTCGCCGCTACCGATCCCACGTCCCAGCCGGCCGAGAAAATTGCTGCCAAAAGACCAAAGCGTGCCGTCCTGTTTCAGCGCAATCGTCGAAGCGACGCCTGAGCCGAAAGCAATTGTGTCTTTCAAAGAAGTCAGCTCGACCGGCGATGTTATGGGTATTCCGGATTGAGTGCCGTCTCCCAGCTTGCCGGAAATCGTGGTGCCCCATCCCCAAACCGTGCCGTCTGCTTTGATGGCATACGAAAGACCATTTCCCGCCACAACGCGAACGACATTCGCGAGACCAGGAACCTGCGCGGCTGTCGCATGCGCAACAAAGTCTTGCACACCGATACCTAATTCACCGCGTGAGTTCTCGCCCCACGTCCAAACAGTTCCGTCTGACTTGAGCGCCATTGTGTGGCCCGCACCGGCGGAGATGGCCGTAATCCCGGACAATGAGGTCACCTGACCCGGTCGGGAGATTGCCTCTGGCGTGGTAGAACCCGTACCCAATTTCCCAAACCCATTGTTCCCCCACGTCCAAACGGTGCCATCTGTTTTGAGTGCAACCGAAAACTGTCCACCCGCGCTGACATCTTTCACAAACATCAGATCCTCAACCTGAATCGGTCTGTTTTTACCGATGGTTGTGCCATCGCCAAGCTGTCCGTAGAAATTATGGCCCCAGGCCCAGACCGTTCCGCCGCGCAGCACTAACACGTGCGCACCTTCGGTGCTCGACGAAATCTTCAGCGCACCACTGAACGGCACAAGCTCAACAACGCTTACCGTGGTTGCCGCAGAGTTGTTAGCCGGATTGACATCGGGATTGCTCGACGTCACGTTACCCATCACATTGAGCGTGGACCCGGCCGCCGCGGTGACAATAGCATTCACAATCAAACCGTTTTGAGAGTTTGGCCCATCGTTCGCAGTGGTCAACGTGACGGTCCCACCATTCGCAGTTCCAGGCGGCGTGCAGTTGGGCTGGCACGAAGCGAAAGTCATTCCTGACGGAAGAACAATCGAGATCGTTGGACTGATTGCGACAGCGACCGAAATGTGAGAAGCAACTTCAATAGTCACGATCTGCCCACTTCCAACCGGATTCGGCGACGCCACAATCGAGTCGATAACAAAGTCAGTCGAGGGCGTTGGTGTTGGTGACGGCGTTGGCGTCGGTGTGGGTGTGGGAGTGGGCGTCGGTGTCGGAGTTGGCGTGACGCCGCTCGCGGTCCAATTCAGCGTGACGTTTCCAAACTCGCCGTTCCAACCATCGATAACGATTCGATAAGTCGTTCCAGCGGTAACGTTGAACTGCACGCGGCTGGCCCTGTTCTGGCCGGCAATTATGTCGTCGTTCTGTGCGAGATTGCCGAGTTGATCGATTGCTGGTCCAACGTAAACAGCGAGTGTCGTATCGAAGTTGCTGCCGATCGTATCGAAAGTCGCCTGGCCATCTACGCTCGATTGCCACGTGTACCAGATCGATTTATCGCCAAGTAAACCAACGTGGAGTGGCTCGCCAACTTCTCGAGTTGCATTTACGGTCGTACCGTTCACTGAGCCCGAGTTGCCGGGAACATTGATGGCGTCGGCAAAATTATCGTTGGGCGGGCGCACGATCGGTGGTCCACCGATCGCGTAGCCAAACATATCGATGGCTCTTAAATCGTTCTCGCTGAGGGTGCGCCGGAGTCCGTCGTCAAGCGTCGGATCCATGATGCCGATGTACTGTGACGTTGAAACCAGATCGTCGTCGCGCCAGTGACTTGATTGACGGCCGTCGCCAACGCCGGCAGTGGGATTTGGACCACCAGTCGAGAGCGCAAGCTCGAGCGACGCGAACGTGCTGAGCTGGTTGTTGAAGTAAACCTGACTGCCGCCGGTCGACATTACGCGCGGTGCGGTGCCAAACGTGGCAAGCGTCGCAGCGGAAGGCCGAAAGCGAAACAGATCCCAAACGGCAACGGTTGTACCGGCATTGCTGCCACCGGAGTTTGAAACAAAGCCGAGGGCGTGACCGATCTCGTGTGTGGCTACTGCGTCGAAGTCAGTTAGATTCGCTGTGATGCCGTCGTCAGGATTGAAGTCGAAGCCGAAGGCCGAGTTGAAGCCGATGCCGGCGTCACCCTGAAGGAGAATAATCGAATCAGGATCTGTGATGTCAGGCACGATGCCGAGCGCGCGCGCGTTGGGCCTGGTGACGCGCGCGTTGGTCACACTGCCGACGACGCCATTAGTCTCGGTCGGCACCGTAGTAGCAGGCAGCGCGTTGTAGAGCTGCGTCTCAGCGTTTGTCGAAGCGCCGTTTATTAAGCGCGCTCGCAGATCGGAATATGGTCCGACGGATGATGATGTGCCCGTTTGGCCCAGGATGTCGGGATCGCCGTATGGCTGACCGAAGAAGGTTGGTCCAAAGTCAACGTCGATCACGACTGTGATCGGTGTGGCGATTACTGCTTCCCAGCGGTTCGCCGCCACGATGAACGCATTTTTCGCTGTCTGGTTCTGTTCTAACTGCGTCGTGCCGTGCAGAACGATGCGCAGTCCGGCCGACGGCTGGAGCGCGAGGCCAAAAGTTGGATCGTCAGGAGATCTTTCCGCGCTCAAACCACCTTTGGTTCGTGGTGCGCCGCTGTAGATGAGGCGAGTTGGCCCACCGCCGGGCCGTTTATTGATGCGGTCGCGCTCAGCCTTCGTGGCAACACGACACGCAAATTCACCACGCTGGTCGCGATAGACGATGAATATCTCGTCGGTCGCGGTCGAAGAGGTCCAACCTTCGCTCGAAACCGGCTGGGGTTGTGGTTGTGGCGGCGGAGCGACGAGCCTGGCCCGCCCGGCCTGCGAAGCTGTGGGCCCGAAAATGGCCCAGCCGAGGGCCATAATCAGACAGAGATATCCAAATTTGACGATTTTAGGCGCAGAGCGCGCACGGGGGATGAATGACAACATCTTCTACAGTGGTACCCGGGATCTGAGCTGAAGTATGACGACAGGACCTAAAATACGTGCATTCCCTAAGTGAAGACCAACCTTAGACCACTGCGCGGTGGGAGTTTCTCATAACTCGGGGTGTGAGGCAAAGCGGTAGATCCACAGATTACACAGATTCATAAACCATCTGCGTAATCTGTGGTTGAAAACTAATTCTTACTTGCGCACCGATGGAACGAGCATCGGCACCGACCGGCGATAGCGTTCGTAAGTTTCGCCATGTTCACGAACAAGATCTCGCTCTTCGAATCGAATCGCCAACAGGATGTAAGCCGTGGTTGCGATCGAGAAGAGCAGGTGCGCGGACGTCATCACCGGCGTCATCCAGAACGCGAAAAGCCAACCAACGTAAAGCGGGTGTCGCACAATCTTGTATGGCCCGGGCGTCGTGAACTGTAAACCACTTTCCGGTTGACCCAGCAAATTGCGCCAGACTTGTCGTAATCCGAACAAGTCGAAATGGTTGATCAGGAACGTCGAATAGAGAACCAGTGCCCAACCAAACGCAAACAGACCGCGCAGCACGATTCGCCCCGCCGGATCTTCAACCGACCAGATCACGCCGCCCAGTGGCCGCCACAACGCGAACAACAGAATCAACGCAACGCTCGAAAAGAGAACGTAAGTTGACCGTTCAACAGGCTTCGGCACGATCCTCGTCCACCATTCCTTGAACCACTTGCGCGCCATCACGCTGTGTTGCACCGCAAACACCGTCAGCAACAAAACGTCGATAGCCAGACTAATGCCGAGCGGTCCGGTCGCGGGCCCATCGAGCGTACTCGGGACACCGAAGTTGCCGATAAATCCGACCGCATACAGAAATGTCCCGAGAAAAATCAGGTAACTAAAAGTTCCATAGGCGAAAAATGTGATTCGCTTCAGCATCGTCTTGCCTCCTCTATCGTGCCGCAGAGGATCGCGCTTTCTCCATTTTCCGGCTATGGGAGTTTAGTCCCGGTTTGGCTATACTTCGGGACCTTCGCATAGGACTTTTGTCTCAGCAGGCGCGCGCGATGATCAAAAAGCCGGCACAGCGAATTCGTTACCTCCGTACGCCGGACGGAGTGCAACTCGCGTGGGCGGAAGCGGGCGCCGGCCCGACCCTGATCAAAGCCGCAAACTGGATGACTCACCTCGAATACGAATGGGAGAGCCCGGTTTGGCGTCACTGGATCCGCTTCTTCAGTGAGCACTTCCACTACATCCGCCACGACGAACGCGGCTGTGGCATGACCGACTGGAACGTCGGCGACCTTTCGTTCGCGCGCTGGATCGAAGATCTCGAAGCCGTAGTCGCGGCCGTCAATCCGCCGGAGCCATTCGCGCTTCTCGGCATTTCGCAGGGAGCGGCAACGTGCATCGCGTATGCAGTGAGACATCCGGAACGGGTGTCGCGGCTCGTCCTTTACGGCGCCTATGCGCGCGGAACCTATCGTCGTGGCGACGCGGACAAAGACCGGTTTTACCGCGCGCTGATCGATATGACTCGTCTCGGCTGGGGCAAGGACAATCCGGCATTCCGGCAAATCTTCACTTCGCGATTCATTCCCGGCGCAACTGACGAGCAAGTCGGTTGGTTCAACGATCTGTGTCGCAAGACGACCTCGCCCGAGATCGCTGCGCGACTACTCGAAACACGAGCCAACATCGACGTCTTAGACCTTCTATCGAACGTCCGCGCGCCCACATTGATCCTGCACTCGCGTGATGACGACGTGATTCCGATCGAAGAGGGACATATTCTCGCCGCCGGAATTCCGGGCGCGCAGTTCGTCGAGCTTGATTCGAAGAACCACATCCTGCTCGAGAGCGAGCCGGCGTGGGAACGGTTCTGCGCCGAGGTGCTCGATTTCATGGATGTTAAGAATCCGGTCACCGGCGAGGATCCCGCATTTGAGCAACTAACGGCGCGCGAGCGCGAAGTGCTCGCGTTGATTACGGAAGGTTTGGGCAACGCGGAGATCGCGGAGCGTCTTTCGATCAGTGAAAAGACCGTGCGCAATCACGTGTCAAACGTCTTCGACAAACTCGGCGTCTGGACTCGCGCGCAGGCAATGGTCTTCGCGCACGATCACGGCTTCCGCGCTTAATAACAGGAGAATCATGAAACGATCCGCGTTAATCTGTCTTTATCTGTTAATCAGTGTTCCTGTCTTTGCGCAAAAACGAGAAGCGCTGCCAAAACTCCTCTCCGTGCGCGAGCAACAGGCCGTTCGTGAGTCGTGGCTGAAGAAACGGCTCGACACGATGCTGCTCCCGATGATGCGCCAGCAAAAGATCGAGATGTGGATCGTGACGAATGAAGAGTTTCACGCGGATCCCGTAACTGAATACATCGCGCCGCCGCTGCCTTACGTCGGCCGCCGCGACTTCTTCGTGTTTGCAGATCGCGGTGGCGACAAACTCGATCGCATCGCGCTCGTTCGTTATCCCGAAGAACATTTGAAATCGTTTTTTGAAGTACTGAACCCGCCGGGCCGAGAGATTGCTTCAACACTGCGCCGCATCGTCGAGGAGCGAAACCCGAAAACGATCGCACTCAACCTGGGCGGAACGCGCGGCGCAACAAACGGTATCACTCACGAGGCTTACAACTTTCTCGCTGAAACACTCGGAAAGGATCTAGCATCGCGGTTCGTTTCTGCCGCTCCGCTTATCGTCGAGTACATGGACACGCGTTTGCCCGAAGAGCTCGAACACTATCGGACTGCCGTGGCGGTTACAGACGTCCTGACGCAGCGCGCGTTTTCAAACGAAGTGATTACACCGGGCAAGACGACGGTCGGCGATGTTCGCTGGTGGTTTCTGCAACAGGTGAACAACCTCGGGCTTGGTGTGTGGTTTCAACCTGATTTGCGAGTGCAACGACAAAACACTGAGACGGGTAAGACGCAGCAATTTCTCGAGGTCGCGGAAGAATCCACAGTGATCAAACGCGGCGACGTTATTCACATCGATTGCGGAGTGAATTATCTCGGCTTGAGCACAGACTGGCAGAAGATGGCCTACGTGTTGCGCGACGGTGAAAAGGATGTTCCGGAGGGACTGAAGAAAGCGCTGGCGAACACGAATCGACTTCAGGACGCGTTGTTCACTCACATCAAAACCGGCGCGAAGGGTATCGAGGTCTATGATGCAACGATGGCAGACATGAAGACCGCCGGCATCGAGGCGATGATCTATTCGCACTCGGTCGGCAACCAGGGACATGCGCTCGGGGCGAGTATCGATTTTCGTCGTCCGGCAGCCGGAGCACCACTGGAACCACCCTTTCGAGAAGGTTCGTACACATCGATCGAGCTGAACACGACGACGGCAGTTGCGGAGTGGGGCGGGCAGAAGGTGACGATCATGATGGAGGACGATGCGTATCTGACGAAGGACGGCATGAAGTGGTTTCGGCCCCGGCAGACGGCTTTCTATGTGATCCGTTAACGGCGGTTTTCTCACGCGGCGGCGCAACGGCGCAACGCGGAAACATCAACGTAGCGCCGTTGCGCCTTTGCGCGAGAAAACTTCTTACACACTCGTTAACGGCAGCGACCTGTAACGCTTGCCCGTTAGCCGTGATACCGCGTTCACTACTGCCGGTGAGATGACCGGCACTGGCGGCTCGCCGCAGCCCGTCGGTGGCTCGGTGCTCGGGACGATGTGAACGTCGACGGTTGTTGGCACGTCGATGATGTACGGCGGTGCGTAGCCATCGAAGTTTCGCTGTTCGATGCGTCCCTCCCTCAACGTGATGGCGCCCTTCGCCATAAGCTGCGTGAGTCCGAAACCGAACCCACCCTGGAACTGGCTCTCAACCGACAACGGATTCACAGCCATCCCGCAATTAACCGCCACCGTCGCGCGATGAATGCGCGGTCGCTTGTTTTCTATCGAGACTTCCACCGCGCACGCCACCGCAGTCTCAAACGATTCGTGACACGCAACTCCCGCTGCCCGTCCTTTCGGCAGAGTTTTGCGCCAGCCACTCTTCTGATCCAGCAACTCGAGTACGGAGTGAAGCTTTTTCGCGTCAGCCTTGAGCAGCTTGCGACGATACGCAATCGGATCGACTTTCGCGCGCATCGCAAGCTCGTCAACAAGCGTCTCCATTACGAACGCAGTATGTGTGTGGCCAACTGAGCGCCACCAGAGCACAGGCACATTCACAGTCGGATGATGGACCATCACTCGAAAATTCGGGACGTCGTAACTCGTGTCCTTCGCACCTTCGACCGCAGTCTCATCGATGCCGTCTTTGATCATCATCGCGAAAGGAGTTCCCGCGAGTAGCGACTGCCCAACGATGACGTGACGCCACGCGCTCGGCATTCCGTCTCGACCCACACCAATCTCGACGCGGTGCACATGCATCGGACGATAGTAGCCGCCGCGCACGTCGTCTTCGCGACTCCAGATCAGTTTGACTGGTGTGCCGCGAAGACGCTTCGCGATTAACGCCGCTTCGCGCGGAATGTGCGAATCGGTCGTCGCACGCCGTCCAAAACCGCCGCCGGCAAACTCGGTGTGGAAAGTGACCTGTTCAGGCTTGAGACCGAGCACCTCCGCGATCGTGGCCTGGTCCATAGTCTGGAATTGCGAAGGCACCCACGCTTCCGCCTTGTCGCCCTCGAATTTGACGGTCGCATTCAGTGGCTCCATCGGCGCATGCGCCAGGAATGGAAACTCGTACTCGGCAACGATGCGACTCGCGGGCGGAATAGTATCGAGCGCTTTCGTGTCGCCGCGGTTGATCGCGACCTTACCGTCCGTGGCCGCTAACTGTTTGTATTGCGTGAGTAGCCGGGCCGTGTCTGCATGTTCAACGCCCGACAAATCCCAATCGATCTGCAAACGATCGCGCGCCTGCTTCGCCGTCCAGAATCGATCGGCGACAACCGCAACGGCACTGCCTTTCGCGAGTGGTATTTCAAACACGTCGCGCACACCATCGAGGCTGCGAGCCTCGCGATCGTTGACACTCTTCACACGTCCGCCAAAAACCGGCGGGTGCGCAACGAGCGCGATCTTCATGCCCGGAAGATCGAGATCCAACCCAAATTTTTGCGATCCGTCGCACTTCGAGCGGCTGTCGAGACGCGGTACTTTCTTACCGATGATACGAAAGTCAGACGGGTTCTTGAGAGTTACCGTTTGCGGCACCGGTTTGCGCGCCGCATCGTCCGCCAGCTCAGCGTACGTCGCCGAACGATTGCCTGGTCCATAAACGACGCTGTTTTCCGTTCGACATTGATCGGGAGTGACTTTCCAAGCGTCCGCCGCCGCAGCTACGAGCATCGCGCGCGCTTTTGCGCCGAGCTCGCGGTACTGCTGAAACGAATGTGCGATCGACCCCGATCCGCCGACCATCTGAATGCCAAACATCGGATCCTTGTAAACATCCGCCGCCGGCGCGAGCTCACCGATAACCTTGGACCAGTCGGCATCCATCTCGTCAGCGAGAATCATCGGTAGCGAAGTTTGCACACCCTGGCCAAACTCGAGCCGGTTAACCGTGATCGCGATCTGGCCGTCGCGTCGCACGTGAACAAACGCGTCCGGTGGATACACTTTTGGTGGCGGCGGTTGCTGAGCAGCGAGTGCCGGTTTATCGAGATAAAGTGAAATCAACAACCCGCCGGTGGCAGCAGTCGTGATCTGAATGAAACTTCGCCGGCTCAATTCTGTTTTCGGACGCATCACGCTGCTCCTTTGATCTGTCGCGAAGCACTCGCGATCGCTTCACGAATGCGGACGTAAGTAGCGCACCGGCAAAGATTCCCACCCATCGATTCGTCGATGTTCGTGTCAGTCGGATTTGGTGTTGCTTTCAGAAGTGCGACGGCGCTCATGATCTGTCCGCTCTGGCAGTAGCCACACTGCACGACGTCCTTCTCAACCCACGCGTTCTGCACTACACGGCCCACCGGATCGTTTGCCATTGCTTCAATCGTGACGATCGGGCGTTCACCAATCAGCGAAACCGGCACCACGCACGAGCGCGTCGCCACACCGGCGACGTGCACCGTGCAAGCGCCGCACGCGCTGATGCCGCAGCCGTATTTTGTGCCTGTCATTTTCAAGTCTTCACGTAGTACCCAGAGCAGCGGCGTTGATGGATCAACGTCGACTGTCTTCTCAGCACCGTTCACAGTGAGTCGATACTTTGCCATGTTCGTTATCTTCCTTTTGGACAGGGTGTGCCTGCTTCTACCCACGTACGAGTGGCGGCGACGAATTGCTGATGTGAGAGGGGCGGCAGCGTGCGCATGGTGCCGTCGGGCTTGCGGCCCGGATTCCACGCCCAAAGAACGAGCGCCTCTTCTTCATGATGTTTGAGCAACGCTGGACCATCCATGTTGTGATTCTTCGAACGATCTGTCAGCGCGCGACAAATGCCGGCGCTCGACAAAGGGCGATCGTTCACGTCCTGCCACTGCATGGAGAGCGGCGCGAGGTGCCAATTGTGGCCACCCGGAACGCCAGTGCTGTCAGCATTGGATTCCTGATGACAACTGATGCAGTTCAATCCCGGCACGCCTTTGCCTTCGGGTCCGCGAACGACATTCGCGAAATGCCGGTGACGATCGTCCCCCTGTTGCGGGTAGTTGGTGGCGGTGTGGCAGTTGATGCAGCGTGGCGAAACGAGTACCGAATAGACCTGTTCCCACGCTGCCAATCCGGCCGCGGTTTGGCTCCCGGGTTTAGCCGCAAGTGAAATCGTTATCGCAAACACGAAGCAAGCCAGAACGATAACCGGCGCAAGCGATCGGTTCAGTGCGAACATTCAATCCCCCCTTTAGCCACAAAAAAGCACAAAAGCACAAAGTGATCAACTGATCATTTGTGCCTTTTTTATGCCTTTTGCCTTTCGGGGTTAATTTGATCTTAACAAAGGCTGCCAGGAAGGACTCCAGTTTGCGCCGGTATCAGTAAGTTGAGTTGGATTCTTGCCGTCTCTGTTCATCACCCAGATTTGTGTGAACGGCCCTTCACTGCCACTTCGTTCGAACACGATTTTCGATCCGTCCGGCGAGAACGAAGGATTACGCCCCGGCGCCAATGACCGTGACTTATTACCACCGCTTCCATCTGCCGCGATCACTTCAATCGTAAACTGCGTCTCCTTGTTACCATCCAGATCCGAAGAAGTACTACTCGAACCAAAGACAATTTCCTTGCCATCCGGCGACCACGCCAGTGAATGAAGTACCCACGCATTCAGTCGAACAAGCTGACGGCGGTCAGTGCCATCCGCGTTGATTAGATCGATGCCGCGAAACGTTGTGAAAGCGATCTGTTTTCCGTCAGGCGACCACGTCGCCGATCCCGATCCTTCAGCCAGACGAACGTCGTGACTGCCGTCAACATCGATCACGTGCAAGCTGAACTCCGAATTCGACACGGCGCAAAACGCGATCTTCGTACCGTCCGGTGACCACGCGAGAGTGACGTGATGGAAGATGTTGCTGACAAGTAGCTTGGAATCGCTACCATCCGCGTTCATCAGATAGAGAGCGGTAGCCTCTTTCAGCCTGTCCATGTATGCGATCTTCGTGCCGTCTGGCGACCATGACGGTTGCAGTTGGTGCGGACCATTGGTGAGCTTCGTGAGACCGGTCCCGTCAGGGTTCATCGTATAGATTCTTTCAACGTTCTCGCGATTACTCACAAACGCGATCCTGCCGTTGCTCTTGCCGGCTGGAGTCTTATTGACGGCGAGTGCGACGGTGGTAATCAAACAACTGAGCAGAATGGCGATCAGACGCCTGGAGTTGAACGTGTGTCGCATCTTGTTTCTCCCTGAAAGAGGAAAGTAAATCAACGTTAACACGTACAGCAACCTCCGGGAGTTCCGAAAATTCTCGCGTTCTCTGAGCCTCTGGGGTTTACTGTTTTTGCGGGTTCTTTTGACCGCAGAGGCGCAGAGGACGCAGAGATTACGCAGAGAGGATTTTAAGGGCACTACCGATTTTTTAGTAGTGCCCTAATTTCAGATTTCTCTGCGATCCTCTGCGTATCTCTGCGTTCTCTGCGTTGAAATGGCTCTTTAACGCAGAGAACGCAGAGATACGCAGAGAACCGCAGAGATAGCTTTAATTTAGGGCACCACCGATTTTTTACACAACTCGTTCGAATCGTGCTTCAATGTTACCGGCAGTCGTCCGGACCTCTCGCGCAGAATCCACCGCAATGATCA
>DASTTS010000359.1:0-11950 GCA_035760085.1 Pyrinomonadaceae bacterium
TTCGGCGCCGAAGCGACGAATCGAGAGCACCGGACCGTCGAGCGAGAGTGGCGGGATGATCGCATTGACGCGCGAGCCGTCTTTCAAACGAGCGTCAACCATGGGCGACGCTTCGTCGATGCGACGGCCAACAGACGAAACAATGCGCTCGATAACGCGCATCAGGTGTTCGTTGTCTTTGAACTCGATACTGGTCTTCTCGAGTTTGCCGCCGCGCTCGATGTAGATGTTGTAGGGAGAGTTAACCAGAATGTCGGAGATTGAAGTGTCGGCGAGCAGCTGCTCCAGTGGTCCAAGACCGAACAGCTCGTGACGCACTTCGTGGATGAGACGCTCGCGCTCGACGGTTGAGAGCGGCGTGTCTTCCTGGGCCAACAGGCTCGACGCGAGGCGCGCCACTTCTTCGTGGAGCTGCTCTGGTTCGAGTTGGCCGAGCTTGGTCAGGTCCATCCGGTTGATCAGCATCCGGTGGAGCCGTGCTTTCATGTCCTGGAAGCCTTGCTGATTGCTGATTACGTCTTCAGCTAAGGCGCCAGTCATTCCTGTTTCTCTTACTAGACGTTCACGTAGTGCCATAATGATTCCCTAATCTTGACCCATTTGTTCTCACGCAGCGCCGCAACGACGCGGCGTAAACCGTAGCGCCGTTGCGCCGCCGCGTGAGTTTTTACTGTGCTTCACCTAAATTCGCCCGTTCCAACGCGGCATTTAATCCGAGATCCTGCATGGTCGTTGAGCTGCGTTTGAAAAGAGAATTGAACGGTCGCCGGCCACCGGCGGTTGGCGCCGGCGGCTCAACGCTACCCGCAAAGACTTTGCTCGCGAGGTTGAACAGATCCGTTGTCACTAACGATCCAGGCGCCGACTCGACGAGCGGCTGTCCGAGATTGATCGAATTGACTGCCGCTTTATAGTCACTCTGAATAAAAGCGACGACGCGCTCGCCCAGGAAATCTTCGACCTGTTTCTGGTCCAACTCGATGTTCTTGCTGTAACGATTGACGACGATTCTGACTTTCTTGCGGGCATAGCCGAGCCGGTCGAATATCTCGAGCGCGCGGCGCGTGCTGCGAATTGCGTGAATCTCGAGCGTCAACACCACGAGGATCTGATCTGCGTGGTCCAGCGCCGAGATAGTGATGGAATCAAAGCTGTGCGGCGTGTCGATGATGACATTGTCATAACGCTGTCGCAGCAGTTCCATCACTTCGTAAATGTGTTTCGGCTCGATGTCTTCGGCGCTCTCGGCTTTCGTCGGCGCGGCGAGCAGGGAAACGTTTTTCGAATGCGGCGTGATATAGCTTGCCAGCAGTGCATCGTCCAAACGATCGCGGTTCTCAACAACATCGGCGAGCGAGAACTTCGGTTTCAAGCCGAGCATCAATTCCACATCGCCTGATTGCAGGTTGAGATCGACGAGCACTGTCGGATTCTTTTGCGTCATCGCGAGGTTCGTCGCGATCAGACTGGTACCGCAGCCGCCCTTGGGTGAAAACACGGCGATCGCCCGACCACGCTTCTTCGGTTCATCGTCGGCGTGTTCGGTCGCAAACTCGGCAGTGCGCCCGATTACGGTCGCGAGCTCGTCGTCGTTGATCGGCAAACGAATGAAGTCACGTGCGCCGGTGCGCATACTGCGCAGGATCATGTCCGGTGAAGAGTCTCTCGACGCGCAGATTACGGCCGTCGCAGGCAAGTCGGTCACGATACGTTGCACGAGTTTCAGCGCCGGCTCACCCATGTGATTCAAATTGATCACCACTCCCGACGGACGCAGACGGCTGGCTTCAGTAAAAACCTGCTCCGCATCTTCACTTGTCATCAGGAGGCTCGCGCCCGGGTGTGCGCTAAGTGCACGACTCAGCTCTCGCGAGTCGGCGGCATCTCTACTGAGTACTATGAATGTTAACGTTCGTTTCATTGCTGGTAATTACCTTTTCCCTGTTCCTGGTTCACTGACGGTATAAGCATTTACGGTGTCGCGATCGGATCGGGTATACGGCCCGCGCTTTCCGCCGTTAACGTCGTAACGTAATGCGGCATTGTTAATGTTTGTCGCGCAAAGGGGATACTTAAGTTAAATCTGTAATCGGTGATTTCTACTGTTGCTGTTCCCAGGTTGGTGCCGAAGTCAGTCGCATAGGTCACGATTACGTTTGTTGTCGTCAGTCCATTGATCAAAGGCTGGCCGGTCTCGACGCAGGTACTTGGATTAATGTTAGCTTCACCAAAGACAACAACCTTCTTCACACACGCGATGTCGGTCTTCTCGTGTAATACGGCGTAGCGTGCTCCGCGACGAGCTGCATCAGTCAACGCGTTATGGGTATAAAACAGGCGCCCAAACTCGATGATTCCGAAGATGATCATGAAGAAGACGACTGAGATGATCGCAAATTCCGCCATCGTGGCGCCCTGCTCTCCTGTTCGGTTCATCCTCATGTGGTGCAAAAATCTCCTCGATCTCTAGTTAATCAGGTAATACATAGTCGTGCTGGGAGCGATGGGGAGGTTTAATGAAAGCCCCGTCCCTAAAAGCGCGCCAACATTGAAAATTGGCGCATAGGTCAATGGTGCCGCGCCTCCCGCACCCGCCGTCGGCGAGCATGGACTCGTGTCGCGCGGAATGCGTACCGTGACGGTGAGTACCTTTGGCGATCCGGTTGTTTCGACACATACGTTCGAGGCCGACAAACCGGTAATCAGAGGTTTGTCTCCTGGACCACAGCTTAGTTTTCCGCAAACCACGAGGCTCTGCGCTTTTCCGATTTCCTGCGAGGTGAGCGGGTGATTCGATAAGTAACGGGATGCTGTGCGAGTCGCCTTCGCCACGGTGTTGTAGTTTTGAAAGTAGCGCCCAAACTCGCAAACACCGCCGAGCATTACAGCCAGGAACGGGACGAGAACAGCCAGTTCCGCCAGCGCACCACCGTCTTCGCGCCGAAGCAGATGTTTGATTCGTTCAATCGCTGTGAATCTGCGATTCATAAACTCTCCTCTAACGGTAAAGAACAGGCGTCACGATGTTTGAAGTGCCCGTGGTACTGGGATCAATACCAGTGATGCCGGTGACATTCTTCCCCGTGTATTCGAGTTTTATATCTCCATTTGTTCCAATCGCCTGACTCCTCATGAAGAAGGCGCCGAATCCTCGCGCCGGCACATTACCCGACGAACCCGTGGGCCAATCCTGAACATAAGTGATAGGCAGAACCAGTATTCGCCGCTCAGGAACGCCCGTGTGACCGGTGGCGGGAGCCACTGAGGGACTGCCTGCCTGATATTGGGCGAACGTGATACCCGGCCACGTTTCATTAGCGCCATTTCCACTGGGACTTCCTTGAGCCACGTTGACATCGGGTGGAAAGGTAGAGCTGTAGGCCATTGGACCACCAGGCTGGTAGCGGTCGAACCGCACGTTAAGACCGTCGCTGATCGGACCAGCGCAGGCGCCGGTTTGCACGGGCATCGAGTCGCCGACACTCGTGAGTCCGCAGTCGCAGCCTTCCCCGTACGCTTTCAACGCATCTCTAACCCGGTCGCAGCCTGATCCCGCGCATCCGAGAATCCCGAGGTTCCCGGGTGACGGACCACCACTACCAGCTGAGCGAACGGTATAGGTGCATCCCTTGCAAAATTCTTTTGTGGGATCGCAAGCGGGAGTGCCATCGGTGTAAGTATGAATCGGAGGCCTCGGCGGGGTGCCGGTGAGTGGGTCACCGCAATCACCCCAAAACTCGGAAGCAAATTCACAGGTTGTCCCGGGACGACATTGAACGGCTGATAGTGGGAACGGGCAATATTTGGCATTGCCGGGCTTCGATAAGCCCGAGACTGCTTTAGCGTCCAATGCCAACGTGCTTCCCAGAATCGGTGAAGCAAAGATCACGCTTACCGGCTTTGACGGTGTCGTGACTCTTATGAAGCGGACGTCAACGGGATCGCCAAGCGCGACGTCCTCTGTGACATAAGTTCCATTGAGATTTTTTGCAAACATGATGCAGGCCTGGCCCGTGCCGCAAAGACTGGCCCGGTCGACGTCAAAGGCCCTGTTGTTAAAGTTGTATTTGTTCGAATTCAGGATCTCGACAGCACGATCGACGGCGGTCGTAATTCTGTCGGGGTTGGGAAGAGTGAGCGCTGAAGCGCCCGCAAGCGCCGCTGCGTCAGCGGCGTTTTGCATCTCGGTCTTTGCGAGATAGAAATGGCTGAGATCAACGCCGAGTCCGACAGCCAAAAACAGGAACAGAGCTGAGAGCACAGTGTATGCGAGCACGTTTCCGCGTTCGCCCTTGCGTCTCGAAGCTCTGGAATGACGTTTCAGTTGCACGACCTTACTCCTTGACAATGAATAGGTCCTTCTTTGTGCCACGGGGTGATAACCAAGTGCGACCCTGATTACCACCCTCTTCAGCAAAACTCACGGTAGTGGGTTAAGGGGGCTGAACCCGTTATGGCGTAAGTTTCGTGGCGTTGCTGGTCGGGGCCGTTTTTGTTTTTTCCTCTGTCTTGGCAGCGCCGTCGCCGGATGGTGATGCCGGTGACGCTGGCGTCGTCTTCTTCGGAGCTTCGGGCGTGGCGGCCGGAGCCTGCTGACCGGAACCGGTCGAGAATCCACTCGCACCCGAGATACCTTCACCCTTCGGCTCGATTCCGAGTGGCGAACCATTCTTCAGACCATCGATGCCGCGCATCGTCGGCAGATCGTCGCGATTGATTGGTTTCACGAGATCGGCAGTGACGATGAACACGAGCTCCGTTTCGTTCTTCTGAAACTGAGTCGACTTGAACAGGTTTCCGATGATCGGAATGTCGCCGATGACCGGCACCTTCGACAGGTTGCGTGTCTCGCTGTTGTCGAGCAGACCGGCGAGAGCAAAGCTCTGACCATCGCGCAGCTCAACGCCCGTTCGGGCTCGTCTCGTGCGCAGTGCCGGAACCACAAAACCCTGGAACCTGACACCGTTTGCGAAGTCGATCGTCGAAACTTCCGGTTCGAGTTCGAGACGGATGTGATCTTCGTCGATGATGGTTGGTTTAAAGTTCAAACGTACGCCGTATTCCTTGAACGTGATCGTGACGGAGCTGCTGCTGCCACCGCCGCCGCCTTGAATAACCGGAATCGGAAACTCACCGCCGGCGAGGAAGCTCGCAACCTGGCCATCCATGGCGATCAGGTTCGGCTCGGCCAACGCGCGCAACGCGCCGTTGGTTTGCATGGCGCGAATCATTTGCAGGGTGTTGCCGCCCATGAGGAATATGTTCGCCGCGCTGTTGAAGGTAGTGTTCAAAACACCGCCCGCAATTTCGCTGAGCGCACCGGGACCGCCGCCGGTGGCAAAGCCCCCGGTACCCGGGCCGCCCTGGTAGGCGAAGGAGGCGCCGAGATCACGCAGCTTGGCCTTGCTCACTTCCGCGACACGAATCTGAAGTTGGACCTGCATCGCGTTCTTAACCGGCGAGCCAAGCATGTTCACAGTTTTGAAACCGGCAGCCTGGACCACGCTGTCAGCCTGGGTCGCAGTTGCCGGATCGGCAACCGTGCCGGAGAGCACGACCGAGCCGTTAGCCTGGCTCAAGCGAATATCGTCGCGTGGGAACAGTGCGCGAATTTGTGAATCGATGAGTGAGAGGTTCGCGCGCACAAACACATCGAAGACGATGAACTTGCTGTCGGACTTCTCCCAGGCAATGAAGTTGACCTGGCCAAAAGCCTTGCCGTTTACGAGCACCTGGTCTGGACGGACCATGACGGCTTCTGCGATCTCCGGGTTGGAGATGGAGAACCGACCGATCGGCCGGTCGAAGTTGATCACGCGAGATTGGCCCACCAGCACGTTGATCGGAATGGCCTCTTTGACGTTGCTGCTGAACGACGCGTCGTAAGTGGTCTCCTGGGCGTGAATCGTGCTCACCAGACCGAGAGTCAAAGTCGCGACTGTTGCCAGCAGCAAATGGATGACGTAGGAACGATTAGAAAATAGAGCCAACATTTTCGGGGTCTCCTTAAAAGCGAAATTCGGAGTAGATGCCTTCTGCGTGGTCATTGGGCGACATCCCTCTTACGACGGGAAATCCTGGATTTCTTTCTTTCCACCCTTGATTACCTCGACCGTCGGTCGTGGGGCTGGGGGCGGCTGCGTAGTTTTCGGTGCAGGAGCCGCTTCCTTCGCGGCTGGACGCGGAGCGTAACGGCGCGGTGAGCTCGGCGCGGCTTTCGGCGCGTTGTTGCTGCCGATTCCCGGATCGGGAGCGATCATGGCGCGCTCCCCAAGTAGCAGGCTCTTCTTGTTCGCACCCGAGGTCTGCTCGTCTGCCTGGTCCACCGAGTTGCGCATCACGAGCTGAAGCTTTCCTTCACTCGAAGCGAGCGCGAGTTTCTCTGCCTGTTCTGGCGTGACCTGAAGCGTCACGGCTCTCACGGAGCGTTCCACGTCACGATCGTTCTTTGGTTTATCGATGTTCTGACCGCTGGCGAGCACCTTGATGTTCTGGAGGACGATCTTCGAGATCATCTCTTCGCTCGCACTACCTTTCGGAGGTTGAATCACGACCACGATGTCGACGAGCGTGCCTGGCATGATGAAGCCGGAAACGCCAACGACGTCGTCAACCTTCACGGTCATCGCGCGGTATCCTTCAGGGATCACTGAAGACAAACCGCCGAGCGAGCCAACGGGAGCCAGCTTGGATTCCGTTATCGGATCTTTAGGCGAGATGGCGGTGATCACCACCCGACCGACGAGGTTTTCGTCGATCGTGGCGATTGCGCCTACCGGAGTTACATCCGCGGGAAACTGCGCGACCGTTAGTTGTTCCGGAATGATGCGTGAGCCAACCGGGATATCGACCTTCGCCACGACCACGTCGTTAGTGCGATTGAAGGCCTGCGCGCTCAGCAGATATTGTTTGACTGAAACCGCGGCGACTAAGCCAAAGGTTATCGCGGCCAACAGTGCAATGATTAAACGCTTATTCCGCATGATGATTTATCTCCATTTCGTCTCAAAACTGCGGCCCGGTTAACGTTGGTTAACCCTGAAACACGACCGCGGCTACCAGGCTGCCCAGCATGATGGCGACGCCGTAAGGAATCGTGTGTTTACGATCGCTGGGAATAGCAAAACGCGGCATCTCCCAACCGGGCATGATGCCGACGAAGATTCTTAAAACGCCGTGTAAGGTTGAAAAGACTGTTCCCGAACGCAGCATCGTGTAAACAGCCAGCGCTGCGCCCAGCATCACGACCACCACAAACGTTAGCGGGACCATCGAAACACCAATGACGCTGCCCACAGCGCCAAACAACTTCACGTCGCCCGCGCCCATGGCTCCAAACAGGTGGATTAAAAACATCGGCACAAAGGCGAGTGCGAATCCTTCGAGACTTGTTAACGCACCACCAAATCCGCCAAAGCTGATGTTGATTGTGAGACCACCGATGAGGAGGCCCAGAACGAGCACGTTAGGGATACGTCGATAGCGAACGTCGTAATAAATGATGAACGCTGCCATCGGAATGAGTAAAAACAGTTTCATAAGATCAGGAGGCACCGGCATTTTTCACTCCGCACTTAGCTTTTGAGATTAGGTTGGTTGGACCAGACCTATTTTTGGACTTCGTTTGCTACAGTGCTCATCTTCACGTTGACGGCGTCGCCGAGCACTTTGTAGACAATGATCGCGACTGCCACCAGGATTGCCGTGCCAACCGCGTACTCCGCTAGTTCTGCCCCTTGTTCGTCAGTCAAAAAATTCTTAAGGCTGTTCACTTGAGTACCTCCGCCGGGTAAACCTCAGTCACATAAATAGCTGTGGTTCGCCACAGATAAACGTGGCGAACCTGGTCGACTTTCGCTACATCAGTAGCCGGCGTCCTTCACCGCAGTTCCAACCTTTGCTGCTGTTCCGCTATTGCTGTCGTTAATTGAATCCCCCAGAACCTTGTAAACTACGAGTGCGATTGCTACTAAAAGCGCCACGCCAACGGCGTATTCGGCCAGCTCCGCACCCCGCTCGTCCTTCACCAGAGTTAAAAATCTCTTTTTCAACGACATAAGATTGACCTTTCCGAGAGAATGAGAATGGGACGGGAGTCAGCTAAAGGCCAACTGACTCCCGTGCGTGGATGTGGGCGCTGTTTACGGATATTTCGCACCAGTGATCTTGCTGCCGGTTGAGGCGTTCGAGGTGTTAACGGCGTCACCAAGCACCTTGTAGACGACGATGCCAATCGCCACGAGCAGAGCCACGCCAACGGCGTACTCGGCCAATTCAGCGCCGGTCTCGTCCTGCAAAAACTTCTTCAGCATGTGTTTTCTCCTTAGGATAAGAAATATAGGTCTATCGCGAGCCGTCGCTTCAGGTAGATGGACCGCCCGAAGGACGAAGAAGCACAGGCGTCATCCCAGGAGTCCTGAGCTGACAGCTTCCTGCCGATCACGGCAATGCTTCGTGTGCGACCCTTTATGGCAACGGTCATGCCAACTCTGTTTTTCGGTAACAGGTGGTCCACATCCATCGCTGAACCCCGCGAAATTACTGTGTGAGAATGATTGGCGACTGGCGGTGGAGTAGTCAGATGAATTTGAGTTTGAGCACGCGCGAGTGCTCGCTGGCGAGCAGTTGCCACAAAAAAGCGCAAACCCGCTAATCCTGCAAATCAGGTAAATCCCGTAATCCTGTTCAAAGACTGCGTCAGGTTTAGACAGGATTACAGGATTACCGGATTTACCTGATCGGGCATGGTTGTTGCTCGCGTTTTCGCCGTCGAGCCCTGCTTTTTTAAGCCCCGAACTCGGTTAAACCCTGTTATTCTGGCTTTGGCAGTCAACTGCCGGAACACACACCGAGACTTCGGGTTTGGGCAAATCAATGAACATCGACGTTGAATTAGATCGAGTGAACACTCCGGCGGTGCGCGCGACGGTGCTGGCGCCGGTCTTCGCGCTCGCCTTATTTACGAGCGCTGCCCTGCTTTTCTGGGTCCAGCCACTCGTGGCGAAAATGCTCCTGCCGTTGCTGGGCGGCGCGCCGGCGGTCTGGAATACGTGCATGGTCTTCTTCCAGGCGCTGCTCCTCGCCGGCTATGCGTATGCACTGCTGCTTTCACAACGACTCTCGTTGCGAAACCAGGCCGTTCTCCATGCCTTACTACTGCTTGCGGCCGGCCTTGTGTTGCCGTTTGCTATTTCAAATCGTGTTCTCGCGTCGCTGCCGACGCAGAGCAGTCCCATTGGCTGGCTTTTGATGACCTTGCTGGTTACGGTCGGACCGCCTTTCCTGCTTTTGTCCGCCACAGCGCCACTCTTACAGCGCTGGTTTTCACACTCCACCCACAAAGCAGCACGTGATCCTTATTTTCTGTACGCCGTCAGTAACGCCGGCAGCATGCTCGCCCTCCTCGGGTTCCCGTTTCTGCTCGAGCCAGCCTTTGCGGTGCGCACGCAAAACTGGATCTGGGCAATCGGGTACGCCGTGCTCGTGTCACTAGTGATCACGTGCGCGATACTGCTCAACGGCCGTCGCGCAAAGACGAGTTACGCGAGTGTGGTTACAGATGAACCCGCGGTGAAAGTTGCACCGGCGCAACGGGTCGAATGGGTCCTGCTTGCGTTCGTTCCGTCGAGCTTGATGCTCGGCGTCACGACGTTTATCGCCACTGACGTCGCGTCAGTGCCGCTGATCTGGATCATCCCCCTCGCGCTTTACCTGTTGACTTTCATCATCGCGTTTGGAAACAAGCAGTTCATCAAGCTGCCGATTACGTCCATACTCTTTGCCAGCGCGCTGCTCGTGCTCGGTGCATTCGTGATCCTCTCGCCACCGATTTCGGTTTGGGTAACGATCAGTTTGCACTTGCTCGTCTTCTTTCTCGGGGCGCTCGTAAGTCATCAACGATTGGCGCAGAGCCGTCCGCCTGTCAGCAGGCTGCCGGAATATTTTCTTTGGATCGCGGTGGGCGGAGTTCTCGGCGGAATCTTCAACGCGCTACTCGCGCCTTTGTTATTCTCGGCGCCGTACGAGTATCCGATCGCAATTATCCTCGCACTGCTCGTGCGACCTGTGACCGCGCAGGAAGAAAAGACCAAATCCTGGTTGCGGATCGGCTTTCCGGCGTTCATGTTCGTGTTGACGTTTGCTCTCGCGGCGACAGTGCCGCGCTGGGGGCTGTCAGGAAAACTCGAGAACGGGATTGTCTTGTTGCTACCGCTCATCTTGTGCTTTGCATTGAGTGCCCGGCGGCCGATCGTGTTCGCGCTCTCGTTGTCGGCGATGATGTTTGCCTCGATTCCGTATTTGAATTCTTCCGTGCAGACGCTCGCAACCGAGCGAAACTTCTTCGGTGTGTGGCGCGTGACTACTAATCCGAATGAAGAGTTCCGGCGTCTTTATCACGGCAGCACCGTTCATGGCGTGCAGTTGAACGATGAAGCGCGGAAGTGTGAAGCGACGTCCTATTATCATAAGGATGGACCACTCGGTCAGGTGTTTGCGGTCTACAACAGCAGGCCATCAATTAAACCCGTTGCAGCCACCGGTCTTGGGGCGGGCACGATTGGAACTTACGCAGCTCAGGGACAAGAGTGGGACTTTTATGATATCGATCCGAATATCGTTCGCATCGCTTCCGATCCGCGTTATTTCACGTTTTTGAGCGACTGCACGAAGGCGCAGTATCGTGTGATTCTCGGCGACGCCCGTTTGCGACTGCGTGAAGCGCCGGCCGGCAGGTATGGCCTGCTGATCATGGACGCGTTCAGCTCCGACTCGGTGCCGGCGCATCTTTTGACAACCGAGGCGATGAACCTGTATCTCGACAAGTTGTCGAGCGATGGTGTGCTTGCGTTTCACATCAGCAATCGCTATCTCAATCTCGAGCCGCTACTCTCAGGGCTGTCGCGGCGGGCCGGACTCGTTGCTCTCATACGTCGAGACGAGGAGCGCAACGTAGTGGGAAGATATCCTTCGATCTGGGTAGTGATGGCTCGCAACGACGCTGCTCTCGGTGCAATCGCGACGGACAATCGCTGGAACAGAGTACAGGGAGACACGGTTTGGACCGACGACTTCTCCAACATTCTCAGTTTGCTTAAGTAGCCTTTATGTGCTTTTTTGTGGCTAAAGGAGGTCTCAGATGAAGCAGTGTCCTGAATGTAACGAAACGTTCGACGACCAGAAAGCCTTTTGCGACATGGATGGGTCAGCGCTTATCGATCAAACTGACTCATTGCGCGCGGCGTTGAACCAGGCGAACATGTCGTCGTCTTCGTCAGGAAACGCTTCAGCCTGGATGACCGGCGCCATTGGCGGACTTATCGGCGTCATCGTTTGCGTACTGCTGTATTTGCTCTTCGTCATGCCTGGCCGTCAGGCGGATCTCGAACAAGACCGTCGGGCCAACGACTCGAAGGAAACGAGACCGGTCACGCCGAGCCAGGTCGCCCTCGTGCCCACAGCCAATCAGGTGCGTCCGACTGAAAGCCCGAGCCCGACTGAGACGGCCAGCCCGGAAGAAGTTGCAAGTCCGAGTCCCGCAGCGCCTGCCGCAACTCCTCCACCTGCGCCACTCAACCATGGTCCAATCGCCACCGGGACTAAGGAGTTGGCCAATGGAGACCGCGCCATCATCAAGATGAAAGATGGCTCCACTGTCGAAGCCGATGCAGCGTGGGAAGACGCGCAGGGCATTTGGTTCAGACGCAGCGGCCTTGTTTCATTCGTCGAGAAAAGCAGAGTGGAGGCGATCACAGAGCCGCAGCGAAAGCCGGCCGCCGCCGAATCGAAAACTCCTTAAGTCCATATCATGGAATGCGTTTATGAGCCGGCGAACGCTGACCATCCTGATTACTATCCTGTTCGTTTTACTGGCATGGGTCTTCTGCGCATCAGAGCGTGGACTGACCGGTGCGCTGGAAACGATCGGTGGTGTGCTTTCCAAACTTTTCGT
>DASTTS010000360.1:0-7820 GCA_035760085.1 Pyrinomonadaceae bacterium
ATGGCTCGCGATTCTATCTCACGCGCCGCGTAAGCAGAAGTTGCAATCCGTGTATAAGATCCGTGTAATCCGTGGTTTGTTCCTTTTCCACTCCAGATCACGCGTTTGTATCTGGAGGAAAATCGTGACAGCACCTGCAATACAACCAACAATTCAAACACCTGAAATCCCTGCTCAAGTTCAAATGCTGCAAATTATCAGCGGCTTTTGGATCTCGCGAGCAGTTTACGTCATCGGCAAACTTGGCATCCCGGACCTGCTGCAGTCCGGCCCCAAGACTGCGGAAGAACTCGCCGCGGCCACTAAAACGCACGCTCCCTCGCTCTTTCGAATTCTGCGAGCACTCGTGAGCGTCGGAGTTTTGAGCTCCGTTGAAGGTGGACGCTTTGCGCAAACACCTTTGTCCGAAACACTCGTCACTGACGCGCCCGGCTCGCTCCGCTGGTTCGCTGTTTCTGAGCTTGGCCAGGAACACTATCCCGCGTGGGGAAACCTGATGCATAGCGTCAAAACCGGTGAGATCGCGTTTGACAACTTTTTCGGCGTCGATATCTGGAAGTACTTCCAGCAGAATCCGGAAGACGCCGCCGTCTTCAACAACTCGATGAGCAATGTGACGGCTGCTGTGAACGAAGCGATCACGTCGCTGTACGATTTCTCGCAGTTCGGCACCCTCGTCGACGTCGGTGGCGGTCACGGCGGACTCATCACTGCGATTCTGCAAAAGAATCCGGAATTGAAAGGCATCTTGTTTGACGCTGCGGAAGTGATCGAAGGCGCGCGTCCGAAGATCGAAGCCGCGGGCCTTGCTGATCGTCTCGAAACGGCTTCCGGCGACTTCTTCAAGTCAGTGCCGGAAGGTGGCGATGCGTACATCATGAAGTGGATTATTCATGATTGGGACGACGAAAAATCGAATACGATTCTAAGAAACTGTCGTACCCGTATGAAGCCGAACGGCAAGCTCATTCTCGTCGACTGCGTCGTGCCTGAGACAGATGAGCCACACTTCTCGAAGTTTATCGATTTGAACATGCTGGTGATGACTGGTGGGAAGGAACGGACTGCAAAAGAGTTCGAACAACTCCTCGCCACCGCCGGCTTCAAACTTCTCCGCGTGATCCACACCGACCTGCCGACGAGCATCGTCGAAGCCGAGCCCGTATAAAGAATTAAGCTCCTCAAGCGTAACTGCGGGCAGAATCGAACGCTGGGGCGGCCACGGAGGGCCGCCCCTACAGTTGTTTACGAGTAGCCTGATTCTGTTTTCCAATTCGCCCTTTAAATCTTGCGCCGAACAATCCGCGTGTCCTAGAATGGCCTTGCCAACACAGCACTTAAACTGAAACGCGCGCGGCCGTCTCCCCGTGAACATTTCATGCTCCGGTACTGAACTTCGGGCATCACTCGTTCCCCAACGAGCATCTGTGTTGACAGTTCCCTTTCGAGCCCTGACCGGTACTTAAGAAATTGAATCACCGAACTGTAAGCCCGGGGGTGACATGTATACTCGTTACGCCACCAAGATAACGGCGACTTCCATCTCGCTTCTTGCTGTCATGGTTTTCTTTACCCTGGCAGTGCAGAGCGAGAGCCAGGAGCCTGCGCAAGATAAACCTCAGGAAAAACCTGCTGCCACCCAAAACCCGTCTCCGGCCCCCAAACAGCAGAAGATGGGCACCGAGCTCGATGATCGTCAGGGTCCGATCATCACCAACACTGACCTGATCACACTGACAGTAACTGTAACCGACACTTACGGGCGTTACGTTTCAGGCCTGAGCAAAGGCGCTTTCGCCGTCTTCGATAACAAACAACAACAGGAGATCACGTATTTCAGCGATGACGACTCACCGGTGTCCGTCGGAGTTATCTTCGACGTTTCCGGATCGATGAGCGGCGACAAAGTCAGACGCGCGCGCGACGCTCTGAGCAAGTTCATTCAAACGAGTCACGACTCTGACGAGTATTTCCTGATCGCATTCAACTCGAGAGCGCAGTTGCTGCTGGACAAAACACGCGACGGCGATTCGATTTTGAATAAGTTGACGTTCGTCGAGACGAAGAGCCAAACAGCGCTCTACGACGCCTGCTATCTCGGCGTGGAAAAAGTACAACGAGGTGCGCATCCAAAGCGCGCGCTGCTTCTGATCAGCGACGGCCAGGACAATGATTCCCGTTACACGTTCAATGAATTGCGCAAGCTCCTGAAAGAGTCGGACGTGACGCTCTACGCGATCGGAATTCTGAGCGGCAGTGACGCCGGCAGCGCGCTCGGCATGGAAGGTCAGGGCATTCTCGATGAGCTTTCCGGCGTTTCCGGAGGCAAAGCCTTCTTCCCGCGCTCGGCGGCCGAAATGGACGACATTTTCGAGCAGATTGCGCTGGAGTTGAGGCACCAGTACTCGATCGGCTATAAGCCGGACGCGTTTGCAAACGATGGCAAATGGCATAAAGTTAAGGTGAAAGTCACGCCGCCACGCGGTTTGCCGCGGCTGTTCGTTCGCTCCAAGGAAGGTTATTACGCGACGGCTGGCGCTCGCTGAGCCGGTTGGCTTCGGCAACTCTTGATTACTTCCCCGGCATCTTTTGGAGGTGTGCGTGTGACAGCGCTTGCATTAGTTGGCAACGCTGTTTGCCCCAGCCTTGCGCGGTTTGAGGAGTTTTATAGGATTGTTGAGTGAGCAGAATCTGAGGCGGACCGGGGTTCTTGCGGTCTGCGGTTTAATACTGTCGGCACTGGTTTTTGGTCCGCGTGTGTCTGCAAGTGGCGACCAGGAGCGCCCGCGCAGCACGCAGCCGAGGCCAACTGCGACACCAACGCCGCCACGCGTTGCGGTTCCAGCTCAGCCGTCGCCCACTGCTACTCCGACGCCAACTCCAACTCCACAAACACAGCGACCAACCACTGATCGCATCGCGCCGACATTAGGCGAGCCACCGCCACCACCGCGTCTCAAACCGACACCAACTCCGACGCCGCCTCCCGTTATCGAGGAAGGCGACATTCTGCGCATTAACGCCGAGCTGGTCCAACTACACGTGCGCGTGATCGATCGGAACAACAAACCGATTAACAACGTGCCGCAAAGTGATTTTCACGTTTTTGAAGACGGGGTGCCGCAGACGATCGAGACGTTTACGCGTGAAGAAGTTCCGATCAGTTACGGTCTGGCTGTCGATACATCGGGCTCGCTGCGTTCACAGCTACAAAGCGTGATCGATGCCGGCAAGACGATCATCAACAGCAACAAATCGGGTGATGAAACTTTTCTCGTGCGCTTCATCAGTAGCGACAAGATCGAGACGGTCCAGGATTTCACTGATAACAAAGAATTGCTGACGGATGGTCTCGACAGTTTCTTCATCGAGGGCGGCCAGACTGCGATCATTGATGCTGTCTATCTTTCAGCGGAGCACGTTTCTGAATACCGGAAAGGTGACGAGGGCGATCGCAGGCGGCGCGCGCTGATCGTCATCACGGACGGGGAAGACCGCAACAGTTTTTACAAGCAGGAACAGCTTTTCGCGAAGTTGCGAGAGGAAGACGTGCAGATCTTCGTGATCGGGTTTGTCAGTGAGCTGGACAAAGAAGCCGGTTTGATTCGCAAAAGCCCGCGTGAGAAAGCCGTCGGCTTGATCAACAAGCTCGCGAGTGAGACTGGTGGGCGCGCGTTCTTTCCGGATTCCGTTGCCGAGCTGCCGCAAATCGCGAACGAGATTATTCGAGACCTGCGCACGCAGTATGTGATCTCTTACAACCCGACGAACAAAGCGCAGGACGGCACTTATCGCGCGATCAAAGTGTCAGTGGACCAGCCCTCCAACTCTGAAAAGCGCATCGCCCTGACACGCACCGGACGTCTTGCGCGTAAAGAGAATCAAACAAATGTCCGGCCACCGGCAGTCCGCATGCCGTCAGCCACTCCCACCAAACCTTAAGATCGATTCGCGATCATTTGCGTTTATCCGCGGTTTTCTTCTTGTATTTGTAGCCGTGTCTTGAGGCCGCTTCCTCGATCGAGTGTGTCATCGTGAGTTGATCATCCTCGCGCGCCAGCTCAATCAACCTCTTGTAATAATTCCGCAGCGCATCGATTTCCGGCTCGCTCAGATCCTCGACATCGATCAGGCGATTGCTCGCACCCTCCATGGCCGCAACGATCTCGTTTAACTTCAGATGTATGGCCAGCGCGTCTTTGTTCTGCGCGCGTTGAATCAAAAATACCATCAGGAAAGTGACGATCGTCGTGCCGGTATTGATCACGAGCTGCCAGGTGTCGGAATAATGAAAAATTGGACCAGTGATGGCCCACACCACAATGATTAACAAAGCAACGACAAAAGCGCCTGACGTTCCGGTAGCCTTCGTCGCCTGGTAAGAAAACTTCTCGAGAAACGCACTGACTATGTTTCTTTTTCGCGCCATCGTTAATTCTCCACACAGTTCGGCATAAATTCCGGGGAATAAATTCGAGGGAAGAATTAGGGGTAACGACGTTAGGGGATCAACGTTTCGCTCTGACCGAACCACTGATCTTCTTTCGTGTGGTTTCGCCAGTATGGAGGACGGGCAAGCCGAGATCGACGTCTGAATGTGGTTGAGGGATCACGTGTGTTGCCACGACTTCGCCGACTCGCTTTCCGGCCGCAGCGCCCGCATCGACAGCACTCTTAACAGCAGCAACATCACCACGCACGATGGCCGTCACGAGACCGGCGTCGATCTTTTCCCAGCCGACGAGGCGCACATTTGCTGCTTTGACCATCGCATCGGCGGCTTCAATCATCGCCACCAGGCCACGGCATTCAACCATTCCGAGTGCTTCAGGCATCAGCGTCAGACTCCTCCGGGTTAGCCCAGTATAATATAGGTCCTACCGGTCCAATAGGTCCTATTTAAGATCAATTCCTTAACGAGTGGATTGGCGCGGGTATTCGCCCACCGCGCCGAATGAATGCAGTGGATGAAAAAGCGTTGACCGGCATGATCGGAGCGCTGCCCAGCAGGCCGCCAAACTCAACCATGTCGCCCACATCGCGTCCCGGCACCGGAATAATACGCACGGCCGTCGTCTTGTTGTTCATGACTCCGACAGCCAATTCGTCGGCGATGATCGCCGCGATAGTCTCAGCCGACGTCGATCCCGGCACTGCAACCATATCGATGCCGACCGAACAGACGCTGGTCCATGCTTCCAGTTTCGCGAGCGACAACGCACCCATCTGCGCCGCTTCGATCATGCCCGCATCTTCCGAAACGGGAATAAATGCGCCGCTCATGCCGCCGACCGAGCCACTCGCCATCGCGCCGCCTTTCTTCACCGCGTCAGTCAACAACGCGAGCGCCGCCGTCGTGCCGTGTGTGCCCGCGCGCTCGAATCCCATCGCTTCGATGATGTTGGCAACTGAATCACCGGGCACCGGCGTTGGCGCTAAAGAGAGATCGATGATGCCGAACGGAATTCCAAGTCGTCGCGCGGCTTCACGTCCGACGAGCTCGCCGGCACGCGCAAGCTTGAACGAGAGTTTCTTGATCAGCTCGGCGAGTTCCTGTAACGGCAGACTTCGATCTGCATGTCTCACCGCATGATGGACCACGCCCGGCCCCGAGACGCCGACATTGATCACGGCCTCCGCTTCACTCACACCATGAAACGCACCCGCCATGAAAGGATTGTCTTCAACTGCATTCGCGAAGCAAACAAACTTTGCGCACGCGAGGCCGCCTTGATCGCGTGTCCGCTCGGCGGCGTCTTTGATGATCCGGCCGATGTGGCCCACGACGTCCATGTTGATGCCGGCGCGAGTCGTCGCCGCGTTAACCGAAGAACACAAACGCTCGGTTGACGAGAGCGCTTCGGGAATCGAATCGAGGAAGCGGATTTCTGAAGGTGTCGTGCCCTTTTGGACCAACGCTGAATAGCCACCGATGAAATCAACACCGACTGTGCGTGCCGCGTCGTCGATGGCGCGTGCGACCGGCACGATGTCGCCGCTTAATCCTTCAGTGATGAGTGAAACTGGCGTGATGGAGATGCGTTTGTTGGCAACTCTAATTCCAAACTGCTCGCCGATCTCATCGACAACCGGCACGAGTCGCGAGGCGACTGAGCGGATCTTTTCGCCGGCTTTTTGTGCGACACCGGCAATCGAGTCGCTCTTGCAGTCGAGCAGGCTCAGGCCGAGCGTGACCGTGCGCACGTCGAGATGCTCCATCTCGGTCATCGCGACTGTTTGCAGGATCTCGGCTTGAGTGTATTCCATCTATCCGATGACTTTGCTCAGAATTAAGAGGACGAGGAATAGTATGAAGAACGCTGCCGCTACAAGTAGAAAGCGCAAACTCGGATCGTACGCTGCCTGATCAATAACTACACTCGACACGTGGCGCAACTTCTCGACTCGCCCTTTTACACCGTCGTGTTGACGAGCCGGCTGTGGTGCGGGTGTGGGAGTTAAATTCGTCGCGGGCGTATCTGGAATCGGGTTACCGCACTGCGGACAGAACATCGCGTGTTGGCGCACGGACACACCGCACGAGGTACAACGACGCGCTATTTCTATCTCTGGTTCAGACATAAAAACCTTTGACAGGATTACAGGATTTTTCAAGATTTATCTTATGAATCCTGAAACATCTTGTTAATCCTGTCTAAAACTTAGATCCGGTGCATGGCGTTGAAAAGATCCTCACGCTGCGCATAAATCCTCACCCCGAGTTTTTGACCCTCTGATCGAAGTCGCTCCTTCAACTCCGCCGTACTCTCACGCGCGCGCGTCGTATCCGCAATAATCACCATCGCGAATTTTCCCTGCACGACCGTCTGGTTGATATCGATAATACTGCAACTAGCCTCCGCCAGTATCTGCGAGACGCCCGCCACAATCCCCGGATGGTCCAACCCGAAAACTGAAATGATCATCCGCGCCGACGATCCATCTGTCGAATCCACCCGCGTTTCACCGACTTGCTTATAAATATCGGTGACCAGCTGCTCGACAGTCGTATCGTCAACCGTACTTCCGAGACGGTCGTAAACCGCCCGGGTTATTCGGTAAATCAGATCTTCATTGGCCATTGGAAGGGATGAAATCGGATAGGGACTCGTTGATGTCGACACGATCGACGATGCCGACGACGGCGGCTTCGATCGACATGTCCTGGTTTCCGATCGCCGATCGCGCAGCCTTGCCGAATGCGCACATCACCATTTCACCGGCGCCGGCACCGAGGCGATCGGCAACGACAACGATATTGCGCGTCGGCTCCTTGTCGAGATCGTAAGGATGGACGATGAGAAATCTGACGCCTTCGAGATCAGGCGTCTTCTTAGTTGACCAGACTGTTCCAACAACTTTTGCTAAGAACATTAAACTTTCGCGAAGACCTCCGCCGGCTCGCCCATGTCACGCGCGGCAGGCGTGATGATCGTCCGCGCGGTGATGTAAATCTTCTCACCCTTTTGAATCGCACGCCGCACATCTTCTTCACTCACGAAATCCACTGCCTTTGCACCATTGTTTGACGGCGGCGGCGCTGCACCACCATTTGCACGCGGCGTCTCTTTCGGCGCGGGCGCGACGTACATGCTGCCGGCTTCACTCGGGCTTTCAGAAGGCACCGGCGGCGGCAGTGGCGAGGCAGCCGGTTCGGGACGCTTGCCTGCAAGGAAGCGATCCACAATCGCGGCAATTTCCTGTCGATCGATCTTACCGCCCGCGATCACGGGCTCCTTCGCCGGAGCTGTTGCGGGCTGTGTAACAGTCTGCGTGCTAACTGCCGGTCGTGCACTTTTCACCGGTCGCGTTTCAAACGC
>DASTTS010000361.1:0-5531 GCA_035760085.1 Pyrinomonadaceae bacterium
AAACATAATTTTCTTGCGTTTGTCATTGTTATGCGCGAAAATCGCGACTGTCTTCGAGAGGGCGCACTTCCTTTCGACTAACCTACCTGATGAGTTTCTTCGATTTACCGCCCATTATTGAGCGAATGTTGCTGGTTTCCGACAAAATCAGCGACCTGAACTTCTCTGTCGGCCAGCTTCCCCAGGTCGAAATAAACGGCAAACTCACTCCGGTCCAGCCGCTCGGAATGCAGAAGCTCACGCCGTATCAGACCGAAATAATCGCACTCACGCTGATGCACGGCCATCCGGACGCCGCCGAGCGCCTCGCGCGCACAGGCACCGCCGACTTGAGCTACTCGCTCCCTTCGCGAGCGCGGTTTCGCGTCAACATCTTTCAGCAGCGCGGCGTCTACTCGATCGTCATGCGCGTCATTCCGACCGATATACCGACGCTGAAGTCGCTGGGGCTGCCGCCGCAACTGGCTGACGTCTCCGAGCTGCGCAACGGCCTCGTTCTCGTGACTGGTCCAACCGGTTCCGGCAAGAGCTCCACGCAAGCTGCGATTATCGACATCATCAACGAGAAGAAGTACTACCACGTCGTCACGATCGAAGATCCGATCGAATATCTCCACAACCACAAACGCTCCACGATCAACCAGCGTGAAGTCGGGCACGACACGCGCGACTTTCCTTCAGCCCTGCGCGCGGCTCTGCGCCAGGCGCCAAAAGTGATCCTGATCGGCGAGATGCGTGATTTCGAGACCACTGAGATCGCACTCGAAGCAGCGGAAACCGGTCACCTCGTGCTTTCGACACTGCACACCATCGACGCCTCGAAGACGGTCGATCGCATCATCGGACTCTACCCGAAGAACGAAGAGCCCGTGATTCGCACGCGTCTGGCCCAAACGTTTCGCTACATCGTTTCGCAACGCCTGATTCCACGTGCGGACGGCAACGGCCGCATGGCCGCAGTTGAGATCCTGCGATCGAGCCCGCGCACGCGCGAGTACATCGAGATGGGCGAAGTCGAAGGCAAGTCATTGCTCGACGCGATGCGCGATGGAAAACTCGACGGCATGCAGGATTTCGACACCGTCATCAAGGGCTTGATCGAGTCGAAGGTGGTATCGCTCGAAGACGGCCTCGCTTTCGCGACCAATCAGAACAACTTGCTGCTGTCGCTGAAAGGCATGACCGCCGCGGAAGATTTCATACGCCGCGACGGCTTGCCGCCCAACACGTTTTCCGATTCCGGCTCGATGCTCGGCATGATTGAGTAGTCCTGATGATTATTGTTTGTCCCAAGTGCACGACGCGTTTGCAGATTGACGACGAGAAGTCGCCGACTCGACCGTTCAACGTGCGCTGTCCGAAGTGCAACAGCACGGTCAGCTCTGGTCCGGCGAGTCCCGCGACTGAGCAGAGCGCGCTCGCGGTCGGTGGATCTCCGTCAACCGATCATCCGCGTTTTGAGCAAACGACGGCACGTGCGTTCGAACCGTCGATGCCTGGCGAACCAGCCGTCACGCCGGCAAACGACGACACGGTGCGCATGTTGTTTGACCTGTTGTCGAAAGGCGCGAGCTCAAACACTGAGAACCCGCACGCGCGCCCGTCGTGGGACAAGCGCAAAGCACTGATCTGCACGAGTGAGACTTATCGCGACGTGGTCGCGCGCAAGCTCTCTGAAGTCGGTTGCCAGGTTTTCGTCGCGGAAGATACGCGGCAGGCAGTCGAGACGATGCGTGCGAACAAGATGGACGTGGTTTTACTCGAGCCGCAGTTTGATCCGGCCGAACAGGGTTCAGTGTTTGTGATCCGCGAGATCAACGTGATGCGGCCGCCGCAGCGACGCCGGCTATTCTTTGTGCTCTTGACGCCTTCACTGCGCACGATGGATGCACACGCTGCGTTTCTAAACAATGTGAATGCGGTAGTGAATGTCACTGATGTTGAAGAGCTGCCGCGCGTCATGGAAGTGGCGTTGCGCGAGTACAACGAACTCTATCGTGAGCTCTACACTGCCTTCGGCCTGACCGCCCTCTGAGTTTCCTTTGCGCCTTTGCGCCTTTGCGGGCTAATCTAACCGCGCGTGGAACCGAAGCGGCACAACGAGACGCACAGGCACCAGCACAAGAGTGAAAGCTGGCGACGACTGAGTCTTGTTCTGCTCCTCACGATGCTTTACATGTTCGCCGAAGTGATCGGCGCCTGGTGGACCGGCTCACTCGCACTACTCGCTGACGCAGGCCACATGTTCACCGATGTTGCCGCGCTCATTCTCGCACTCATCGCTGTTTGGTTTGGCTCACGTCCAGCAACCTCACGCAAGACTTTCGGTTACTACCGACTCGAAATCATCGCCGCACTCGTCAACGGCGTCGCGCTAGTCGTCATCTCGCTGTTAATTTTTTACGGCGCGTACGAACGTTGGCTGTCGCCGCCGATCGTGAAGAGTGGACCGATGATCGTGGTCGCGGCCGGTGGTCTGATCGTGAACCTCGTTTGTGCGTGGATATTGCACGCGCGGCATGAAGTAGATCTCAACCTGCGCGCTGCGTGGATGCACGTGATTGGCGACGCGCTCGGGTCGATCGCGGCGATTCTTGCGGGCGTTTGTATGTTGTTCTTCGGCTGGTATGCGGCTGACGCGATCTTCAGTGTCGTGATTAGTTTGCTGATCATCTGGGGCTCAGTGAGATTGATCAAAGAGTCGACAAACGTGCTGCTGGAAGGCACTCCCGCACACATCAACCTGGCGGCGGTTGAGAACGCGATTCTGGACACGAGAGGCGTCTCTGACGTACACGATCTTCACGTTTGGACGATCACGTCAGGACGCGAAGCGTTGAGTGCACACGTAATTCATACCCCGAGCATCTCGCAACCTGATCTGTTGCGAGAGTTACGCACCAAGCTGCACGATCGATTTGGTGTGGACCACCTCACGATTCAGATGGAAACCCCCGACTTTGAAGACGAGACATTTCATTTCTGTCATGCGGGCACGGCGTGTTTTAGATCCGAGCAAACCCGGGCGCGGTAACGGCAATGGAACTAAATCTCCTTTTATCTCTCGACTTGCGTGAGCAGGCAGCTTTGCAGGCAGCACTCGTCACGCACGGCGCGCCGGACGCGCTCGTCACGCTTGCGCTCACGGGCGCGTGTCGCATCAGCTCGCTCGAAGAAGCGCGGCAATTGCGCCGGTGGCTGGCCGAAGCACGCACCGCCGGCGACACTGACTTCGCCGCTCTCCACGTCATTGAGAAAGCGATGATCGACTTCGGTCTCTAACACCGATGACACAGATTGAACTGGCTTATGGGCGCAGATCTGTTGAGTTCAGTTTTGATGAGGCGCGGTTCTCTGTTGTCACAACTAACCAAACTCATAAATCGCCGCTGAAAGATTTCGATGTTGGCGTCGCACTCGACCATCCGATCGCTTCACCGCCCATCGACGAGCTCGTCAGCAGCGATGATTCAGTTCTGATCGTTGTTTCCGATGCAACGCGCGCGACGGGCAGCGCTCAAGTCGTAAACCTGCTGGTGCGACGTCTCGTGCAAGCCGGAGTCTCACCGGCAAGCATGGCGGTTATCTTCGCGACGGGCATCCATCGTCCAGTCACTGAAAAAGAAAAAGCCGAGCTGCTGACGCCCTTCATCGTGCAGCGACTGCGAATCCTCGCGCACGATGCCTACGACCAAACAAAACTCAGCACGTTTGGAACAACTGAGAGCGGCGTGACGGTCGCGTTGAATAGCGCGCTTAAAGAGTTCTCGCGCGTGTTTCTCACCGGTGGCATTACGTTTCACTACTTCGCTGGATTTACCGGCGGCCGCAAGTCGATCTGCCCGGGCCTCGCCTCGGCAACGACGATCGAGGCCACGCACATGCTCGCACTGGATTTCGAGACTGGTGGTCGCAAAGCAGGCGTACGTGCAGGCGCACTCGATGGCAACGCGGTGCATGAGGAATGCGAACGCGTGGCGTCGCTCGTCGCGCCTGTTTTCAACATCAACACGATCGTTGACGAGCAGAAGCGGCCTACGAAGATTTTCTGCGGCGACTGGCGATTGGCCCACCGCGCGGCTTGCGACGATTACATCGATCATCATTCAGCGAATATTCCCGCGAAGCGCGACATCGTGATCGTCAGTAGCGGTGGGTTTCCCCACGACATTAATTTGATCCAGGCCCACAAAGCGCTCGACATGGCCGCGCTGGCCTGCAACGATGGCGGCACGATCATCCTGCTTGCCGAGTGCAGCGACGGACTTGGCCGGCCCGATTTTCTGAAGTGGTTTGCGGAGACTGATGCGCGCGCTCTTGCAGCCCGGCTGGTCAACGGTTATGAAGTGAATGGGCAAACTGCGTGGGCCCTCCTGACGAAAGCTGAGCGGTTTCGCGTTTGCCTGGTTTCAGAGCTTCCGCCGGATGACGTGCGACGGATGCGGATGGTGCCGGCGCCGACGATCGACGACGCGCTCGAACACGCCGGAAGCGGAGATGGGTTCATCATGCCGCGTGGTGCGGCGGTGTTGCCACGATTACTAACGTGAATCTGATCTTGAAAACATGTACTGTGCGTAGTTGGCAGTGGCGCGATCGCGACCCGATTGTGCGTCATGCAAACAACAAAAACGTTTCGATCAACTTGCGCGATCGTTTCCCGTATCCTTACACCGCTCGCGATGCGCGCAACTGGCTCGACATGGTTGTCGATCAGAAACCGGAAACGAATTTCGCGATTGACGTAGCCGGTGAGGCGGTTGGTGGTATAGGCTTCACGCCGCAACAGGACGTTGGGCGGCGCTCGGCGGAAATTGGTTACTGGTTGGGCGAGCAGTTTTGGGGACGCGGAATTGCGACAGAAGCCCTGGTTGCCGTAACGGAATATGCGTTTGCGAATTTCGATCTGTGCCGGATATACGCGCACGTGTTTGATTGGAATGGCGCCTCGGCGCGAGTGCTCGAAAAGGCTGGTTATGTGTTTGAGGGACGTTTGCGAAAGAGCGTTATAAAGGATGGTCAGACGATCGACCAACTCATGTACGCGATGATCAGGGAAGGAGATCTATGAAAATAATTGCAGCGAGTTTGATGGTGGTGTGCAGCGCTTTGTTTGTGAGTGCGCAGGATACGCCCGTGGTTGGCAGTTTAAATGAGTCTCGCGTGGCGCTTAACCAGGCGGCGGTGGCGTTGGATGGAAGTGGTGTGCCTGCGCTTGAAGCCACTCTGCGAACTACGGCGCTCAACGGTGCGCCGGAAACGCCGGTTACAAACGTTCGCATGGTCGTTAAGAATCGCAGCACGTTTCCTTACGCGTTCGTCTCCGGCGCCATCACGTTCTATGACGCAGCAGGTGTTCGTTGTGGCGAAGGAATGTTCAAGGCCGACGCACTTGCGGTTGACGAATCGTTTGAGACTGACTCGCCTGGAGTTCGGATTCGCTGCGAAGCCGCGACGTGGCGCGTCGTCGCGACGAGTTTGCTGCCGCGAATACCTCCAAACGCACCCATCGCTGCGCTGACGCGCACGCC
>DASTTS010000362.1:0-14864 GCA_035760085.1 Pyrinomonadaceae bacterium
GCGGCCACGGAGGGCCGCCCCTACAGTTGCTCATTACGCGCCCAGATCATTTCGGTAAGTGAATCGTGAACGTGCTTCCCTTGCCTAATTCGGAGGTGACGCTTACTTCGCCGCCGTGCAGCAACGCGAGGTGCTTCACGATCGCGAGGCCGAGACCGGTGCCGCCCAGGTCTCTCGAACGCGCGCGGTCGACGCGATAGAAACGTTCGAAAAGTCGCTCCAGATGCTGCGCGGGAATTCCGTCGCCGTTGTCACGCACAAGAATCCGGTCGCGTGTTCCCGTCTCATGTGAAATCACAACCGTCCCGCGCTCGCGACTGAACTTGATCGCATTGTCGATCAGGTTCGTGAGCATCTGTTCGAGACGGCGCACGTCGGCATGGACCACCACCTCAGTTCCAACTCTGTTCTCCAACGTCACTCCCTGCGCTGCAGCCTTCGCATCCAGCGACGCACAAACATCCCGAACCAGCTCGTGCAACTCGACCGGCGCAGCGCGAAGCTGCACGTTGCCGCCCTCGATCGCGGTGAGCTCGAGGATGTCGTCAATCAGTCCCTGCATACGCGATGCGTTCTTCCGAATGATTGAGAGAAACCGCTGCGAGCTCTCAGTATCTTCCATCGCACCGCTTTCGAGTGTTTCGACAAACGCGATGATCGACGTCAGCGGCGTACGCAATTCGTGTGAGACATTGGAGAGGAATTCCTGTCGCACGTGTTCAAGGCGTTCAGTGCGGGTGATGTCGAAGAACACGCCGAGCGCGCCTTCGGCTGTGCCGTTACCGTTGACACGACCAATCGGAACCACGCGCAAGTCGAAGATCTGTCGCTCTGGTCCATGTGTTTCGACTTTGATGCCACTGCGTTCCATGCCCTTCAACCCGTCGAGAAACGCACTGTAGATTGCGGGATTACGAGTGAGCTCAGTCAGGCGTTGTGACTCGAGCGTAGGCACCATCGGATTGAAGAGCTTGCGTGCGGCAGGATTCGAAGCGACCACGCGCATGTCTTTATTCACGACCAGCAAACCCTCGCGCATGCCGCTCAACGTCGCGTCCAGGAGCGAGTGTGGATGCAGATTTTCAGGTGACCGGGTTTGATCGACCGGACTCTGTCCTTCAGAACTCTTACGATTTAATAGCGCGAACCACAGCGTCGCGATAGACATCACGACCATCGCCAGAATCCACCGCACGAACAAAGAGGGAATAACGAGAGCAAGGATGGTGAGAATAACGCACGAGAAGATCCAAATTGATGGTCGCTTGGGCACGAAAAAGTTACCTCTTGTAAATCCTGAAAATCCTGTCATCCGGTCTAAAACTCACGTCAATTTTAGACAGGATTACAAGATTTTCAGGATTTACGAGATTGAAGTGCAACCGACAAAACGATAGCCCACGCCGACCACCGTCTCGATACAATCGCCGCACTTGTCGAGCTTCTGCCGCAGGCGACGAATGTGCACATCAAGCGTGCGCGCATCGCCATAATAGCTGTAACCCCAGACGCTATCCAGCAACTGCTGCCGCGTGACGACGCGATCGGGACTGCGCGCCAAAACCGAGAGCAACGTGAACTCCTTGTTGGTGAGTTTTATCTTCGCACCATCACACGCGACGCGGATGTCGTCGAAGTCGATCTGTAAATGATCGTCTTCATACGTCTTGCCCATCGTCTCATCAGCCCGACGCATCACGGCCCGCACGCGCGCGAGCAGCTCACGCACTGAGAACGGCTTGGTGATGTAATCGTCAGCACCGAGATCGAGACCAGTTACGCGGTCCGATTCTGACGCTTTTGCCGTCAACATGATGATCGGTGTCCGGCGCGTCGCGGGCTCACGACGCAAACGACGGCACAACTCGATACCGCTCATGCCCGGCAACATCAGATCGAGAATGATCAGCCGCGGCGATTCGCGCTCGTTCAACGCCGCTGCCAGTCCGGCTTCACCGGTGGGCGCGGTGACCGCAGCTAAACCCTCACGCTCGAAGTTGTACTTCAAACTCTCCGAAATGTCGGCGTCATCCTCAATGATCAGGATTGGGCGTGTCATAACTCAATTAAGTGTGTTTGATAAATGCCGCTTCAGCCATGTAAACGGTCAGCTCACAAATGTCTGTCACGTAATCGCCAATGCGTTCGAGATGCTTGGCGACGAACAGCAGTCGCGCATCGCGCGTAGCAGTGGCAGGCTCGGTCACCATCAGCTCAATGAGACGATGAAACGTGTGGTTATAGAGATCGTTAATTTCGCTATCGCTCTTGATGATTTCACGCGCGGTGACTGCGTCGCCGGACGTAAACGCGTCGAGTGCGGATCGCAACATAACAAGCGCATGTTCAGCCATGCGATTGAGGTCGAGCACTGACTTGAGCTCGGGTTCATTGTTCAAATCGATCGCGGCGCGAGCGATGTTGCAAGCGTGATCGGCGATGCGCTCCAGTACCGGAGCCATTTTCGCCACTGAAATCACGAAGCGCAGATCGCGCGCGGCAGGCTGTCGCAAGGCGATGATGTCGATGCATTGGCGATCGATCTCGACCTCGAGACGATCAACTTGATCGTCGTGGTCCAACACCTGCTGAGCGACCTCGCTATCACGTTCACTGAGCGAATGCATCGCGCGCGCGAGCGCCTGCTCCGCCTCGCCCCCGAGCAGGAGAACACGATCGCGCAATGAGCTCAATTCGTCGTCAAGATGACGGTGGGTATCCATAGATTGCTGGTCTATCCAAATCTTCCAGTGATGTAGTCTTCAGTCAATTTTTCGTTGGGGGCGGTAAACATCTTCTCAGTCGCGTTGACTTCGATCAACTTGCCAAGCAGGAAAAACGCCGTCCGGTCAGACACGCGCGCGGCTTGTTGCATGTTATGCGTGACGATGACGATCGTGTACTGCTTTTTCAGGTCGAATATTAACTCTTCAATCTTCGAAGTGGCGATGGGATCGAGCGCGGACGCAGGCTCGTCCATCAAGAGAACTTCGGGGCGGATCGCGAGTGCGCGCGCGATACACAGGCGCTGCTGTTGACCACCCGAAAGACTCAACGCCGACGTCTTTAATCGATCCTTTACTTCATTCCACAGGGCAGCGTCTTTCAGAGCCTGTTCGACGCGTCCTTCTAACTCCGAGCCACTGCCGGTCATGCGATTGATTCTCAGACCGTAGGCGACATTGTCGAAGATCGACTTCGGAAACGGATTTGATTTCTGAAACACCATGCCGACGCGTCGACGCAAATCAACAACATCTGTTCCATTCGCGTAAATATCGTGATCGTCAATCAACACCTCGCCACCGACGCGCGTGCCGGGAATGACGTCGTTCATGCGATTGAGTGTACGCAGGAACGTCGACTTGCCACAGCCGGATGGACCAATGAACGCCATCACGATGCGCTCGGGAATCTCGATGGAGATATCGTGAAGCGCCTGCACGCGACCGTAGAAAAAATCCAGCTTGCGCACGGCAACCTTAGCCTTGCCATTGCTGGCAGGTACCGGCGCCGAGGGCCGCACTTCAATTTTTGGAGCCGCAGTTTGAACCATCCGTCTAATCCGTGGTTAAAATTTCTTCCTCGTCAAAAACCGCACAATGATGTTGATACCAAGCACCAACGTCATCAGCACGAGCGTCGCTGCCCACGCCTGCGCGTGCCACTCGTCAAACGGCGAGATAGCGTAGTTGTAAATCTGCACTGTCAACGACGCGATCGGCTGGTTCAACGACTCCGGAAAGAATCGACTCCCGAAAGCTGTAAACAACAACGGCGCCGTCTCACCCGAGATGCGCGCAATCGCCAGCATCGCGCCCGTCGCTATTCCCGGCGCTGCCGCCGGCACTACCACGCCAAGGATCACACGCCACTGCGGCGCGCCTAGCGCCAACGCTCCTTCACGCAAACTATGCGGCACAAGCTTCAGCATCTCTTCCGTGGTGCGCGCCACGATCGGAATCATGATCAGCGCGAGTGCAACACCGCCGGCGAGTGCTGAAAAGTGTTTCGTCGGCACGACGATGATTGCGTAGACAAAAACGCCGGTGACGATCGACGGTATGCCTGTAAGCGTGTCGACGATGAACCGCACCGCGTCGCCGAACCGCCCACGCCCAATCTCCGACAAGTAAATCCCGACACAAATTCCGAGCGGCAAGCCAAAGACTGATGAAATCAAGAGCAGCACAAGAGAACCGACAATCGCATTCCCGATTCCCCCACCTTCACCAACCGGCCGCGGACGATCGATCAGAAACTGCAAGTTAAGCGAGCCGATTCCCTGCCACGCGATGTGGCCCAGGATGATCAGCAACGCACCGACAGCCATTAACGTGCAGAGCGCAGTCAGCGTCGTCATAAACGCGCTGTTGGCACGACGTATTTGATCGACGCGTCTGTAACTTGTCATCAGGCCGCTCTACCGACTCCACTAGTTCGTCGTGTCACGTTCCACACCATAACTCTGGCAATACCGTTAACAATGAACGTGACGAGAAAGAGAATGAGTCCGAGCTCGACCAGCGCGCTCAGATAAAGATCGCCGGTCGCCTCGGTAAATTCGTTCGCTATCGCAGAAGCGATCGTGTAAGACGGATCAAACAACGACAAACTAATCTGCGCTCGATTGCCGATGACCATCGTCACCGCCATCGTCTCACCCAACGCTCGACCCAAACCCAGAATCACCGCTCCGGCGATTCCCGGTGCGCCGTTCACAAGCACGACGCGAATCATTTCCCACTTCGTCGCACCAAGCGCGAGTGCGGCTTCGCGTTGTGAACCAGGCACGGCCGCGAGCACGTCGCGTACGACGGCGGAGACAATCGGCGTCACCATGATCGCGAGAATGATTCCACCGGTGAGCAAGCCAAGTCCCGTTATGGTCCCGCGAAAAAAAGGCGTCCAGCCAAACAACTGCGCAAGCAGAGGGTGGACGTACTGTCGCAGAAATGGCGCCAGCACGAAGATGCCCCAGAGGCCGTACACCACTGACGGAATCGCAGCCAGCAACTCGACCAGAAAACCGACGGGACGTGCGATGTAGTGCGGCGCCTGTTCAACTAGAAAGATCGCGATCCCAAGCGAGAACGGCACGCTGATCAGCAACGCAATCAACGATGACGCTACAGTTCCGTAAATAAATGGCAGCGCGCCGAATTCACCCTTGATCGGGTTCCACGCCTGTCCTTTCAAAAAACCAAAACCAAATTGACGGATCGACGGCAGCGCGTCAGTCGCCAGCGCGATGACCATCGCGATCACGATTCCGACCATGAACAGCGCCACGAGCAACATCAGAATGCGAAACACGGCATCGCCCGTATTGCCGGTCGGCGAGAGGGCTCGACGCCACGCTGAAGGCGCTACTAATTTTTCAGTAACAGCACTCACAAAATTTTTGACCTAAGAACGAAGTGCCGCGCCGTTCGCTGTCACTGAATTGATCTTCGTCTCGGCTTTCTTTACGACGTCCGGCTGCAATGGCGCGTATTGCAACTCCTTGCCAAAAGCCTCGCCGTCGTGAATTCCCCACCACAGAAAATCGACAAGCGCTTTTCCTTTTGCGGCGTCTTTCTGGTTCTTGTAAACAAGGATGTAGGTGTAACTGGAAATCGGATACGCCTGTGGTCCTGCGGCATTCGTGATCGAAACGCGCAAATCGTCAGGCATGCTGGCGGCAGATGCCGCCGCGGCTGCGGTAACAGCATCGATCGATGGCGCGATAAAGTTTCCGCTCGCATTCTTGATGTGGGCCACCGGCAGATTGTTCTTCACTGCATAGACCAACTCGATGTAGCCAATCGTGTTTGGCGTGTTCTTAACCTGGCCCGTCACACCTTCATTGCCTTTTCCGCCAATGCCGGTGGGCCAGCTTGGCGAAACACCGGCGCCGACTTTCTCTTTCCACTCGGCGCTGACCTTAGAAAGGTAATCAGTGAAGACTGCGGAAGTGCCGCTGCCATCCGAGCGATGGACTACCGTGATGTCGTTTGCCGGCAGGGTCACGCCGGGATTGTCCGCCACGATCTTCGGATCGTTCCACTTCTTGATCTTGCCGAGAAAGATGTCTGCAAGCGCTTCCGAGGAGAAGCGCAGCGGCTGGTTTATGCCCCCGAGGTTGTAAGTGATGACCACAGCTCCGAGCACTGTCGGTATGTGAACGATGTCCCCCGGTGCTGACTTGAGGTCTTCATCGGACATCGGCGCATCAGAGGCGCCGAAGTCGACTGTCTGTTCCTTGAGTTGCTTGATGCCGCCGCCTGAGCCGATTGACTGGTAGTCGATCCTGACGTTTTCGTGAAGCTTTCCGTACTCACTCAACCATTTTTGATAGAGAGGATTCGGGAAAGTCGCGCCCGCGCCTTGCAGTGTTACCGAGCCCGAACCGCCACCAGATCCGTTGTTGTTGCAGGCAATTGAAGCGAGCAGAAGAACGACGGCACTAAACCAAACTACAATCTTCGAGACAGACATTTTGCATCTCCAATATTGGTTTAAGACTCTGCGAAATCTCAGCGTCCTCTGCGCCTCGGCGGTAAGCTTGTACCTGAAGCAATCTTCACCGCTGAGGCGCAGAGGACGCAGAGATTTCGCAGAGAAGAACCCAAATCTAAGAAGGCCGTGTTACATCCAACTGAACAGCGTCTGAATTCTCAGTTAACAGTCCGGGTTATCAGCCGGTAGCCGACGTTAACCATCGTTTCGATTTGTAGTCCGAAGTCGGCGAGCTTGGCCCGGAGGCGATAGATGTAAACGTGAAGGCTTTCAGTATTTAGCGGCTTGTTTGTTCCCCAGACTGAGCTCCACAGCTCGTCGGACGCGACGATCCGGTTGGGTGTTCGAGTCAGCCGCGAGAAGATCAAAAACTCGGTGCGGGGCAGCTTTATCGGGCTGCCGCCGCACGCGACGTAGTAGTTCTTGTGCTCCACTCGCAGAAAGCCATCGTCGTAGATGTCTTCATCTCTTTCCATGACGGCAGTGGTCTGTGCAGGGTTTGCTAATCGCGGTTCAGTAAGTACTTCCATGTCCCCAACTCCTTTATCTGTTAGTGACTAAAACTTCACCTTCGCCCCAAACTGCATCACGCGTGGACCACCAATCGTGTCGGTGATCTTTCCGAAGTCTGTGCCGGTTTCACCAATCACGTTGTTAGGCGTAGCGAAGTTGACATTGTTCAGCACATTGAAAACGTCCCAACGGAACTCCAGACCAACACGCTCTGTAATCTTCGTATGCTTGGAAAGCCCGAGATCAATGCGCTTTTGACTGAAACCTCTCAAAACATTTCGACCGAGGTTTCCAAAGCCACGATTGTTCGGATACCCGCCCGCCAGGCTCATCGGAGAACAAAGGGCTCCCTGCGTGAAAGCCTGCTCTGTCGGATCAGAGCCCGTTTGCCGGAGCTGATCGAGCGTGCCGCAGAGACTCGGTCGACCAAAGGCCAATCTGTACAGACCACCTGAGCCGAGTCGGAGACTGTTGTAGTTCGTGGGGTTCGCTGCCGTAACTTCAGCCGAGAATATCGAATAAGGCAATCCAGACTGCGTTTGCCCAAAACCCGACAACCTCCAACCCGTAAAGAACTTCGATTGAGAGCCAAAGCTCGGGATGTCATACACAAAGCTCAGGCTAAACCGGTGCGGCCGATCAAAGTCAGACAAGCCACGATTTGCATTCGTATCGAAAGCATTTCCCTGGGCGGTGAAGCCGACGTTCGGCAAATCTGGTTTGCCTCCACCCGCGGTACTGCCCGGATCAGCCGATGCGTTGTCGATCGACTTCGAGAACGTATACGCAGCATTGAATTGCAATCCTTTTGAAAGCCGCTTCGTCAAACTCAACTGGGCGGAGTGATAGGTCGAATAGGCGGAGTTGCCGAGCATGATTGCCTCGGGAACGTCGAAACCAAGGAACGGCGATCTACCTTCGAAGGTGATTACAGAACCTGAGGGATTCCCTAAGTTGTAATCAGTTATTCCGCCGAGAGCTGCATTCGGGAATCCGAAGGCTTTCCCTACTCCTCTCGCCCGCGCAGTCGTGCCTGCATTCAGCGGTCCAAGCGGACTACCGGCTGCAACGTAAGCGCGATTGAATCTCTCGAAGATAAAATCCGGAGTGTTCGGATCATTCAGGTCAAAGCCCTGCGCGAAAGAGGTTGCTTGTAATAGCTTTGTGCCCTTCGACCCGACATATCGAATCTCAACAAGGAAATTTTTGGTGACTTCATACTGCCCGCCTAAATTCCACTGTTGGACATAAGGCGTGCGCAAGTTGCGATCGACAGCGCGAAACTCGAAAGTCTCCGCAATATTCCCTCGGAACGGCAGCCCCGTCGCGGGATCGATTGGATTCAGCGTTCCATCAGCACCACGAATTACATTCGTGTTGTCGCGAATCTGGTATACCCCGTTTGCTCCACCTGTGCGCACGACGCGATTCGGGAGGTACTGGCTAAACGGGAAGTTCGGATCTTGCTGAGACCAGGCGAGCTCGAGCGGTACGTTGCTACCCGGAAACGTAACTTCCTCTTCGCGCAAGTGAGGGTAGTTACTGAAGACTGTGTTAATGAAAGCGGCCGAAGGTCGATCGAAGAAGACTCCGTATCCACCACGAAGTACCAACCTGTTACTCTCAAACGGCGTGTAAGCGAATCCGAAACGCGGCGCAAGATTGTTCAAGTCCTGATTGTGAATCGTGCTCCTGGTCGCGGCTCGCGTCGTCGCCTGAATGGCTGTATCGACAGCACTGAAACCCGTCAGCCCTGCGTTTGATGGAACGACGAAGCCTGATAGCGGATTGTCGAAATCGGTAACCAGCGACGGGTCGAAGTTGCCGATTAAGCCATTGGCTTCTTCCGGCCAACCAAACCATTCCCAGCGCAGACCGGCATTGACTGTCAGCTTGCGGTTTACCTTCCAGTCGTCTGCAACATAAGCACTAAGATCGCGGAAACGGAATCGTTTCTCAGTGACACCGAATTGGGTATCGGCCTCGGTAGCCACACCGCGTAAAAACTGAGTGAAGTTGTCATACTTTTCGAACTCGGTAGCCTGCTCTTCCGGCAGTGCCGTATTAAATTTATGGCGCTTACCTTCGGCTCCGAAACGGAGACTATGATCGCCGGCGAGGTACGTCATGTGGTCGCCCAAAGAGAATGTAGTTTGCTCTCTGCGATTGAAAGTATCGTTTGGACCACCAAATGAGAATCTTTCCAAAAGCGTACCCGGGCGGCCGACGTAGTGACCTAGCCGCAGCGTGCCTGGTCCTTGATCGAAAGCCACTGCTGGATTCGGTATGCCCACGGACTCGTTAGTGATTCCGAGAAATGGGTCATCCAGCACGCGAGTGTTGTTGAGTGAAAAGTATCCAAACCTTACTTCGTTAATAAACCTTGGACCAAAAACGTGCTGGTCGGATATAGCAATGGTCCTGTTTCGATCGGAGCGTTTGACTGTTACTGGCGAAGCGAGACTTCCTGGATCCGGAAATGGATCAAATCCCGGGAAGTTGGCCCAGAACACTGTGCCATTCAACGTATTCTTGTTGGACAACCGGCCATCGAGTTTGATGGTGAACTGATCCTGCTGAAACTCAGCCGGGAAAACATTTCGTTGCCGGACGAACGGGTTCCCACCGATATTTCCAGTAACACTTGCATCCTTTCCAAGAGCATCGGGGAGCCGCGGCGCCGGAATAAGAAAATCGCCGGTTGCAGGATTCCGGAGATTCAACAATCTGACGGCCACGTCTGAAATACAAAGACGATCGACGACACCGTTGACCGTTGGATTACATTGCGCCTTGGGGATCGAAGCCACGATGCCAGGATTCAACTGTTTGAAGGCTGCAAAAAGATTTTCCTTCGTGCGCTCACCGGTAATGAGCCTGAGCGCGGCAGGAAGCACTGTGATACTGCTTGCAGTGGGCACGAAACCTGTTTCTGCATTCGTGTGCTGATAACCGCCAAAGAAGAAGAAGCGATCCTTAATAATTGGACCACCAACCGTGAACCCGCCTTCGTTGCGGCGCGCCTTGGGTCGATCAATCTTGTCCTTGTTGAAGAAGAAGTCGTTGGCGTTGAACTTCTCATTCTGAATATAGAAGTACGCGGAGCCATTAAACTGATTAGTACCGCTCTTCGTGACGAGCTGGAAATTACCGCCGCCCGAACGTCCGGTTGAAGCATCGTAGAGACTGGTTTGCAGTTTGACTTCAGATAAGGTCTCGGGTGCAGGGGCAATGTTTCCGTTCAGCGAGCCTTCATTAGAAGTGATGTTTGTTGCATCGATGCCGTTAAAGAACAAGCTCGTGCTTGTCGTGCGTGTTCCATTTACCGAAGGTGACTGATTACCATTTCCATTCGTCAAGACAGGAGAGAGATCCGAGCTGACGCCGGCCTCTGCTGACAGCAACTGCGTGAAGCTCCGCGTCGAGGTCGGCACCTGGACCAGTTGTTCTGAAGAGAGTTGACGCGCGACTGTGGAGGTTTCCGGCGTGATTAGCGCCGCGCCCTCGGTGATGTTGATAACCGCTCCGATCTCGCCAATCTCGAGTTTGTCTTCCAGAGTTCGCGGTACACTGGCCTCGACCTCAACTCGCTCGCGAACGAGCCTCTTGAAACCGGTGATTTCGTAAGAGACTTCGTACGTACCGATCGGAAGTGCAGGTAAGATCCAATGTCCATCTTCTCCGCTGATCGCGGTTCGTGTTGCTCCTGTGCCAATGTTCCGAACAACGACGCTGACTCCAGGTAAGTTGGCACCGGTCGGATCCTTTACGACACCGGTTAAGGAGCCGACAGTTCCTGATTGTGCAAACGTTGACGACTGAAAGACTAAAATCAATGTGAGCGTTAGCAAGCAAAAGATCGAGCGTGGGCGCACGACGGCATAGAAATTCATTCTGGTTCTCCTGTCTAAGTTGAGCGGTAATCCCTTCCAGGTATGCCTGCACAAGCTAGTGACTGGAGGTTAAAGACCAGTGAATGCCGCCTTAAATGTTTGTTAACCGGGTAGAAAGAGAAATTCGGGGAAAGCTCCGCTGTGAGGTACATTGCGGCTTATTCGACTCTTCAAAAGATGTCGAGAGAGGCGCGTGCGGATTCTGTTTCCGGGGGCAAGCCGCCAACAATCGCTGCGTCCCAAATCAACCAATAACGTCGTCGCTTAGATAACGTGGCGTTGTCTTGATCGAAGCCCAATCGTACGAACCGGCTAATTAGATTGCCGTCACTTTTAACCGGAAGAATACTGAAGAAGTAGCTGTTTCGAACCGGCAGACCCAACTCGCGACGCATTCGATTGATTCGTCCTTCACAGTCTCCAGCGACATCCTGCTGCGGATCTTGAGAGTCTTCGGTAACGTGGTCTATTTCGTGCAGCACGGCCCAACCGACATCGAAAGCCGCGCGCGCCTGCTTATCGCCGGTCACCTGGCGGAAATCTGCGAAGTCGATCAGAACGACGTAAACCGGTAAAGCTCCATACGATGTAGCGTTTACCGTTGTCTCGACAACACTACAAAAGACTACATCCTTCCGCGAGCTGGCATCTTCGAACAGGATCACGCGGTTGGCTGAAACACTTCTATTGAGAAGCTCGCGAGCGCTTTTCGAGCCAGTGCGCGGAGCACTGTTACCAATCCTCAAAACACCGGCAGCATCAAAACCGAGATCGTTCCAACCTGTAATTGTTTGTAATCTCTGTTCGAGTTCTTCTCGATTTGATTTCGAGACGTTTTCACGGACGATGATATGGTCGTTAGCAGCAAGGATCGGAATCGACGAAACGACAAGGACCACCAGCACCTCGCACACCTGTAAGGTCTTTCGAGAAAGATACTCCCTGTGGGTTCTGGGGTGCATTGAATCCTCCCTCCCAGATAATCACCGGCGTAGTCGTTGTTGGCGTGCGTCGGTTCAGGCTTACATGGCGCCAATAGGGGTGGCGTCGTTGGCGGGTGATGTTACCAAAACGTTAACTGGAAGGGTACAGAAAAGTTTTATTTACGATCGAGCTGAAGCACGTCTGAACATGACGTGAACGTTGCCGATCATTCGTTGGATTCGCCGATCGACCTCAACGCCGGGGTATTAAAGTCCTTACCGCGATTTTCGTTGTTTACTACTGGCCCGCCAAACTTGCGGGGCGTGGTGCACCTTGAATTGCCACAGGTAACTGCGGAGCGCAGCAGACTTTGACCAGGCGAGCGCGGTCGCGTTGCATTTCACGATCGTTCGCGAGCCACGCAAGAGTTTCCCTCAGAACCCGCGCCTCGTCATCATCCGATGGTTGTGCGATACGATAGTGAATCCATGGTCCATCGCGGCGGGCACTCACAATACCGGCACGCCGCAAGTACGCCAGGTGCCGGCTAATCTTCGGCTGATTGGTCTTCAAAACCTCTACAAAGAAACAGACACAGACCTCGTCGGTCCCCATCAAGTTAAGAAGCCTGAGACGCGTCCTGTCAGCCAGGGCCTTGAAAAATAGTTCCTTGTCGTCCTCTTTAACCATGGGCGCATCTTAGCATAAAACATTTTTTGAATATATGGCTTGACATATATCCCAAACTTAGGCGATACTCCGCTCCTGTCATATTCGCCTGTGCGAATATCTTGAAAATAGGTAGGCAACTTAGGAGTGAAGCAATGGTAACCAATCAAAGACAAATTCAGACACTGAAAGCGCATTTAGCCTTAAACGTCAGGAACGTAGAGGACAGCATCGTGTTTTACCGGAAAATGCTTGGGATTGAGCCCAGCAAGGTGCGCACCGGCTATGCAAAGTTCGATGTGCAGAATCCTCCTCTCAACCTCACGCTGAACCAGCACCCGTTTAACGAGCGCGGCGCCCTCTCGCACTTAGGGATCCAGGTCGCGTCAACGGATGATGTTTTAGCGACTCGACAAAAATGGGAAGAAGTCGGATTGCTGACACGCGACGAGATGCAAACGAGCTGTTGCTACGCGTTGCAAGACAAGACGTGGGTTCGCGATCCGGACGGTAATGAATGGGAAGTCTTCGTCGTGCTGGAAGACAACTTAGCTGAGACAGCTCCATGCGAATGCGGAACAAAGGTCGAAGCGAACGCCGAAATTGAAAAAGCTGAAGTGGCTACTCAGGCTAGTGTTTGTTGTGGTGCGCCTGGTCCCGTCGAGATCACCAATGAATCAAACACTAGCGCGGCGTGTTGTAGCTGAGGCCATCGGCACGAGTTTTTTGCTGGCGGCGGTTGTTGGGTCAGGAATCATGGCGGAGCGTCTCGCAAGCGGAAATATCGCGCTTGCACTGCTGGCTAATACGTGGGCGACAGGCGCAGCGCTGCTCGCCTTGATTCTGACCTTCGGCCCGATTTCCGGAGCGCACTTTAATCCGATTGTTTCGCTTTCGTCGTTAATCGAGAAAGAGATCGATTCGAAGCTGTTTGCGCTTTATAGCTGCACTCAGATCGCAGGCGCCGTTGCCGGAGTCATGCTGGCGAACATCATGTTTAGCCTGCCCGCAATTTCTTTCTCGCGTCACATTCGCGGAGGGGCGGAACAGTTGTTGAGCGAGTTTGTTGCTTCGTTTGGTCTGGTGATAGTTATAGCCGGTTGCGCGCGCCAACGATGGAATGCTGTGGCTTTTGCCGTGGCAGCGTACATCAGTGCTGCTTACTGGTTCACACCTTCAACTTCCTTCGCCAACCCGGCCGTCACCATAGCGCGTTCATTAAGCGATACCTTTGCCGGAATCGCACCTGGCAATGTGCCGGGCTTTGTAGTGGCACAAATACTCGGAGGAGTTTTGGCAACTCTACTTTTTCGATGGCTCGTCCCGAAAAGTCAAAACATGGAAACGAACTGAGTAGAAGTGAAAAGTATCATGGACGTAAAGGACCACAGCCAATCAAGTGAGGCATTATGATCGATACACCATACAAGTTTCTCTTTCTGTGTACCGGCAACTCTGCTCGCAGCATTTTTGGTGAGTATCTTCTGAGGCGATTAGGAGGACCGCGGTTTCAAGTTTACAGTGCGGGAGCATTTCCTACGGGCAAGGTCAATCCGTTTGCCATTCAAGTGCTGAAGCATTGCTTTCATATCGATGCGAGCGAAGCAAGAAGTAAGTCTATGGACGAGTTTAAGGACACGCAATTCGATTTTGTTGTCACTGTTTGCGACAACGCTCGCGAGACTTGCCCGGTATGGCCAGGTCAGCCGGTTGTTGCTCACTGGTCCAGCCCGGATCCGGCCGCTGTCGAAGGTAGCGATGAAGAGAAGTATCGCGCTTTCAAGGAAGTCGCCTTTCAGATAAATCGTCGTTTACAACTTTTCACGGCACTGCCACTCGAGAAACTCGATCGTTTAAGGATCGCTGATCTAACACAGGAGATTGGCGAGAAAGAAACGCAATTGGGTGCAGGTGGTGAGTGCTCTTGATTTTAGCGGTGTCGTGTTAGACCTAAAATAATTTGGTGTGTACATGCCGCTTGATTCTCCGTTTGCTTGTGACATGACCGCGATTGCTCCCGAGCAACGAGGTGCACACATAGCGACAATTGGCGAACACCTGCCCGTAAGCCTCTGCCGGGTAGGCACAGTACCGAGCGCGGTAGCGCCGGGTCAAGCTTAGTCTTCTAGCGTTGGTGTCTTAATTTGAAAATCTTTCTCTGCGGTTCTCGGCGTATCTCTGCGCTCTCTGCGTTTGAGTTGCCGTCTTAACGCAGAGAACACCCGCCCGACTCTGCAAAATTTTGGATTGCGGCAAACACCCTGATCAATTTTCGTTTTTGGAAAAATTTATGTATTTGGATCGCGTTGGTCCTAATCCAAAAAATCTTCGTTCTCGATACTCAACGATCCAAACTTCCACCTC
>DASTTS010000363.1:0-3711 GCA_035760085.1 Pyrinomonadaceae bacterium
TGGTGTGGCTGAGACGGCGAACTGGGTCAAGATCCAACGGTCGGCCAACTGATCGTATTGAACGATCGGGTCGCCGTCGTTGTCTGTCTGGCAGCGACCGCCAAAACCCTGCCACACGACGTTGCCGTTTTTCGGAAATCCCGGGACGATGTTGAAGCCGCTGATCTCGTTGCTTGCATTTCTGGTCAACGTGTAAATCGCGTAGCGCAGGTTAACCCACTGTACGTAGTGATTTGGACCAACGTCGCCGGTCGTGTCTGGCGGTGCCACGCGCGCGGCCGGGTCCACGGGTGTGCCATTTGTGGATGCCTTGATCTCAGCGAGCGCCGACGGCAGGCCCACGCTTTTATCAGCGAGCGGATCGGTAAATGGCGTGAGCCGGTTTCCGACTGGCTGCGGCCGGCCCGGCTCGAAGTCCTTACCGCCGCGAGCGGGCTCTGGTCGCTCGCCCGTATCAAACATCTCGCGTAAAGGTTTTGTTGTTTTGTCAAACTTGACCGGGTAACTGATCTGGGCCCTGTGTTCCAGAGCCCTCTCGCTCTGGGCATGAACCATCAGAGGCATTGAGCTAACTGAACAAAGGATCACCATCATTAGTAAGGCATGAATCTTTTTCACTTACAGTCCTCCAGAAATTCAGGGCTATGAGTTACTGATTGCAGTAGTACTTGGGAGGGTACTACAACGTTTGTATTAGCGATTTACAGCAACAACAGAGCGAGAAGGTAAAGTTTTGGGAGGCGGGCAGTATACTACTATTTTGCTCCGTAGTGAAAGAAGAGAGCGGGGGCAAGTGTAGTGACCCTACTTCAATTCTTCCCGGTATGCAACAAACACGCTTAGCGGTGTCTTAAATTGAACGATTTTCTCAACGTCCTCGGCGTATCTCAGTGTTCTCTGCGTTAACGGCAACTCAAAACGCAGAGGGCGCAGAGATACGCCGAGAACCGCAGAGAAGATTTTCAAATTAAGACACCACCAACACGCTAGAGAACTAGTTTGACCCGGCGCTACCGCGCTCGGTAGTGTGCCTACCCGGCAAAGGTCACCGGGGCTCGAGCAGGCGGCGGAGGATTTTCGGTAACAGCGGAATCGAACGAATGATTGAGCCGGTCGTGAAGCGCCGCGCGAAGTCGCGAAACAGCGCGGCGGCCCGCTTTGTATACGGAAACCACCACACATCCGCGAGTCCCGGCATCGCGTTAACGTGAATGTGCTGCGCTGAGACGAGTTCCAGCAGTCCGAGGCTGCCGTGAGTCCGGCCGTAGCCGCTTTGCTTCACACCGCCCCACGGCGTCTGCGCGAGTGCGTGCGTGTAAACAACCTCGTTGACCATCACTGTGCCCGCGTCGATCTGCGCGGCAATCCTCTTTCCGCGTTCGAGACTGCCGGTGAAAACACTCGCCGTAAGCCCGTAAATGCTGTCGTTAGCGAGCCGCACCGCTTCTTCATCTGTTTTGAACGTCATGATCGGCAACAAGGGCCCGAACGTCTCGTCGCGCATCAGCTTCATCGAGTGATCGACACCGGTGACGACCGTTGGTTCGTGAAACCAGCCCTTTGATCCATTGAGTCGATGACCACCAGCGCGCACCTCCGCGCCGCGTTCAACCGCATCGCGCACGTGGTCTTCAACAATTTCGAGCTGCCGCAAATTCGTCATCGCGCCGACGTCGATATCGCCAGTCGACGGTTTGTCCTGTTTGAGCAGTTTTGTTTCTTTGACAACGATATCGACAAATCTGGCAGCGATGGACTCCTGCACGTAACAGCGCTCAATCGACGCACACGCCTGACCGGAATTGCAGAACGCACCCCAGATCGCGGCGCGCGCCGCGTTCTCGAGGTTCGCGTCCTCGAAAACAATCATCGGATCTTTGCCGCCGAGCTCGAGCACGACGGGCGTCAGATGTTTCGCCGCTGCTTCGGCGACGCGCTTGCCGGTGTTCACACTACCGGTGAACATGATCTTGTTCACACCAGCTTCGACGAGCGCCGCGCCGGTCGAGCCATCACCGGTAACGATCTCCAGCAAGCCATCGGGCAGTTGAGCTTGTTTGAAGACGTCTGCAATCTTGAGCGCGGTAAACGGTGTGAGCTCGCTCGGTTTCACCACGACAGCATTGCCGGCCATCAACGCCATCACCACCTCATCGAGCGGAGTCGCCCACGGAAAATTCCACGGCGAAATGATTCCTACGACGCCGAGTGGTTTGTAGATGATGTATGAGGTGCGGGCCATGTAGTTGTACTGGCCCAGGCCGACTCGTTTGCGTTTCAGAATTTGCTGCGTGTTGCCGGCGAAGTAGTGCATGAGATCGAGCGTGGGCACGATCTCCATTGCGATTGCTTCAGTGACTGGTTTGCCGGTTTCGCGTGAGATCAGTTTCGCGATCTCTTCGAGCTGGTCGAGCACGACCTCACGAGCACGCAGGATGTAACGCGCACGCTCACTATATGAGAGCTTTGCCCAGGCTGGTTGCGCGGCGCGTGCCTTCGCGACGGCGTCAGCAACGGCAGCGCCATCAAGCAACGGCACACGCCCGATCTCCTCGCCAGTTGCTGGATCAACTTTGACGATCTCGCGTGTTTCCGTTGCAGCCAGAGTTTGAGTGCTCATCACGTTGGCTGATTATCCATCCAGTCTGCCGTCAGGTACAATGCAAAACAGAGGAGAATCCAAATGATCAGGCCCCAGCTCGAGGAATTTATGCGCCGCATGGCGCCCAAATCAGTCGCTATTATTCCCGGTGCACACGACACCACACGCTCGAACGACACGCACTATCGTTTCCGTCAAAACTCGGATTTCTTCTATCTCACCGGCTTCGAGGAACCGGATGCGCTCGCGGTGATCAAACCTGAATCTGACAAAAAGTACACGTTGTTTGTGCGACCGCGAGATCCGGAAAGAGAGATCTGGGACGGACGTCGCGCGGGAGTCGAGGGCGCGCAGAGCGAGTTTGGTGCGGCGGAAGCGTTTCCGGTCGCCGAGTTTGAGTCGAAGCTGCGCGAATTTCTCGACGGTGCCGATGTGCTCTATTACCGGCTCGGTGTAGATCCCGATCTCGATAAAGTAGTTATCAAAGAGATCGCCGACATGCGGGCAGTGAATCGCAAGCCTGTGCACCCGCCGCAAACGATCATCGATCCGGGGACGATCGTGCACGAGATGCGCGTGCTCAAGTCGCCTGACGAGATCGAGATCATGCAAACTGCGGCCGACATCGCTGCCGAAGCACATTGCGAGGCGATGAAGGCAGTGAAGCCAGGTATGCAGGAGTATCAGATCGAAGCGTTGCTCGAGCAGGTCTTCCGTCGCCGTGGTGCGGCCGGTCCGGCCTACACGTCGATCGTCGGTGCTGGTCCAAACGCGACGGTGCTTCACTACATCAACAACGATGGGGAGCTTCATGATGGCGATCTGTTGCTGGTTGATGCGGGGGCTGAGTACAAAGGCTACGCTTCCGACATCACGCGCACTTTTCCGATCAATGGTCGTTACACGAAGGCGCAGCGTGAGATTTATGACCTCGTGTTGAAGGCGCAGATGGCGTGTGTGGAGATGGTGCGGCCGGGCACGACGCATGAGCAGTTGAAGCAACATTCAATCGAGGTGTTAACGGAAGGGATGGTCGAGCTGGGGTTGCTGCAAGGCAAACCGGAGGATCTGATCAAGGAGAAGAAGTACGAGCAGTTTTACATGCACGG
>DASTTS010000364.1:0-4336 GCA_035760085.1 Pyrinomonadaceae bacterium
CGTCAGGGGACATAGAGAGTATTAGACAGGATTTACAAGATGTTTCAAGATGTGGTGGTGCCCTAAATTAAAGCTATCTCTGCGGTTCTCTGCGTATCTTTGCGTTCTCTGCGTTAAAGAGCCATTTCAACGCAGAGAACGCAGAGATACGCAGAGGATCGCAGAGAAATCTGAAATTAGGGCACTACTCAAGTTTTTGTGCTTTTGTGCCGCTTTGCGGCTAATTTGGGTGTACTATCGCGGCCAATGTCAAAAGCAAAAATCGTGATCCTCGGAGGCGGCTTCGGGGGTCTTTTTACCGCTCTGGAGATCGCCGGAGCCGCGGATGTGACCCTCGTCAGCGACTCTGACCACTTCCTTTTCACGCCCATGCTCTACGAGTACCTGAGCGGTGAAGTCGAGGCATGGCACATCGCGCCGAGGTACGACGAGCTTCTCGAAGATAACGTTCATTGTGTGCAGGGCGCGGCCACGGGAATCGACCTGAAGTCGCAGACCGTTTCGCTGGCCAACCAGCAAACGCTGAACTACGACGTGCTCGTGCTGGCCGTCGGCGGGATCACGAATTACGTCGGGGTCGAGGGCGCGAAAGAGTTTTCAAAGCCATTTCGAAAACTGCAGCACGCGGACGATCTGCGCGCGCTGATGGTCGCGGCGCTCGATCGCATTCCGCCGGACATGCCGCCACAGGACGTGCGTCGTGAGCTGACGTTTGCCGTCGTCGGTGCGGGCGCGAGTGGCTGTGAGTTGTCGACAAAAATGGCTGACCTGCTGAACGATGCGTTTCAGCGTCGTGCACTACACGGCGAGCCGCGGGTGCTCGTGATCGAAATGAGCGATCGTGTTGTTCCCGGGATGGGCGATCAGATTCGCGAGTTTGTCGACGATGCGCTGCGCGAGTCGCGGGTTGAAGTGCATACGAAGACGCGCGTGGTGAAAGTTATGTCCGACGAGTTCACGTTTGAGCATGATGGTAATCAGGAGAGTTTGAAGGCGGCGGCGGTGGTGTGGACGGGCGGCGTGAAGATGAATCCCGTCATCGAGCAGCTTGACGTGGAGAAGAACAAGCGCGGGTTGCTGATGGTGAAGCCGACGATGCAGTTGTCGGAATACGTGAATGTTTTCGCGTTGGGCGACATTGCTTTCTACCCTGATGCGACGCCGACGCTCGCCGGGACTGCGCAACTCGCGTTTCAGCAGGCAAGTCTCGCCGGAAGTAACATCAAGGCTTATCTCGAAGGGAAGGAGATGAAGACGAAGCACTTCGAGGAGCTTGGTGAGGCGATCAGTTTAGGGACGGAACGTGCGGCGGTGTTGACTGGTGGGAAGGCGTTTGGTGGCGCGCTGGCGCGACAGGCGCGGTTCGCGTTGTACACGTCGCGGTTGCCGACGTGGCACCATCGATTGCGTGTCGGGGCTAGCTGGTTCTTCGGAGGGACGACGCCACGGCCACTGTTGCCGCTCGGGTTCGAACGGTAACTTAACCGCGGATTTCACGGATTTTGGAACGATTCTTGTTTATAACCGGTCTATGGGGCCGGGAAAGCTTCGATTTCTGCTTTGTGTAGTGTTTTTGGTGATCGTGTCTCTGGTGTGGATGGCGATCACTTATCGGACGACGCCGCTCGTTCCGGCGATTGAGCTTCCCGCAGGCAATCCGATCGCTCTCGGCACGCCACTGCCGCCAGCACCAACCCCAACACCCGAGCCCGAGCCCGCAAATTTCGTCGGCCAGGTAAACCTGATCATTCCCGTCGCCGGGGTGCGTCCGGACCAACTGATCGATACCTTCGACGAAGCTCGCTCGGAAGGCCGCGTCCATGACGCGATAGACATAATGGCTGCCGCTGAAACGCCCGTTCTTGCTGCCTCAGACGGCAAGATTCTCAAACTCTTCAACAGCGATCGCGGCGGCACGACAATCTATCAACTGAATACAAACGGGGATTTAGTTTTCTACTACGCCCACCTCTCGCGCTACGCCGTCGGCCTCGTCGAAGGAAACACTGTGAAGCAAGGCGAGGTGATCGCTTACGTCGGCGATACGGGCAATGCTGGGCCAGGCAATTACCATCTGCACTTCTCGATTGCCGCCGTTTCCGACCCGAAACGCTACTGGGAAGGCACAAATATCAACCCGTATCCACTGCTACACGACCGAACGCGGTAGCCGCTTATCCGTTCGCTAATCGTTCAGAAAACGCCTGTAAACAGTGACACCTCACTGGAACGCCCGTTGCTCCATCACCCGCGAGGAGCCAAAAATGACCATAATTCGCCGACTTTTCATTCTTTCGTGGTTCGTGATTTTGCTCACGGGCTGTGCGCCGGTGCCGAGTAATTCAAACTCTACGGTGTCGACCCAATCCAGCCCGTCGCCGAGCCCTGCTGCGAGCGTATCGCCTTCACCTGCAAACACCGAGACTGCGTCGATGAAGGTGACGTTGCCGTTGCTCGATGCTCTATTAACCGACGACAAGTTTGTGGCTCGAGTGAAACAGAACCTCAAGCTTTCAGATCAGCAGATCGATGAGCTCAAGAACGTCTCTAGTGCCGACGTCGCGCGGCTGCGAGAAAGCAACGCCGAAGATCTAGAAGGCAATGGAACTGACGCGCCCGCGCGTGCTGAAGAAAAGTTACGCTCTGTGCTTGGCGAGCAGAAAGCTCAAGACCTCGCAAAGCTCGCAAACGAATACTGGTCCAAGGGTGATACGTCTGAAGGTTCTGATGACGTGCAGATGTTGAAAGGACCAAACGCGGTGCCGTCAGACACGCGCGTGGTCGTCAACATTCCCGCGTATCGCATGGATCTCTTCCGCGATGGCTCGCTTGTGAAGTCGTACAAAGTCGGCATCGGTTATCCGGAATTTCCGCTGCCGCTGGGACTGCGAAAAGCACAGCAGATAATTTTCAATCCTACGTGGACGCCGCCGGACTCGCCGTGGGTGGCGAAGATGAAGAACGTCACGCCAGGTGAAACTGTCGAAGCTGGTGACAAACTTAATCCGCTTGGTCCAATCAAGATACCAATTGGTTTGCCGTCGTTGATTCACGGTGGGAAGTCACCCTCGAGGATTGGGAAGTTCGCTTCGCACGGGTGTGTTGGTTTGACGAACGCGCAGATCAAAGACTTCGCCGCGCTCCTCGCGCAGGCAGCAAACACGGCAGAAGTCTCCGGCAAGATTGATACGTATTTAGCGGACAAGGAGAAAACACAGACCGTCAAACTCAACCAGACTGTTCCGGTTGAACTGCGCTACGAAACGATCGTGATCGAGGATGGAAAGCTACACATCTATCGCGACGTCTACGCGCAGGACACGAACACGGAAGAGAACCTGCGAAGCGTGCTCGAGGCGAACGGATTGAAGTTGGAGGATCTGCCGCAGCGGACAGACATTCTTAACAAGCTCAAGGATGTTAAGAAGGAGACGGTAATTGATCTGGGGTCGGTGGCGCAGAAGGGTTATCCGGCGCCGGTGAGTCTTGATACAGGTAACGCGGATAAACGCGGACCAAAGCCACGGATCAAGAGCTAAAGGCAGCGCAATCCGTGATTTCCTCAGCGCTAATCTGCGGCCCGGCTTCACCGTAATAGGGACGGCCGGATTCGATGGCTTCGAAGTATTCCTCGATGCGATCGAGCACTTCTTCAACGGTGTGTGAGTGGTAGATGGAGGTGCGGAAGAGGGCGCCGCCCTGCAAACCGCGCGTGAACTGTCCCGCTAGCTGCTTCATGCGATTAATCGCCGGCGTCTCGGGCATGTCTTCGCGCAGCATGTCGAAGTACTCGTGCAGGATCGCGCGCTTGTCAGCCAACGTCGGTTCGAAGATTGGTCGACCGTGCATCGCATCTTCGATCTGACGAAAGATCCACGGGTTCGCCATTGCGCCACGACCAATCAATACGCCGTCACAACCAGTCTCACGAAACTTCGCAAACGCGCCTTCGATCGTCGTGACGTCACCGCTGCCCGACACCGGAACACTTACCGCTTCCTTCACTTGCCTGACGAGATCCCAGTTCGCGAGCCCGCGATAACCCTGCTCTTTCGTGCGGCCGTGCAACGCGATGTGTTCAACTCCGCAATCCTCGGCAAGCTTCGCAGTCTCCACCGCATTGATCGTGTGATCGTAAAAGCCCGCTCGAATCTTCACCGTCAGCGGAATCGTGATCGTCTTCTTGATCGCTTTCAGAATCTCCGCAAGCCGGCAATGATCCTTGAGCAGTCCCGAGCCCCCGCCGTGCTTCACGACTTTCGGCGCCGGGCAGCCGCAGTTCACGTCGAGAATGTCCGCCCCGACTTCCTGCGCCATCTCGGCAGCCATGCACATG